>JASHQA010000008.1 GCA_030037785.1 Streptosporangiaceae bacterium
CCCGCCGGCTGCGATCCAGCCGGGCCGCGACGTGCGGATAGCAGACCTCATCCGCGGTCCTGGTCTTCGGCAGCCGGTCCAGCACGATCCCCTGTGCCGCGCGCGGCCGGCCCGGCTGGCCCGGCCGGTCTGCCAGCTCGGCGGCCCTGGCCGCGACCGTCTCCGCCCAGCTCGCCCGCGGCACGGCCGCGTCGACCAGTCGCCACGCCACCGCCTTCTGCCCGCCGATCCCCTCGGCCCTGGTGGCGAAGTAGTCGGCGACGTCGCGACGCACGTGCCGCTTGTCGGTCACCCTGGTCAGCCCGCCGGTGCCGGGCAGCACACCCAGCAGCGGCAGCTCCGGCAGCGACACCACCGACGAGCGGTCGTCGATCAGCAGGATCTCCTCGCACGCCAGGGCCAGCTCGTAACCGCCGCCCGACGCCGTCCCGTTCACCGCGGCCAGCCACGTCTGGCCGGAGCACGCGGTCGCGTCCTCGATCGACAGGCGGGTCTCGTTGGTGAACTTGCAGAAGTTCACCTTCCACGGGTGCGGCGAGCTGGCCAGCATCCTGATGTTGGCCCCGGCGCAGAAGACCTTGTCTTTCGCGCTGGTCAGCACCACGACGGCGACCTCGGGGTGCTCGAACCGCAGCCGCTGCACCGCGTCCTGCAGCTCGATATCCACGCCAAGGTCATAGGAATTCAGCTTCAGCTCATAGCCGGGCAGCAGGCCGCCAGCCTCGTCGACGTCCATGACCAGCGTCGCCACCGGGCCGTCGAACGACAACCGCCAGTGCCGATAGCGCGCTGGCTCGGTCCGGAAATCCACCGTCGGCGTGCTGCCCGCCGACTGGGCCGACTCGCAGGCCTCGGTCACGCCGGTCACCCTGTCCATCCTGCCACCCCGTCATGCCACGGGCGTCGCGCGCGGCCGGCTGGGCCAGCTGCCTGGGCGGGCCCGCCCGGCGGCGAACGGCGCCGCCGTGAGCCGGGTCGCACAGCCGCAACGCGTGAATGCGAATGCGCATGTCGTTCTTCCGTTGCGAAAGCCATCGGTACAGAATGGCGGTTGCCTGGCAATCGGGCACTGGGGAGGAAGTGATGGTCTGGCTGGCGGTTATAGCCCTGATACTCGCGGTCGCCGCAATTGCCATCGGGATTGCGGCCCTGCGTCAGATCGAGGGGCTGAGCGGCACGCTCTCCTGGAGCACCACCGAGCTGCAGCTCCGCGACGACGAGGTGAAGTCGGTCCAGAACGACGTCAGCCTGGCCAGCAAGCAGCTTGCGGTGGCGCAAGAGCAGCTGAAGGTCAGCCGTGAGAACTACGACGAGGCCATCGAGACGATACGGGAACAGGCCCGGCAGCTTGCCCACCTGGGACGGCGCGCCGATGCGCATTTCCTCACCGCAGACGCGGATGCACTCGAGGCCTATCGGCTGGTAACCGAGCTCGAGCACTACGCGGTTGTCTCCCTTGAGCAGCAGGCGGCGGGCTCGCGGCCGCGCATCCTGCGCGGCGGCCTGTATGCCCGGCAGCCCGTGCTCGACCTCGTTCCCGATCTGGTGGACGGTTTCCTCACCGCGCTTGCGGCCGGCCTCATGTACCGGCAGGCTGACCGGCCGTACGGAATCAGGTTCTACGTGCGCTGGCCCGGCGACCTGACGTCGGCGGATCTCCTGCTCGACACGCTGCTCACCGCGGCCGAGAAGCCGGAGCAGCCCGACGAGCCACCGGGGACAGCCGAGCTGCGGACGCTGCTGCACGCGTTGCACGCCGGCAGCCCTGCGGTCCTGCACATCGGACCGCTGGTCATCGAGCACACCGCGGCGAGACTGTCGGCCGGGATCGCGCCAGGCAGCTGGCACGGCCTCACCGAGGAGCAGAAGCAAGCCGCACCGGACGGTAACGAGCCCGAACTCATCGGCCAAGTCAATGCCAGGCGGCTCATCGAGTGGCCGACAGAGCTGACGGCCTGACGACCGCGCCCGGTCAGGCGGCGGTGAGCGGCGTGAACCGGAAGCCAGCCGGCCTGACGACTATCGACATCGCAGCGGCAGGCCTGCCCGTCGCGGGATCCACGTCCACCCAAACCCCGCCGTCCAGCGACGGATCCAGCAGAACGATGATCTCGATGCTGTGCGCCGCGCGCATCCGCCTGCGCGCCGCGTGCGGGTCGCCGTCGTCGTCGAAACGGACGAAAGCCTGGCGGCGCGCATACGTCGTGAGCGCGTCCATGCTGAGGTACGGACGGCCGCCAGCGATGACGGCAGCGGGCCCGCAGATGACCGCCGCGTAGCGAGTCGGCCACTCCTCATCGCCCGCCGACCCAGCCGCGCCAGGCACCGCCGAATCCTGGTCAGCCGCCTCCTGGTCAGAACGCGCTGGCTTGCCATCCAGCCGGACGAACTCGGTCACGAGCGACCCGCCGTCCATGTCGGCAGTCGAGACGTCCAGCATGAGCCGGCCACGCAAGGTGACAAATGACACGTGGCCCGCCTCGGCGGCCTGCTTCGGATCGGTCGCCGCCAGCGCGCCGAGCAGCAAGTCCGTCCGGTCCTCGAGGCTGCCAGCCGGACCTGGCAGGTTCTGCGCCGAGATCAGCTCGGCCATCGCGTGCACGACCTGCTCCGTAATGCCGCCGCCGGAACCGAGCAGCTCGGGACCGGCCGGATGGAGCCGCTTCTGGTGCGCCCGCTCAGCGAAGTCGGCGAGCTGCATGCGGAGCTCCTGCCGGAAGGTCGGCGACAGCGGCAGCCGCTCGTCCGCTGCCTGCTCCTTCTGGTTCGCTAGCTCACGGGCGGTCCGCTCGTCATCAGTGACGACCTCGCCCTGGATCACCGAGCCATTTGCGGCCAGGTCGGCGGGCTGTGCCGGTCCGGCGGCGGCCGCGCTCGTCCCATCGGCCGCGCTCGTCCCATCGACCGCGGTGCCGTCGGCCGCGGTCAGATCTGCCGGGTGCGGCCGCCAGGGCCGCCCGACGCCGTCAAATGGCCACCAGCGAGGCCGGCGAGGCTCCTGCGGCTCGGGGGGCAGTTGTTCTGTGGTCATGACTGTCTATGGTTACTCGATATGACATCTGGTGCAATCCCGGGAGGCTGGGGCTATTGGCCCGGTACGCGCCAGCCACCTTTCCGCCAGGGCGACGGACGAGCCCGCTACGGGCCACTGTCGAGTAGTTTGTCCAATTTACGGACGCCAATCTGACGATCGGCTTGTCGCCTGGCCTGCCGCCGCCTTCGTGGTCATCCGCAAGCAGCGCAGGACCACGCGATAGAGGTCGCTAGGGAGTGCCGGTGCCCCTCTGCGCTGCGGGCAGGCCAAGCGCTGAGCGCAGGGCGTCCGCTGCGCGTTCCGCGACGGCCGCATCTGCCTTGGCCTGCGCCTCCCAGCCGACCACCGCCGACTGCGGCAGCTCGGCGAGCGCGGCGATGTCGGTGGCAAACCTCTCGTCGGCCTGCACGAACCGGTTGACGTCGGCGAGCTGGCTCCCGGTCGCTCCGGCGGTCAGCAGGTCGTCGTCAAGCTGGTCGAGAGCAGTCACGTACGGGAAGTCGATGGCGGCGACCTCCGGCGTCGTGGCCGTGGCAGTGTCCACCGCGTGCAGCCTGGAGTCCCAGGTGCGCCCGGCAGCGACGACGCGTGACTCGTCGGTCGCGAACACCCGCCGCAGCTGGACGGTGCTGTCCGGTGCGGGCGGGCCCGCGAGGAAGGAGCCAACCTCGACCGCGAACGGTGTGCCCTCCTGGAACAGGAAGCCGTGCCCGGCGTCCGGGTACAGCAGCAGCTTCGCGCCCTGGATGCGGTCGGCGATAGCACGGTCGTTCGCGACGGCGTCGAGCTGATCATCCGTGCCATCCGCCACGAGCGTGGGCACGGAGATCTGGCCGGTCAGCCGGCCGGCCCGGTCCCGGCCATGGAACCAGGCAAGAGACGCCTGCCCCTGCGCCGCGATCACAGCAGCGGAGGCCGACGCCGCTGCCGGGTACACCGAACTCCCGGCGGACGCCGCGTCGAAGGCCAGCACCTGGTTAGCTGGGTACAAGACGGCCCTGACCTGGGCTGTGCTGCCGCTAGTCAGGGCGTTGATCCGAGCCTGCGGCGGGATGACCGTGCCGGTACCCGGGAACGTCGCGCACAGTACCAGGCGGCGCACCTGCGCCGGGTGCAGCACCGCGAGCGCCTGGGCGATCATGCCGCCCATCGAGTAGCCGAGTACGTCCGGCCGGTTCAGCCGCAGCGCGGTGATGAGCGCGCTGGTCTGGCTGGCCATCTCGTCGATAGTCAGCGGTGCCCGCAGCGCCTGCGTGTCACCGATCCCGGCGTTGTCGAAGATCACCACCCGGAACCGGCGGGCTAGCGTGTCGACAAACCGCGGGTCCCACGTCGCCATGGTTCCGCCGTAACCCATGATCATGACCAGCGGCGGACCGCTGCCGACCTCCCTGTAGCCGACGGCGCCCAGTCTGGTGCGGGCTATCCGCACCGGCGCGGCGACAATGGAGCCTGCCGTCCCGGCACCGGCGACCTTGGTCGCCGGAGCTCGGCTGCCTGGTGGCGCGGTGCCAGCCGACGCGGTACCGAAGCCGGCGGGGGCCGAGCCGCACGCGGTCAGCATGACCGCGATCGAAGCCGCGACCAGCATCGTCACGCCGGCCTGCGCGCTGCGACCGTGCACGATGCCGCTGGCGCGTCCGCCGCGACACAGGTGCCTGACAGCGGCGCGCCCGCAGCCGCCCGGCACGTTGTCCGCATCGGTCCCGCCGTGTACCACCGTGGACACTCCGGCCCGCCGCCCTCGCCGACCGCTCATGCGTGGCACCTTCCCTCTGCACGTTCTCAGGAGCAAACTTTGTGACACAAAGTTATGATGCTTTGCAGCGCAAAGTCAAGCGGGACCAGCTCGTCCGAGTCCGGTGCGCTCCAGGCTCGCGGCTGCGGAGAGTCAGCCATGACTAGTCACTGCGGACAACGAAGGCAGTACCGATGACACCGCCACGGTCAGCACCGGGGCGGCCTCGGGAACCCGTCGGCAGGTGACTAGTTGTGCAGGACGGCCGCGCCGCTGAACCGGCCGTGCGCGAGATCGGCGAGCGCGGCGTCGGCTCGCTCCATCGGGTAGCCGATCGTGGTCGGCCGGATGCCGAGCCGCGCGGCGAGGGCCAGGAACTCCTCCCCGTCCCGGCGGGTATTCGCCGTGACGCTGCGCACCTGGCGTTCGGAGAACAGCTCGTCGGCGTAGCTGAGGACCGGTATGTCCGAGAGCCAGATGCCCGCGATCGCCAGCGTGCCACCCCGGTCCAGCGCACGCAGTGCCACCGGCACGAGCTCGCCCGCCGGGGCGAACAGGATCGCGCCGTCGAGCGGCTCGGGCGGCGAGTCCGCGGCGTCGCCGACCGAGTCCGCGCCGAGCTCAGCCGCGAGCTTGCGGTTGCCCGCTCCCCTGGTGAGGACGTGCACGCGGAGTCCCTGGTGCAGCGCGATCTGCGCGGTGATGTGTGCGCTGCCGCCGAAGCCGTAGATGCCCAGCCGCCCGCCGGGCGGGACGCACGCCCGTTGCAGCGCCCGGTACCCGATGATGCCCGCGCAGAGCAGCGGCGCGGCGTGCTCATCGTCGAGCGCCTCGGGCAGCTCGTAGACGTACGCCTCGTTCGCCACGCACGCGTCCGCGTAGCCGCCGTGCACGTCCCAGCCGGTGAACGTGGGCGCCACGCACAGGTTCTCCGCGCCGCGCCGGCAGAACTGGCAGCTGCCGTCGGTGCCGCCGAGCCATGGCACGCCGACCCTGGCGCCGATTGCGAACCTGCCCGCAGCCGGGCCAACCGCGTCGAGCCGGCCGACGACCTCGTGCCCGGGCGTCATCCGCGGCCGCCTGGGCGGCAGGTCACCCTCGGCCAGGTGCAGGTCCGTGCGGCAGACGCCGCAGCAGGTGACCCTGATCCGCACCTGGCCAGCGCCTGGCTCCGGCTGGGCTCGCTCGATCCGGCGCAGCGGTCGCTCGTCGGCGGGTGCGGTGTGGTCTACCACCCAGGCGCGCACGCGTCCCCCTCAGTCGACGTTCGGGCCCGAGGCGGTCAGCGCCGGGACGTCCACCGCGGCCCGATGACCTCCCACGCCCGGCCCCAGGCGGCCATCCGGCGCCGGTTGACTGCCGCCCGGCCGGCGACCCCGGCAAGCGCCAGCAGCACGGCCAGCCCGGCGACGGTGGCGAGGACCGCGTTGGCGATCCCGTCCAGCACGTCGTCGTGGCTCAGCGGCGGCCGGGTGACCTGGCCCGATCCGGTTACCCAGATGGTCACCCGCTGCCCTGCCTTCGCGTCCAGCCCGACCGCGATGACGCCAGTCCGCGACCTGCCGCCGGAAATGGGCCAGCGAGCGGTGGCCCAGGCCGCGTCGTACCCGCCGTCCTGGCTGTTCGGCCCGGACGTGCCCTGCAGCAGCACCGCCTGGACCTGGTGCCAGGCCTGCTCAGCGCGCTGCTCGCGCAGCCCGGCCGCATCCGCGATGCGCCCGGTCATGATGCTCAGCAGCGGCGCGGCGATCAGGAACGCCACCACCAGGCCGGTCATGATCGCGACCTCGACGTCGTCGATCCGGCGCCGAAGCGGATTGCGGGCGCAGCCATGTGTCCGGTTTGCCAGTGGATGTCGCAGTGACACCAGCGGCACCTCCGATCCAGGCTGCCCCCGGTCTGCTTGGCTGCTCGCGCCTCTACCCGGCAGCGTAAGCATCTCACGCCACCCAGCGTTAGGTCCCCTGCAGGTTTGCGTCTATCCCAGTGTCGCGCGGGCGTCCGCACCGCCGCCACCCCGAGCACTGCCGCCGCGCCAGGGTCCGAAATGCGGGGAACGGGCCCGTCTAGGGCCGGTCTAGTCGGTCCCGCCGCGGTCAGCGCAGCTGACGCAGGAACGGGTCACGGGGCTCGGCCGGCGTTATCCGCACCCGCGCGTCGATCGGGTACGCGCCGTCTGATCGCGCGATCACCGGGTCAAGCTCCAGCCCGGCCACCTCTGGCAGGTCGTCGGCGAGCCGCGACACGCGCAGCAGCAGGGCCGTGACCGCGGCCGACCCCGCGGGGCCAAGCAGTTGCGCGGCGGCACGGACCGCGCCGATCATCGCAGCCGCGTCCGAGTCGGTCAGCGGCGCCAGCCGGGCCGATCGGTCTGCCGCGTCTGCGGCCACGCCGCCCAGGCCGAACACGACCAGCGGGCCGAACACCGGCTGCTGCACCACCGCCACGACGAGCTCGACGTCGGCCTCTGCCGAGTCCACCGTGCCGGTGGCCGGACTCGGGATCCGGTAGCACGCGAGCAGGTCCGCAGCCTGCTCGGCCGGCAGCCAGCCACCATCGGGCTGGCCGGCCAGGAACTCCGACAGCAATGCCCGCGCCGTTACTGTGTCCACGTCATCGAGGTCAGGGACGTGGCCGTGCGGGCCGTCCCGCCACTCCCGGTAGTTCACGGCCTGCGCGAGCGCCTTCGCCGCGCTCTCCGGGTAGCCGTACACGGGCACCCGGCGCGGCCACTCGCCGGGTTGTGCTGTGCCATCATCGGCCGCGGCGGTCAGCATGCCGACCGACTCCGCACGATCGAGCAGCGTGGCGGCCATCGGCTTGGCTACCGCCGCGGCGCGGATGGCGTCGGTGAGGTCGGCGACGGCCGTCGGCACCCCGATGGCCAGGAGCGCGTCCACGCCGTCGTCGGCTGCGACGTGCTCGAGGCAGGCCCGGAACGCGTCCGGCTGCACCGCACCCGTCGTGTCCACTGGACCAGATACGGCTGACCTCGACGGGAGCAGCCGGTCGAGCAGCTCGCGCGTGGCGGCGCCGAGTGTCGCTACGGTCAGTCCGCTCTCGACGCAGGCGTCGGCGGCGAGCGCGCCCGCACCGCCCGCGTTGGACACGATCCCGACCCGCCGGCCGGCCGGAAGCGGCTGCGCCGCCAGGAACGCGGCCGCCTCGACCAGTTCGCCGAGACTGTGCGTGGCGATGATGCCCGCCTGGCCGAACAGGGCCTCCTGGGTCACGAGCGGCGTCGCGGCGGCCGTGCGCGACTCCGCCGCGCGCTGCCCGGCCACCGACCGCCCGCCGACAACCGTCAGCACCGGCAGCTTGCGGCCGACCCGCCGCGCGGTGCGGGCGAACCCGCGCGGGTTGCCGTATGACTCCAGGTACAAGATGGCGAGGCTGGTCTGCTCGTCCCGCTCCCACCAGGTCAGCAGGTCATTGCTGGACACGTCGTACTTGTCGCCGACCGAGGCGAACGAGGACACGCCAATGCCGAGCCGGGACAGCTGCTCGAGCAGCGCCAGCCCGATGCCGCCCGACTGCACGACCAGCCCGGCGTCGCCGGGTAGCGGCGCGGTCGCGGCGAAGCTGGCGTTGAGCCGCAGCGCGGGCACCGCGATGCCGTAGCAGTTGGGGCCCACCAGCCGCATCCCGTACCGCCGGCAGATGGCCAGCAAGTCCGCTCCTGAGTCGCCGAGTCCGGCGGAGACCACGGCAAGCGCGTGCACCCCGCGACGGCCGCACTGCTCGGCCACCGCGGCCACGTCCTGAGCTGGCACCGCGATGACGGCCAGGTCGACGCCCGCGGGCAGGTCGGCGGGCGAGGTGCGGCACCGCAGCCCCTCGACGCTGCCGCCGCGCGCGTTGACGGGATAGACCATCCCGGCGAACCCGCCCGTGACGATGTTGCGCAGGATCTCGCGACCGACCGAGCCGCGCTGGCGGCCCGCCCCGACGACGGCGATGCAAGCCGGCTGGAGCAGCGCTCGCAGGCTCGCGACGTCCGCCCGGCTGGCGCGGCCCGCCACGACATCCAGATAGCTGTCAAGCTGGCGAGCCTCCTGACCGGGCAGCGGCATGACGAGCTCGACGACGCCGTCGGCGAACTTCCGCGTCACCTGCAGGCCGGCGTCGGCGAACACGCGGAGCATCGCCACGTTCTCCGGCAGCGTCTCGGCCGCGAACGCGGTCAGGTGCCGTTGCCTCGCCAGCGACACCAGGTGCTCGAGCAGCAGCGTCGCGACGCCCCGGCCGTGCATCTCGTCGGCCACGGCGAACGCGACCTCCGCGACGCCCGGCCGGTCGGTCGGCTCGTAGCTCGCCACACCCACCAGCCGCCCGCCGAGCCGGGCCAGCAGCGCCGCGTGATCCGGTCCCGGTGGCCGGCACAGCCGCAGAGCCTCGCGCACGGGCGCCTGTGGGCTGAAGCTGAAGAACCGGAAGTAGGAGTTTTCCCGCGACAGCTGCTCGTGCATCTGCCGAACGTCCGTGGCGTCATCCGGCGTCGCCTGGCTGATCTCGACGGTGCTGCCGTCCGCCAGCAGGGCAAACCGACTCTCACCAGCGCGATCTGTCATCGAGTCACCGCCACCGGCCAGCCTACTCGGGGGAGAGTGGCAGGCTTGCGCCATGGCGTCGGAAGGAGCCCGGCCGGTGACCTGCACCCTGCACGTGTCCTGGGATGAACGGCTGACGAGCTACGACTTCGGCCCCGAGCATCCGCTGGCCCCGATTCGGGTCAAGCTCACGATCGAGCTTGCCCGCGCCTTCGGGGTGCTGACGCGGCCGGGTGTCGTCGTCGAGGCCGCGGCCGCCGCGTCCGACGCCGAACTCGAGCTCATCCACGACCCGAGCTACATTGCCGTGGTCAAGGCGGCCGGCGGCGAACTCGACGCGCCGCGGCCCGACGCCGCGACACTGCTCGGGCGCGGCCTGGGCACGCCAGACGACCCGGTGTTCGCCGGCATGCACGCGGCGTCGGCCCTGGTGGCGGGCGCGACGCTCGGCGCAGCCCGCGCGGTCTGGTTTGGCTCGGCGGAGCACGCCGCGAGCATCGGGGGCGGCCTGCACCACGCGATGCGCGGTAACGCCAGCGGGTTCTGCGTCTACAACGACCCGGCCATCGCGATCGCCTGGCTGCTTGCCCACGGCGTCGAGCGGATCGGGTACGTCGACATCGACGTGCACCACGGCGACGGCGTGCAGGCCGCGTTCTGGGACGACCCGCGGGTGCTGACGATCAGCATGCACGAGCACCCCGCCACGCTGTTCCCCGGCACTGGCCGGGCCAGCGAGACCGGCGGCCCCGCCGCCGAGGGCGGCGCTGTGAACGTCGCGCTGCCCGCCGGCACCAGGGACGCGGGCTGGCTGCGGGCGCTGCACGCCGTGGTGCCGCCGCTGCTGGCGGAGTTCCGGCCGCAGATCCTGGTGACCCAGCACGGCTGCGACACGCACTGGAGCGACCCGCTGGCCAACCTGGAGATCACCATCGACGCGCAGCGCGCGGCGCACACGCTCCTGCACCGGCTCGCGCACGAGACAGCCGGCGGCCGCTGGCTGCTGACCGGCGGCGGCGGCTACCAGCTTGTGCAAGTCGTCCCGCGCACCTGGACGCACCTGCTGGCCGAGGCGGCCGGTGACCCGATCGACCCGGCGACGCCGACCCCGCAGGCGTGGCGCGAATACGTCGGCCGGGTCTCAGCCGAGTCGCCACCGGAGCTGATGACGGAGGGCGCCAGCACCGAGTTCCCGAGCGTGGACCGCGGCTACGACCCGGCCGACCCGGTTGACCAGGCCATCATGGCCACCCGCAACGCGGCGTTCCCCCTGCACGGCCTGTTCCCCTGACGCACGCTGCGCGTCGCTCCACCGCCACGACCCTCGAACCGGGGGACCTTGGTCCCCGGCCGCAGCCGCCCGGCCGCGGCTAAGCTGGGGGAATGACAGCCAGTGCAGCGGCTCCGGGCAGCATCAAGGTGTTCCTGCTTGACGATCACGAGATCGTCCGGCGTGGCGTCAAGGACATGCTGGAGGCTGAGCCGGATATCACGGTCGTCGGCGAGGCCGGGACCGCCGCGTCGGCGCTAGCGCGGATTCCTGCGGTCCGGCCCGACGTGGCCGTGCTGGACGTCCGGCTGCCCGACGGTGACGGGGTCACGGTCTGCCGTGAGATCCGGTCTCTGATGCCCGAGGTTGCCTGCCTGATGCTGACCTCGTTCGGCGACGACGACGCCCTGTTCGACGCCATCATGGCGGGCGCGGCCGGATACGTGCTCAAGCAGATCCGCGGCACCGATCTGGTCGGCGCGGTGCGCACCGTCGCCAGGGGCGAGTCCATGCTTGATCCCGAAGCCGCCAGCAAGGTGCTAGCGCGGATGCGTGATCAGGCCGGCAAGACCGATCCGCTGGCCGGCCTCACCCCGCAGGAGCGCAAGATCCTCGAGCTGATCGGCGAGGGACTGACGAACCGCCAGATCGGCGAGCAGATGTTCTTGGCGGAAAAGACCGTCAAGAACTACGTGTCCGCGCTGTTCGCCAAGCTCGGCATGGAACGGCGCACCCAGGCCGCGGTGTACGCCTCCCGCATCTTCCCGCGCTAGCAGACCTGGCCGGGGACTCGGCCGCCGGCGGTGTGCCGTCTCGATCAGCGCCGGTTGCTACTCCTCAGCGCGGTCACGCCGGTAACGGCAGCGGCACCTGCCACTCCAGCCGGGTGCCGCCACCGGGCGCGGTGTCCACGCGCAGCGAGCCGCCGCACTCGGCAGCTCGCCGCTCGATGTTGACCAGGCCGCTACGCCGCCCGCCCGGCTTGACGCCGGTACCGTTGTCGGTGACGGTCAGGCTCAGCGTGTCCGCCGCCCGCACCAGCACGTCGACGGCGCTCGCTGACGCGTGCCTGGCCGCGTTCGACAGGGCCTCGCGTAGCGCGCCAAGCAGGTGCTCAGCCGCGTCGGCCGGCACGCCGTTGTCGAGCGGACCATCGAGCTGCAGCGACGGTGCGAACCCCAGCAGGCCAGTCATCTGGTCAGCCACCTCGACGATCCGCGAGCGCAGCCCGGTCCTGGTGGCCGCCGGACGGGCCTGCAATTCGAAGATGGAAGTGCGGATGTCCTTGATGGTCTCGTCCAGCGCATCCACGGCCTGGCTGACCCGGCTGGCGACCTCCGGCGCGCCGATGAGGCCGACCGCTCCCTGCAACGCGATGCCGGTTGCATACAGCCGCTGGATGACCAGGTCGTGCAAGTCCCGAGCGATCCGGTCGCGGTCCTCGAACACCGCGACCCGCTCCGCCTGACGGCGGTGCTCAGCGAGTTCCAGCGCGATCCCGGCCTGGGAGGCGAACGTGACCAGCATGTCCGCTGCCGCGGGGGCTAGCGGCATCGCGCCGGGGCGCCGCCCCGCGGTCAGCACTCCCCGCACGGTTCCGGCGGTGCCGAGCGGCACAAGCATGGCCGGACCGAGGTTCAGCCGTGCCCTTGCCACCCCGGCGACCCGTTCGTCGTTGCTGAAGTCGGCGACGGCGAGCAGTTCGCCGGTGGCGAGCACCGTCCCGGACGCCGACCTGGTAGCCGGCACCACCATGCCCACCGCGTCCGCCGCGTACTCGCCGGCCGCGTGCGTGATCTCCAGCACGTCCCCGCCTGCGGGCAACGCGAGCATGACCAGGTCGGCACCGGACATCTCCAGCGACCTGGTGGCGATCAGGGCCAGCGCGTCACTGACGTCGGCGCCCGACAGCAGCACCCTGGTCACCTCGGCGCTGGCCGCTAGCCACCGCTGCTGGCGACGGGCCTCGTCGTACAGCCGGGCGTTCTCGATGGCCACTCCCGCCGCGGCGGCCAGCGCGACGAGCACGGCCTCGTCTTCGTCGTCGAACTCGCCGCCGCCGGCCTTCTCGGTCAGGTAGAGATTTCCGTACACCTCGTCCCTGATCCGGATCGGGACGCCGAGGAACGAGGTCATCGGCGGGTGGCCGGACGGGAAACCGGACGACAGCTCGTGGGTGCTCAGGTCCGCGACCCGGACCGGCCGCGGATCATGGATCAGCGCGCCGAGCAGCCCACGCCCCTCCGGCCAGTGGTGGATGCGGCGGATCTGCTCTTCGGTGAGACCGACCGGGATGAAGTCGGCGAGCCGACCGCCCTCACCGATGACGCCCATAGCCCCGTAGCGCGCGTTCACCAGTGACACGGCCGACTCGACAATGCCCCGCAGCACCACCTCGATGTCGAGGTTGGTGCCGACGGCGACGACAGCGTCAAACAGCGCGTTGACCCGGTCCCTCGTGGCGAGCACCGCCTGGAGCCGACTCTGCAACTCCGCGAGCAGCTCGTCTAGGCCGAGGCTGGGCAGCCTCGGCGCGGGCTTACCCGATTCCACTGCCTGCTCGGCCTCCGCTGCTGACGACCCTAGACCGGCTCGATCATACGTCGGCCGTCGCGACCGCACCCTGCGGCCGGGTGGAGCCAGGCCGGAGTCAGCCGGGCCGAGCCCGTTCCCATCCAGTTCCGGACCGGTCGTTATCCGGCCACGCCCCACCTCGCCGACAGATGGGGTGCAAACGCCGCGCTCGGCGGCCGGTTCCGCGTCACCCTGGTGCGCCGGGCCGCCGAGCGGGCTAGGTCAGCCGGCGCTCGGCGGCCCACCGGGTCAGCTGGTGCCTGCTGGACAGCTGCAGCTTGCGCAGCACCGAAGACACGTGGCTCTCCACGGTCTTGACCGAGATGAACAGCTCCCTGCCCACTTCCCGGTAGGTGTAGCCGCGGGCGATCAGCCGCAGCACCTCTCGCTCCCGCGCCGTGAGCTGATCGAGTTCCGGATCGAAGGACGGACGATCCAGCTCGGCTGTCATCCCGGACGCGAACGCGTCGAGCACAAACCCGGCGAGCCGCGGCGAGAACACGGCGTCGCCGGCCGCGACGCGGCGCACCGCGTCGACGAGCTCGGTGCCCGAGATCGTCTTGGTGACGTAGCCGCGGGCGCCAGCCCGGATCACCGCGATCACGTCCTCGGGCGCATCCGAGGCCGACAGCGCGAGAAACTTCACGTCCGGATGCCCGGCCTTGACCGCCGCGACCACGTCCTGTCCGCCACCGCCCGGCAGGTGTACATCCAGCAGCACAACGTCGGGCAGGGACCGGGAGATCTCGCTGACCGCAGCCGCCACGTCGGCAGCCTCACCGACGATCTCGACGTCACCCGACAGCTCGGATCTGACGCCAGCACGGAACATGCTGTGATCGTCGACAATGAATACCCGCGGCCGGCCGGAACCCGCCGCGGGAGGCGCCGCCGCGGCGCCGTGCGCGGTCATGATCGCCGCGCCGACGACTCGGCCGCCGACCTCGGCATCGCCAGCGATACCTCGGTGCCCTCGCCCGGCGTGCTCCGGATCGTGACGGAGCCACCGCGCCTGGTCACCCTGCCGCGCACCGACTCCGCGAGTCCCTTGCGGTCGTCCGGGACAGCGTCGGGGTCGAAGCCGCGACCACGGTCGCGGACGTACAACGACACCGAGCCGGGTTCGACCTCCGCGAACACCGACACCACGTCCGCGCCTGACCACTTCGCCGCGTTCACAGTCGCCTCCCTGCCCGCGGCGAGCAGGGCGGTCAGCTCCTCGTCCAGCGGGCAGTCGCCCACGGTCACGGCCTCGACCGAGATCCCGTGCTGCGCCTCCACCTCCTGCTGGATAAGCCGCACACCGTCGGCAACGGTGGCGGCCTGGCCGTCAAGCGAGCCGGGTGCCCGCCCGTCGAACAGCCACGCCCGCAACTCGCGCTCCTGTGCCCTGGCGAGCCGGGTGACCTGATGCGGGTCGCCAGCACGGCGCTGAATGAGGGCCAGCGTCTGCAGCACCGAGTCATGCACCCGGGCGGCGATATCGGCGCGTTCCTCGGCCCGGATCCGCGCCTGCCGCTCCTCGACCAGGTCCCTGGCGACGCGCAGCCACCAGGGGCCGAAGGCGATCGCCATGCCGCCGACGAGGAGCACGATGCCGCCCAGCGGCCGCAGCAGCGCCGAGTTCTTCTCGGCGTGGCCGACTAGCGCCCACCCACCACCCAGCAGGAGGAGCACCGCGACCACGATCCGCAGCAGCCGCCGCGACCGGCGGCCCGAGCCCGCCCGACCGGACGGATCGGCGAACTCGCGCACGTGCTGCCGCTCCGCGGCGTCGGCGTTCCGGCTGATCAGAGCCAGGCCATCGGCGCACACGATCAGCGGCGCCCCGAGGCTGACTATCCAGGTCGCGTCCAGCGCTGAGGCGACGATCAACCCCACCACCAGCACGGACGTCAGCGCGGCCACCAGCCCGATGCCGCGCTTGTCGGCCAGTGACCTCGTCGCGATGTTGGTGTCAGCGTCCTGTGCAGGGATCAGCAGCCACGCCACCACGTAGGCGGCAGCGCCGTATCCGTAGCTGACCAGCGCAAGCACGACCAGTGCCGCCCGCACCAGGCTCACGTCGAGACCGGTCCGCCGGGCTATCCCCGCTGCGACGCCGCCGAGCACGCGGTCGTCCGCCAGACGCCGCAGCGGGCCGTCGCTTGGCTGGCCGGGCCGCAGCCGGGCACCGAGCCGCCCCAGCCAGTCCGGTCGCGCCGACTCCGGTCCGGCCGACTCCGGTCCGGCCGCCGAGCCCGGCGGTTGCGTGGGGCCGCTCGTGGCGTACCGCCCAGCCGACGCATGCGCTTCATCGGCCATGTGCCCATGATGGCCCGGCGATGGCGCCGGCCGCCATCCGGACAAGCCCCGGTCCCGGCGACGGGTGACCAGGGTCCGGTCAGGGTTGTTCCCGGGGTGGTTCCCGATGGGCAGCCCGCCAGTCGCGCGGCACGCTGGGCGGCATGACCGAAATCACGGGCTCAGCGCCCGATCAGTCCGCCGCAGGCTCCGCGCCGAAGAGCGGGACCAGGCACACGACACTCATGCGCCCGATAGCGGGCCGGATGCTCGCAGGGGTGGCATCCGGTCTGGCCGACTACACCGGCATCGACGTGCTCGTCGTCCGGATCGGCTTCGTGGCGCTCACGTTTGTCGGCGGTGCCGGCGTCCCGCTCTACCTCGCCTGCTGGCTGCTCATGCCGGCCGAGGACAACGGGCGGTCCATCGCCGGCGCCTTCGCTCGCGACCCGCGGGCCGGGAGCCGGGACCGGTAACGCGACGCAGGCCGCGGGCGCCCAGGCGGACCTGCTCGCCGACCTAGCCCGCACCCCCCGGCGCAGCGGCCGACAGCATGAGCACCCGGTCGATACCCACACCGCTGATCAGGAGCCGCTCCTTGGTGCTGGCGGTCAGCCGCGCGGCCCAGTCGGTGAAGCCGCCGTCACCCACCTCCGCCCAGGCGGCATCGGCCGACTGGACCGCGGGCCCGCCCTCGGCTCGCGCGTCGGCAGCGGCCACGCTGAGCTTGAAGCACACGTCCCGGTAGTAGCCGCGACCCGCCTGCCGGCCGCGGTCGAGCACAACCTCAACCGGGGTGCCCGCTAGCTCGGCTGGCACGGCCGCGGCGATCGTCTCGCCAGCCGACGACAAGGGAGTGAGGGCCAGCTGAGCCGGGCCGAAGCCAGCGGCCGACAGGCCGGCGACGAGCGAGCGCACGTGCTCGGCGACGGCTGCCCGCTCGAACCGGTGGCCGCCGTCGTCCCGCCCCGCGGTGACGAGCCCGAGCAGGCTGAAGTGCGGCAGGCCGCCCGACTGCGGGCGCTGCGCCCTGACTACCCGCTGGAGTGCGGCCAGCCGCACGACGGCGTGGCGCGCGCTCGCCCTTCGCCGGACGGCCGCCTCCAGCGCCAGCGCGTTCGTCGGGTCCGCCGCGACCTCGACGGCGCGCATCGTGCTGACGACCTTGTCCTGGCTCATCGGTCCGAGCACGCAGTGGGTGCCGAGCGGAACCAGTGGCGGCAGCGTGAGTAGCTCGGTTCCCGGCAGCAGGTGCGCGGTGAGCGCGTCCTCTGCCGCGCGGATGAGCTGCCAGCCGGTGCTGGCGGGCTGGACGAACCGGTCGCTGCGGTACCGGCGCAGCAGGCTGGCCGGCGTCTCGCGGGCCGCGCGCTGCCGGGCGACCGCCAGCATGAGGCTCGTGAAATCGGCCGCACTGAGGCTGGCCAGCCCGTCCACTGCCGCACTCCCGCCGACCTTCCGCAACACCCGCTCCGGCAGCTCGTCCATGCACCCGATCGTGGCGCACAAGCCGGACAGCGCGCACATGACGGCGGCTCCGGCCGCACATCATGGAGGTTCCGTAGGAACGAAAGCGGATAAACCGGGCGCGAAAGAGGCCGGAAACACCAGAATGTCGGAGGCGCGCACGATCCTGAGCCGCGTGACCACTCGGGGACTGCCACCGACGGGGCGAGTTGCGGACATTGTTACGACCGCGGAATTGCTCAAGGCGGGATGGCGACGCGATCAGATCCGCGACGGCACCCGGCGCGGCGATCTGCTCGTCGTGCGGCGAGGCATTTACGCAGCGGGCGCCCACGCGCGCACGCTGCTCACCCTCAAGGGCGGCGAAGAACTGCTCGCGATCGGCGCAGCCACGGCGCTGACCGGATCTGGCGCGGGCGCTGTGGTTAGTCACCAGTCCGCCGCCTATGTGCACGAGATCGACCTCGTCGGGCGTCGCGACGTAACCGTGCACCTAACCCGCCCGCCGGGCGCGGACATGCACGCGCCCGCACGCATCTGCCTGCACTCCGCAAACCTGCCGGCTGAGCACGTGACGGAGCAGCTGGGCATGCCGGTCACGACAGTAGCCCGGACCGTCGTCGACCTCGCGCGCACGCTGCCGTTCCGGGACGGAGTGGTCGCCGCCGACTCCGCGCTGCACCTGCGGCTCACCACCAGGGACGAGCTGAGGTGCGTGCTGGCCGTCTGCTCGCGCTGGCGGGGCGCCGCGATCGCCGCCGACGTCATCGGGTTCGCCGACGGGCGCAGTGAGTCACCGCTGGAGTCGATCGCCAGAGTCGTGTTCCGTGACCGCGGGTTGCCTCCCCCGCAGCTGCAGGCCCTGATCGGGACCGCCGACGAGGTCGCCAGGGTGGACTTCTTCTGGGGCAAGTACCGAACGATCGTCGAGGTCGACGGTGCACTGAAGTACGCCGACCCGCTGCGCGCGCGAGCCCAGCTCGACCGGGACTCGTGGCTGCGCTCACTGGGCTACGAGGTCGTGCACTTTACCTGGGATGACATCACAACGAGGCCGGAGCTCGTCGCGACCAGGATCCGGGAAGCTTTCCGGCGCGGTGCGCTCCTGGCCGCGTCTTTGGGCGCGGCGGGCCAGCGGGCTTAGTCTCCCGGCAGCGCCGCGATGGCGGCCAGGATGCGCTTCTCCGACACCGGCACCGGAGTGCCCAGGACCTGCGCGAACACGCTCACCCGAAGCTCCTCGATCAGCCAGCGAACGCGCTGCGCGGCGGGCCCGGACCGCGCCTCCGGCGGCAGTTCCCGCAGCCGTGCCTGGTAGGCGTGGACAACCCGGTGCACCGCGGCCATCCGCTCGGCATCCCTGACCTGCTCGCCCGCCAGCTTGTCGAAGCGGCGGACGATGGCCCGCAGATAACGGACCAGGTCAGGCACTCGCCCGGCGCCGGTCGCCGCGACAAAGCCTGGCTGGATCAGCGCGGCGAACTGCGCGCGCATGTCGGCCAGCGGCGGCTCAAGAACGGGCACCGGATGAGCGCCGGTCAGCCTGATCTCCACCTCGTGCGCTGCACCGAGCACCCTGGCCACCGACTCCACCACGCGCGCGGTCGCCGGTGCCAGCCGGTCCCGGGCCAGTTCCACCAGTGCGGCAAACCCGGCCGCATCAAAGGCCGGTCCGCCGGCCTCGTCGATGACCTGGTCCGCGGCCGCGGCCGCGCAGTCATCGAGCAGGGCGGCTGCGCTTGGGTAGGGGTGGCGGCTCATCGCCATCTTCTCGGCCATCGGCAGCCGGGCGGCTATGGACCGGACACCCGACGGCACCGCGATGAGCAGCAGCCGGCGAGTGCCGAGCCGCATCGCCGCTTCGGCCTCGGCGCGGGTGTCGAAGATGCGGATGTCCACCGCGTCGCCAGCGTCCACCAGCGCCGGGTAGCCGCGCAGCCGCGACGTACCGCCGAGCGCAGCCGGGCGATCCCCCGCCTCCCCCGCCGCAGGACCGTCCTCCCCCACCGCAGGACCGTCGGCTGGGAACACCCTCGGCAACGTTCCGAAGTCCCAAGCCCGCAGTCCGGTCCTGGTCAGTCCCGAGGCCGCGGCGGCAAGCGCCGCCTGCAGCCGGGGCCGCAGCCTCCGACGCAGGTCGTCCAGATCCCGGCCAGCGGCGAGCACGACGTCACCGTCCACGACCTCGTAGTTGACGCGCAGATGCGGCGGCAGCCGGGTACAGTCCCACGCCGACACCGGCACCGCCACCCCGGTCATCCGGGCGAGCTCTGCGCTCAGCGCGTCGGCCAGGTTGCCGCGCGGCTCGCCGAGGCGGGAAGCCAGTGACCTGGCGGTGTCCGGAGCCGGGATGAAGTGGCGGCGCAGGTCCTTCGGCAGCCCGCGGATCAGCTCGGTCACCAGCTCGACCCGCAGTCCGGGTACCTGCCAGCCGAATTCGGCCCAGCTGTGGTCGAGAAACTCGGTCAGCGACAACCTGACGGTCACACCGTCAGCGGCCTCGCCCGGCGCGAACTCATACGACAGCGGCAGCGCCCCCCAGCTCGCCGGATAGTCCTCGGCACGGATCTCACTGGCGGCAGGCGCAGCCAGGTCGGCGGGCCGGAGGTCGAGCAGGCCTGGATCCGTGCCGCGCGTGCGCTTCCACCAGGAGTCGAAGTGGCGCCCCGAGACGACCGTCTCGGGAATCCGCTGGTCGTAGAAGGCGAAGATCGTCGCGTCGTCCGCGACGAGGCCGCGGCGGCGCACCTTGCGCTCCAGTTCCGCCGCGTCCTCGCGGGCCCGCTGGTTGCGAGCGAAGAACACGTGGTGGGTTTGCCAGTCACCCTCGACCAGCGCGTGCTGGATGAAGATTGCCCTGGCCGCGGCGGGATCGACGGCGCCAAAGTTGACCGGCCGGGCAGCAACGATCGGCAGGCCGTACAGGCTGACCTTCTCGGTCGCCACGACGGCGGCACGACGGGAGTCCCAGCGCGGCTCGCTGTAGCTGCGCCGGGCCAGGTCGCCGGCGAGTGACTCGGCCCATTCT
Organism: Streptosporangiaceae bacterium; assembly: GCA_030037785.1. Classification (GTDB taxonomy): domain Bacteria; phylum Actinomycetota; class Actinomycetes; order Streptosporangiales; family Streptosporangiaceae; genus JAJYUU01. Next base: position 19,945 of record JASHQA010000008.1, read on the forward strand.
GGCTCGATCCGCGCAACGGTGCGAGCCCACAGCCGGGATGTCTCGACCAGTTCGGCCGCCATGACCCACGGCGGCGGCGTCCTGGCCTGCGGTGAATCGGGAAAGATGGCGAAGCGCGCGCCCCGCGCTCCGGCGAACTCGGCTGGCCCGCGGCGCCGCGAGCCGGCCCCGTCACGCGGCCC
>JASHQA010000109.1 GCA_030037785.1 Streptosporangiaceae bacterium
GTGGCCACGGCCGCTGCCGCGAGCGCCGCTTGGTCGGGCTCCGCTGACGCTACGGCGGCTGCGCTTGCCTCCGCAGGGCCAGGCCCCATCGCACCGCGACCCGCCCGCGGCCCCCGCCCCGGCCGTGCGGGCTGCTCCGGCGGGCTAGCCGGAACCTGCGCAGCGGCCGCGGTCAGATCCACCTCACCCAGCCCCGCGTAGGCGAGCGCCCTGGTTAGCCGCCCGGACCGGATCGCGTCCCTGGCGGCCGCGTCCGCCAGGCCGGCCTCCAGGGTGGCCCGGACCTCGTCGAGCACGGCGGGGCTGGCGGGCTGGCCCGCGCGGCCCGCCAGCCCCGCCGCGATCGGCAGCAACTCGGTGACGACGTGCCGGCGCTGCGCTGACAGTTCCCGCAGCCGGTCTCCGGCGAGCGTGCGCTGCGCTTCCTGCAAGGCGTCGGCCACCTCGAACAGCCGAGCCAGCCCGTCGGGCGCTGCTCGGCTCAGCTGGTTGACCAGCCAGGCGCTGGCCGTCGGCCGGGCCAGCTTCCTGATCGCGACCGCATCCTCGCGACGGCCCGCCGCCCTGGCCGCGCGCGCCCGCTGGTCCCGTGCCGCGGTGAACTCGGCCGGCGACAGCCCGTAGAGCTCGTCCGCCACCTCGGCCAGGGTGACTGCCCGCACACCCGCGATCGTAACGTGGGCGCCGCGAGTCAGCCGGACCGCCGCAACACGGCGATGCCCGACCGTACCCGGCCAGCCAGCCGTGCGTGCACCGCGGCCGCGACGTCGGCTGCCACGTCCGCGCCCACGGTCCCGGCCGTGCCCGGCGGCGGGGCAAGCTCCAGCGTGACCGCGGCGCCAGCCGACGGCGGCCCAAGCCGCACCCGGATGCCCGGAGCGACGCTTGCGGCTGCGGCGGCGACCAGCTCCCACACGTCCGGGTCCTCGTGCAGCTCCGGCACTTCGCCACCCGCCGCGAGCGCGGCGAGCCGCGTCCCCTCAACGATCAGCGGGACGGGCCCGGCGACGTCGACGACGACCGCGGACGACTCCGCTACCGCCGCCTGGAACACCCCGCCAGCGGACACCGGCACCGGCCTCGCGCCGGGCTGCCAGAGCCGGAGCGAATCCGCGCAGGTGAACGCCACGAGCGCGAGCCGGCCGTCGTGGCCGACCAGCGACGGGATGGCCATCTCACTGCGCGTGTCCCCGTCGCCGGTTTTGCTCGGCGCAGCCGCTGACTGCGCGGTGCTGACCGGCCCGGTGCTGACCGGCCCGGTGTCGGCCTGAGCGGAACTGCCGGCCACCGGGACGACCGGGACGAGCAGCCGGCCAGCGGCCAGCGCGACGAGCACCGCGCGCTCACCGCCAGTGCCGGCCGCGTACGCCGCGAGCGCCGCGGCGAGTGCCGGGTCTGGCTCGCCGCGATCATCTCGGTAGCGCGCGTCTCCGCCGGTCAGCCCCGTCACTGGCCCACTGTATGCCGGGTCAGGAGACATTTCGCGATAGAGTCACATGGCATTGCAGGTGCGTCCTGGAGGGGACAGGGTGAGCCAGGTTGACCAGGGCCCGCGGCCCATCGCGCCAGGCACGCTCATGCAGAAGCCCATCCCGCCGCGCATGGTGGAGCCCTACCTGACCGGCCGCCGGTCGGTCATCTCGGGCTTCGTGCACCGGCTCGCCGACTGTCAGTCCGGCAGCCCCGGTGAGTTGCACCGAGCGCTCGGCCTGGATTACGACGGCTCGGACTTCACGCCGGACATGCACGAGATCTACGTGCTGCGGTGGCGCGCGGTCGGCAGCGAGGCCTACCAGGTGCCGCTCTCGCACGAGCGCGGCGGCGACTGGCTGTTGCAGCCGCCGTTCACCGGCACCGGCTTTACCAGCTCGGCTGACCGCAGCGTGGCTGAGTACTTCACGGACCCGATGCCGGTGCCGGTAGGCGCCGAGATCCACCGCATCGGCGTCGATGGCACGACCTTCATAGCTCGTTACGACGGCCAGGTGTGGCTCCGACCGACAGAGGGACCAGAACTGTGCGCTACCGGCTGATGGCGACGTACGACGGAGCCCCGTTCGAGGCGGGCATCGGCCCGACCGGGGACGACATCGTGTTGTTCGCGGCGTGTCCGCCACCCGAGGAGCTTGGCTTCGAGCCGGCCACCGGACACTGGCGCAAGCAGCTGCAATTCGCGGACGTCCAGGCGGTCTGGGAATCCAGGCCGGTCGGGGTGTTCGGTGGCGAGCGATGCCTGGTGCTCGATGACCTCGGGGACCGGCTGCACATCGGCTATCTGGGCCACGACGGATTCAAGGCCGAGCAGCTCGGCTACTGGCAGGTTGACCGCGGCGTGTTCGAGCTCATCGCGCCCCGCAGCGACGTCACCAGCATCATGGAGGAACGGGTCGAACTGGCCGCGCCGGCCAGTCACGCGACCGCGCCGGGATCCGCCGGCCGCGAGCCGGCGGATCCCGGCGCGCCCACCCGGCCGGACCAGCCCACCCGGCCGGACCAGCCCGCCCCGCCGGTCCCGGTCTACGTGCCGGTTCCTGACGACAGGACGGGCGTGACGTTGCCCACACCCGCTGAGACCCCGCTGCCACTCGAGGCCGAGGCCATGCGGGCCGCGTCCGCGTCGCGGCTCCGGGAGGACACCGGCCC
>JASHQA010000110.1 GCA_030037785.1 Streptosporangiaceae bacterium
CCGTTCGGCATGAGCATGGGCACCGTGAACGGGGACAGCCGCGACCAGCCCTTCTCCTTGAGCGTGTCGTAAGCCGACAGGGTGGAGGCGACGCCGCCGATGCCGCTGGACACCACCACGCCCAGTCGCTCCGGGTCGACGGCGGGGGAGCCGGCGTGTGCCCAGGCCTCCCTGGCAGCTACCAGGGCGAACTGCTCACAGCGATCCAGCCGGCGCGCTTGCACCCGGTCGATCAGCGTGGCCGGGTCGGCCGCCGCCCACGCCGCGATCCGGGTCGGCAGCTCGGCCGCCCAGTCCTGCGTCAGCGGCACGACTCCGCTGCGGCCGGCCTGCAGCGACTGCCAGGTGCTGGCGACGTCGGTGCCGACGGGCGTGATGGCGCCCAGGCCGGTGACGACGACTCGTGTCCTCTCGCTACCCACTGTTGTTCTGCTCCTCGCCCGTCGGCGCTGGTGCGTCAGGCTGACACCTCGGCCCGCCGGACGTAGTCGATGACGTCCTGCACCGTCTTGAGGTCCTTGAGCTGGTCGTCGGGGATCTCGACGCCGAACTTGTCCTGGGCGGCGACTGCGATCTCCACCATCGACAGCGAGTCGATGTCGAGGTCGTCAACGAACGTCTTGTCTGGCGTCACCTGGTCGGCGGGAACGCCGGCGACCTCGTCGATGATCTCGCCCAGACACGCCAGGATCTCCTGCTCCGTCATGGCCATGATGTGTAACTCCTTCTGCCGTGCTGCGTGAAGTGGTGGATGCTCCCGGACCGGGAGCGGGGTCAGGGTACCGTGATCACCTGGGCGGCGTAGCACATGCCCGCGCCGAAGCCGACCAGCAGCGCGTGCTGGCCGGACTGGAGCTCGCCGCGCTCGATCATGCGCGACAGGGCCAGCGGGATCGACGCTGATGAGGTGTTACCGGCGTTGACGATGTCGTTCGCCACGATCGCCTGCGGCGCGCCGAGCCTGCGAGCGATCGCCTCGATGATCCGCAGGTTTGCCTGGTGCGGGACGAACGCGGCCAGCTCGCCGGGCGCCACGCCGGCCTTCTCGCAGGCGGCGAGCGCGAGCGGGGCGAGCGCCGTGGTGGCCCAGCGGAAGACCGCCTGGCCCTCTTGGACGATGAACGAGTTCCGGTCCTTGATGTAGATCTTGTCGGCGAGGTCGCCATCGCTGCCCCACAGCACCGGACCGATACCCGGCTGGTCGGCCGGGTCGGCGACCGGGCCGACCACCGCCGCGCCAGCCCCGTCGGCGAAGATGATGCAGGTGGACCGGTCGGTCCAGTCGACCCACTGGGACAGCTTCTCGGCACCGATGACCAGGACGTTCCGCGCGGTGCCGGCCCGCACCGCGTCGGCCGCGTTCGCCAGCCCGTAGCAGAAGCCTGCGCAGGCCGCGTTCATGTCGTAGGCACCGGGCGCGACGATGCCGAGCCGCCTAGCCACCGTGGCCGCGGTGTTGGGGATCTGCACCTCGGGCGTGCAGGTGGCGACGACCACCAGGTCGATGTCGGCAGGGGACAAGCCGCTGCCGGCCAGCGCCTTGCCGCCAGCCTGCGCGGCCATGTCGGCGACGGTCTCGTCGGGACCGGCGATGCGCCGGCTGGCGATGCCCACCCGGGACCGGATCCACTCGTCGTTGGTGTCCACGGTCTGGGCTAGCTCGTCGTTAGTGACGACCCTGGCGGGCTGGTAGCCGCCGAAGGCGAGCACTCGCGCGCCCGCCTGGCTGTCGGTGAGTCGCATCGTGTCTGCCCTTCGCCCGTTCGCTGTCCCGGTTTCTGAGGTGCGGTTACTCGGCGGTCGTGGGCAGCAGCCGCACCAGAGGCTGCCCCGCGCTGACGGGGTCACCGTCCTCGACTAGCCACTCCATGACCGTCGCGGGGAACGGGGCCGCTATCGCCTGATCGCCCCCGCGGATTACCACCCGTCCGAGGTCGGTGTCCTGGCCGATCTGGGTTCCGGGCCCGACACTATCGGGGTGCCCGGTCGCGGCGCGGAACACCCCGGCGGCCGGGGCCACGAGCAGTCGCCACTCGGGTGCGTGGTGGTCGTCGTGGCTGTCGGCGTGCTCGGCCAGCAGCGCGCGGGCGGCGTCAAGGTCGTCCGGCGTCCGGAGCGCGACCAGCTGGACGCCGCGCAGCGCCCGCTTGGCCAGGCCCGTCAGCGGGCCGGCCGGCGGCAGCTCGATGAGCGCCGTCACCCCGAGCGAGTCCATGGTCTGCATGCACAGGTCCCACCGCACCGGGGCGCTGACCTGGTTGATGATCCGGTCTAGCCAGTCGGGTCCGGACTTCACCACGGCACCGTCCCGGTTGGACAGCAGCGGCCGGACCGGGTCCCTGGCGGGCACGCTCGCGGCGGCTGCGGCGAGCGCGTCGACGGCCGGCGTCATGTGGTGGGTATGGAACGCGCCGGCCACCGACAGCGGTCGCAGCCTCGCCCCGGCCGGCGGGTCCGCGGCGAAGGCGTCCAGCTGCGCCAGCGTCCCCGCGGCGACGACCTGGCCGGCGCCGTTCACGTTCGCCGCGGTCAGCCCGTGCGCCTCGATCGCGGCCAGGACCGCGGCCTCCTCGCCGCCGAGGACGGCGGTCATGCCGGTCCGCTCGGCCGCCGCGGCGGCCGCCATGCCACGGGCCCGGACACCAACCAGCCGCATCGCATCGGCGGGCGTGATCACTTCCGCGAGCACGCCGGCGGCTAGCTCGCCGACGCTGTGCCCGGCGACGCCCACCGACTGGCGGCTGACCGGGTGGGCTCCCGTGACCACCTGGTCGAGCGCGGCCGCGATGGCGGCGGCGACGAGGAGCG
>JASHQA010000111.1 GCA_030037785.1 Streptosporangiaceae bacterium
TAGTCGTGCCTCTGACCATAATCTGGTCGCAAGATCATGATGAGCGTGTGAGGCAACCTCTCAACCCTCGCCAGGCGGCGGACCAGCCCGGCGTCTGGCCGCCGGTGAGCCCAGAGGGGCTATGGCCCGGCATCCTGACGGCGCTCGTCAGGGGAGGGCGGGCCTTTTGACCGGAACGACGCTGATGAGCTGGTCCAGGCCGGTGAAGTCGGCCGGGTTGGTGGTGAACAACGGCAGCCCTTCGGCGAGGGCGGTAGCGGCGATCATCATGTCGGCTGTTCTGCGCCGTCGCTGTCGCCCCGCGGCGATGACCGCGGCAGTGACGCGCCCGAAGGCGCGCGCTGCTTCTGTGTCGAACGGCACTGGGTCGAACTCGCTCTCGGCGCGCTGCAGCGCTTCCAGCCGTCGGGCGCGTTCGGCGTGCTCGTCGTAGCTGTCCTGCTCGTCGTTGCGGCGGACCTGGTGCGGGCCGGCGGATAGCTCCGCGAGAGTGATCGCGCTGATGGCCATCTCGTCAGGCAGCTCGGCGGGGTCGATCCAGCGTCGCAGGATCATGATGTTCGTGTCGAGCAAGCCCTGCCGGGGCCCGTCAGCGGTCATAAGCGCTGCCGAATTCCTGGTCGGCGACAGTGTCCTGGTCGGTCCGGAACGCCGCCACGTCAATGTCAGGCGCGTTGCGTGACATCGTGGCGAACTCTTCCCGCGATACGAACCGCCGACGGTGCCGCAGCGGGATCAGCTCGCCGATGCGATGGCCGTCGCGGGTGACTGTGAAGGACTGGCCGCGCTCGACGGCGTCCATGATCTCCGTGACCGCGACCGGAGGTCACGCTGCGTTATCTCGCCCGCCAGCCGCGCAGCAAGCGGTCCACGTGGCCCCGGCCGCGGCGGGGAACCAGACGCACCTGGCGAATCGACCGCCAGGTCTTGCCGGTGAGCAGGAACTCCCCAGGGGTGGCCGTCGCCGCGATGCCGTTCATGATCGCCTGTGGGTCACGCCCGTGCCGCTCGGCCGCCGCTCCGGCATCCACGATGTCGGTGACCTCCCCGGAGGCGAGGTCGATCCCGGCCAGGCAGTCGGTCCCGGCGACGTTGGCCCACACCAGGCCGCCGGCCCAGGTGAGATCGTTGAGCCACTGAACCCGCGCCCCCTGGCAACGGACGTGCACGATGTCACGGAGCTCGAGTGTGTCCGGATCCCTGCGCACCAGCTCGCTGGTCCCGTTGCTGGTAACAACCTCGGGGGTGATCAGTTCACCGGCGGGTCCCGGAACGACGACCGCGCACATGCCCCAGCCTTCGCGGTTGAAGCGAACCTTGTCCCGCAGCGTCAGGGAAGCGGCGTCCCACCGGAACGCGACCAGCTCCTTCCAGGTGAGCTGCCAGATGCTGTCCCCTACTCGGCAGATGCCCTCCGCGAAGAACTCGGGTCCCAGCTTCACCCGCGCGTCCAGCGGTCCGCGTGGGTCCGCTTGGGTGCCGGATCGGCCGCCGGACTTGGCGTCAGGGAGCGCGTACCGCCGCAGCTCGGACTGCCGGTAGTTCCCGACGGACTCCCAGACGGTTCCGCCTTCGCTGAGCAGACCCTGGGTAAACCCCCGCCCGGGGTGAGCCACCCGGCGTACCACCCGCACCCCGTACGTCCGCACCATGACTGATTGTCGCGCGACGCCTACTGGCCGACCCGCCCGTCGATGCGCTCGCGCAGGAAGTCCGCGTGGCCCATGTGCCGCGCATATTCCTCAATCATGTGCACCAGCACTTCGCGCACCGAAACGCTGTCCTGCTCTCCCAGGCCGTTCTCGAAGCTGGCGGTGGCGCCGAGGTCATCGCTGGCGGCCACGAACTGCTCGGCGAACGCAACCTCGCCCCGCCAGGTCTCCCAGGCTTCCGCGACGACAGCCGGGTCGGCGACCGCGCCATCGAACGCCTCGTTACGGCCGTCGGCGGAGCGATACAGCCGGGGCGCGCTCTGACCGGCCAGCACCCGGCGGAACCAGAACTGCTCCACGGCGGCCAGATGCCGCACCAGGCCCAGCAGCGACAGGTCGGACGGCGGCACCGACTGGGCCGCCATGGCAGCTGCGTCGAGCCCTTCGCACTTGATCTCCATCGTCAGGCGGTAGTCGCGCAGGAACCGCGCCAGGGTGGCGCGTTCGCCCACGGGGGGATCGCCCCGTTCCCGCGGATCGGACTCCCGTGCAGCCACGAACATGTTCGCCCAGCCGAAGGTGCGCGCGGGGAGTTGCTCGGTCATGACCCGAAAGTATCGGCCGGAACGGGACGTAGGCGCTAGCGGATTTGTCGGTTGCAGCTCGTCGTCGGCTCCTATCCGCGGTCCGGTGCCAGATACCCGTGCTGGCCGCGTGCCGGGCCAAGCCGGAGCAGCAGTCGGCGACGAATGACTGACGGGCAAGCGGGGCCAGGAAGGCGAGGGTTGGCGCATGATCGTGCTCGTGCTCGTCGGCGTGGTGGCCGGCTTCCTGGCGGGCATCTCGCCGTGCATCCTGCCGGTCCTCCCGGTTGTGCTGGTCGCAGGCGCCACGAGGTCAGGTCCTGGCTCGCCGGACAGCGCGGATGACACCCCGGCGAGGGCCGTCGTCGCCCGCTCGGTGGCTGTGGTCGTGGGTCTGGCGCTGAGCTTCAGCGTCCTGATCCTGGCTGGCTCGGAGATCATCTCGCTGCTGCACTTGCCGGAAGCCTCGCTCCGCGACGCCGGCATCGCGCTGCTGATCCTGGTTGGCCTCGGGTACCTGATCCCGCCGCTCGGTGCCCTGCTCGAGCGCCCGTTCGCCAGGCTGCGGACCCGGCAGCCGAGCGGACGAAGCGGCGGGTTCGTGCTGGGCCTCGCGCTCGGGCTGCTGTACGTCCCGTGCGCCGGGCCGGTTCTGGCTGCCATCACCGTGGTTGGCGCGACCCACCGGGTCGGGCTGACAGCCGTTTTCGTCACGGCCGCGTTCGCGGTCGGCACCGCGATACCGCTGCTTGCCGTCGCGCTGGCCGGCGGACAGCTATCGCGACGGCTGAGCGCCCTGCGTCGGCGCGCGCCGCAGGCGCGCATCGCGGGCGGGGCGGTGCTGATCGTGATGGCGATTGCGATCGCGCTCAACGTGTTCCAGGGCCTGGAGCGCGTCGTGCCCAGCTACTCGACTGCGCTGCAGGGTTCGGCCGGCGTCCGAAGTCAGCTCAACTCGCTCGCCGGCGAACGGGCTACGTCGCTGACC
>JASHQA010000112.1 GCA_030037785.1 Streptosporangiaceae bacterium
GCGTCCTCGAGCACCGACTCCATGCGCTCGGCGTCGGTGATGAAGTAGGCCGAGATGTAGCCCTTGTCGAACTGCATGCCCTCGGTGAACTCCAGCTCGATCCCCATCGTCGGGGCTTCCTCGACGGTGATGACGCCGTCTTTGCCGACCTTGGAGAATGCCTCGGCGATGATCTCGCCGATCTTGGCGTCCTGCGCCGAGATCGTCGCCACGTTGGCGATCTCGGTGCGCTCCTCGACCTCGCGCGCGACCTCGCCGAGCGCGTCGGCAACTGCCGCCGCCGCCGCGTCGATGCCGCGCTTCAGATCCATCGGGTTGGCACCGGCCGCGACGCTGCGCAGGCCCTCGGCCACCATGGCCTGGGCGAGCACGGTAGCGGTCGTGGTGCCGTCACCGGCGACGTCGTTGGTCTTGGTCGCGACCTCCTTGGCGAGCTGGGCGCCCAGGTTCTCGGTCGGGTCTTCCAGCTCAATCTCACGGGCCACCGTCACGCCGTCGTTGGTGATGGTAGGCGCGCCCCACTTCTTGTCGATGACGACGTTGCGGCCCTTGGGGCCCAGCGTCACCTTCACAGCGTCCGCGAGGCGGTTCACGCCGCGCTCGAGAGCGCGCCGGGCATCCTCGTCGAACTCAAGGCTCTTGGCCATGTGCTTCCCTCAGTGTCTTGGTGTGCGGTGCGGAGTGTCTGTGGTGTGTGCCGGGTAATCCGGCCGATCACGCGACCGCCCCGGACCAGGTCGCGAACGCGGGAGTCTCCTCCGCGTGCCGCGAGGCGGGCCGGGGCGGTGCCGGGCGGTGTGCACCAGCCCGGCGCGGGCGAGGCCCGCGCGCGAGATCCGCTCGCTACTTCACGATGACGGCGAGCACGTCCCGGGCGGAGAGCACCAGGTACTCCTCGCCGTGGTACTTCACTTCGGTGCCGCCGTACTTGCTGTACAGCACGACGTCCCCGACGCTGACGTCCATCGGGACGCGCTTGGTGCCGGCGTCGTCGAACCTGCCGGGACCGACCGCAAGAACCTCGCCCTCCTGGGGCTTCTCCTTGGCGGTGTCGGGGATGACGAGCCCGGACGCGGTGGTCTGCTCGGCCTCGAGCGGGCGCACCACGATCCGGTCTTCGAGCGGCTTCAGAACAACCTTGGTGGCGGTCGTCACGATCTGACCTCCCCCTCCGGAAAGGGCTAGCTGACTAGAGAGTCGACCATGTCGGCCTGCCGTCGCGGGTGCCAGACCAACCTTGTCGCGTTAGCACTCTACTCTAGTGAGTGCCAGCACTGCACCATAGTCCGCCATCTCCGGCCCGTCAACACCGCCCCCGGTCAGCACCGTTTGCGCTGGCAGCAGCGCTGACTGCCAGGATCAGGCAGCGACCACCTGCGTCACAGGGAGGGAGGAGTCCGCGGCGAAGTCGAGCGTCGATGCCGGCACACCGCGGCCGACCAGCTCGGCGCCGAGCGCCGCCACCATGGCGCCGTTGTCGGTGCACAGGCCCGGACGCGGCACCCGGAGCCGCAGGCCCGCCGCGGCGCACCGGTCAGCAGCCAGCGCGCGCAGCCGTGAGTTGGCCGCCACCCCGCCGCCGATGACCAGGTGGTCCACCCCAGTCGCCCGGCAAGCCGCGACCGCCTTGCGGGTCAGCACGTCAGCGACGGCCTCCTGGAAGGAGGCGGCCACGTCGGCCAGCGGCACCGGCGCCCCGGCCGCCTCGCGCGCTTCTACCCATCGGGCCACTGCGGTCTTCAGACCCGAGAAGGAGAAGTCGCTGGTGCCGTCCGCGTACTTGCCCCTCGGGAAGGCGATACTCTGCCGGTCGCCGGCCACCGCCGCGCGGTCAATGTGCGGCCCGCCAGGGAACGGCAGGCCCAGCACCCTGGCCACCTTGTCGAAGGCCTCGCCAGCCGCGTCGTCGATCGTGGCGCCGAGCGGCACGATCTCGGCTGTCAGGTCGGGCACCAGCAGCAGCGAGGAATGGCCACCGGACACGAGCAGCGCGATGACCGGAGCGGGCAGCGGTCCGTGCTGCAGCTGGTCCACGGCCACGTGCGCGGCCAGGTGGTTGACACCGTACAGCGGCTTTCCGGTGGCCAGGGCGTAGGCCTTAGCCGCGCACACGCCGACGAGCAGCGCCCCGGCGAGCCCTGGCCCGGCGGTCACGGCGATGGCGTCTACGTCGGCAAGCCGGACGCTGGCCGCAGCCAGCGCCCTGGTCACGGTCGGCACCATCGCCTCGAGGTGAGCCCGGCTCGCCACCTCGGGTACCACGCCGCCGAACCGGGCGTGCTCGTCGACGCTCGAGGCCACCGAGTCGGCCAGCAGCTCGTGGCCGCGCACGAGCCCGACACCCGTCTCGTCGCATGATGTCTCGATGCCGAGGACCAGTGGCTCTGTCATGCGCCGGCCCCCCTGGCCCCGCCGCCATCCTCGCCGGGACCCGTCGGCGCCGGGCCAGTGAGCGGGCGGCGCATCACGATCGCGTCGGTGCCCGATGGCTGGTAGTAGCCGCGCCGGATGCCCACGTCGGCGAACCCCCACCAGCGGTAGAGGCGCTGAGCGCGCGGGTTGTCGGCCCTGACTTCCAGGAAGACCTCGGTGCAGCCGCGCTCGGTGGCCTCCGCGAGCAACTGCCCGAGCAGCGCAGAGCCGACGCCCTGTCCCCAGCGGGCAGCGTCCACGGCGATCGTCAGCACGTCCGCCTGCCCGCCCGCGGCGAGCAGCCCGGCGTAGCCGACGATCTGCCCGTCGTCCTCGGCGACCAGGTAGCGCCGCGTCTCGGGCTGCTGGCCCAGCTCGCCCGCCAGCATCTGCCGGGACCACGCCTCCTCGCCGAAGAGCGCCAGCTCCAGGCTCAGCACCGTGTCCAGGTCAGCGGTCGTCATCGGGCGGAGCCGCAGGCCGGTCACGGCGTCACCCTCTTGGGCCGGCCGGGCTCGGCGGCATCCGGTCTGCGCAGGTACAGCGGCTCGGCCGGGCCCGGCGACAACCCTGCGGAGATCCGCCCCGCGGCGAGGCAGGCGAGCTGCCCGGCGGCTGGGTAGCGCGGCGGCAGCGGGCGGCCAAGCTCCGGGTAACGGAGGACGCCCTCGCCCGCGACCGGAAGGCCTGTCGGCAGGTCCGCTGGCCGGTCCACGTACGGTCCCGCCGCACGCTCGCCATCCGCCGTGTAGCGCGCCCAGTACACCTCACGCCTGCGAGCGTCGGTCGCTACCAGGAAGTCGGAGCCCTCGGCGGCCGGCACCACCTCGGCGGCGATCACGTCGAGCGAGCAGATTCCGTCGGTCCTGACCTGCAGCGCGCTGCCGAGAACCCGCGCGGTCACGACGCCAGCCCGCAGCCCCGTGTAGGGGCCAGGCCCGATCCCCACCGCGACCGCGGTCAGGTCGGCGCGCCCGGCACCCGCCTGGCGCAGCACCCGGTCGATGAACACCGCGAGCACCTCGCCGTGCCGACGCGGTTCGACCGCGCACATCTCGGCGACGACTGCGGAGCCGTCATGCAGGGCCACGGTCACCGCCGGGGTAGCGGTGTCCAGCGCGAGCAGCAGCACGATTGACCAGCCTAGGCGGTGTCTCGTCGATGTCGGTGCCGGCGGGCGGTGATCCAGGCGGGACCAGACGGTGAGCTACCGCACCGTCAGGCGGTGGGCTGGGTGAGCACCTTGGCCAGCGCGTCCCTGGCCGCGGCGGTCGCCCCGGCCCGCAGGGTGGCGACCGGGGTCGGGCTGAAACCCGGCGACCGCTGGGCCGACATCTGCACGGTGATCAGCACGTTGCGCTCGAGCACCACGACGGTGACGACGTCGCTGACGATGTCGCCGGCCGTCTCCCGCTGGTAGGACGCGAAGGCCTGCTGGCCCAGCCCTGCGAGCGCGGTGATCTGGGCGCGCGACAACGGCGAGTTCTTGGGCGGGTCCGCCAGCGACGCCCTGACCACGGCCAGATTGTCCTTGGCGTTGGCGGATGCGCTGCCGTCACCGCTGGCCCCGGCGAACGGCTGGTAGGCCTGCGTTGTCACCTCCAGGAGCCGGAATACCGGCTTGGCGTCGATGGTGAAACTGCACTGGCTCTGCGTCGTGCCGGAGAGCTGGTTCGTGGTCTTCCGGTCCGAGCCGGGCAGGTACCGGGTCAGTACGGCCGCGCTCACGCTGGTGCAGGCGCTGGGCACGGACTTGAACTCGCCTGGCTGCAGCGAGGTCACGTACAACTGTGGCTTCGGGCTGCTGCTGGTCGCGAGCACCGCGGTCACCGCACCGATGACGCAGACCACGATGGCCACGCCACACCAGCGGTAGACGCGGCGGCGCGACTTGCGCAGCCGGGTGGCCGCGGCCCGGCCCTGGCGCCGGGTCGGCGGGCGTGGTGCAACCGGATCCGCGGCGGCGCCGTCGGCCCCGCGGTCACCGTCCTCGTCGCGATGAGCCTCGCCGACGGAACCGCCAGCGTACGGATCGGGTCGCCGCGGGGTCCCAGGCCGGACCGGATGCGCGCCCGGCGGCGCCCACGCTGGCAGGTCTGCGTCGGTGTCCTCCGGGCCAAAGGCGTCGCGCTGCCAGCCTGGCCGCTCCGGCACGGCCGACCGGTCACCTCGCCGCGCCCGCCCGGCGCCGCCGTGCCCGTGCTGGTCCCCCTCGACCCGCCGCGTCAAGCGACCGGGGGGTGAGCCCTGCTGGGCCACGACGTGCCTCCTGCGGGATCGGAAGGGTGACCCGCAGTTTAGTTGCGCGGGGTGTCGTGCGCAGGACAATCCGGACGGTGGGCCACCGCCCCCGTGACCGCCAGCCGGGTTGCGGCCACTGACTCGTGCCGCTGCCAGCGTTCACCCGAGCCATGGACGCGAACGATCCGCGGCCCGTCCGCGGCCTCGGCAGCCCCTGGCGCGGTCGCGAGTTCGATCGAGACCGAAAGGAAGCTGTCGGCGAGGTCCTCGACGAGACCGTCACCCCACTCGACGATGGTGACGGCGGTCGCCAGGTCTGCGTCGAGATCCAGATCGTCCACCTCAGCGCGGCTGCCCAGCCGGTAAGCGTCAGCATGCACGAGGTCGGGCCCGGTGCCGAGGCTCGGATGCACGCGGGCGATCACGAAGGTGGGTGAGGTGACCTGACCGCGGACGCCAAGGCCGACCCCGATGCCCTGGGCCAGGGTGGTCTTCCCGGCCCCGAGCGGGCCGGAGAGCACGACCAGGTCACCAGCCCGCAGCAGGGCGGAAAGACGCTCGCCGAGGTAGCGCATCTGGCCCGGGCTGGCCACGGTGACCTGCACCGTCACTGGACCTCCTTGACGAGCCCGGCAATCTCCCTGGTGACCTCGTCGGGCCGTTCCAGGATGATCGCGTGGCCGGCCCCCGGCACCTGTACCAGCCGGGCGCCAGGGATGGTCATGGCGAGCGCGGCGGCCCTGGTCGCTGGGATGAGCCGGTCCTGCGCGCCGGTGATCACCACCACCGGCACCCGGCCGAGGGTGGCTAGCGCGGCCCGCTTGTCGTGCTCGAGCAGCGCGAGGTAAAAGCCGGCGACCACCTCTATGGGCGTGGCCCGGATCACCCGCTCGAGGAAGTCCACCACGGTCGGACTGACGTCGTCGCCGAACGCCATGAACCTCGTGGTTAGGAACGCCAGGTCACCGCCCGCGGCCCGGATCCGCTCGGTCAGCGCCGCGCCCCGGCGACCACCCGCGCCGCGGACCAGGGCCGGGCCAGCCCGGCGAGCGGCCGGGCGCACCGGTGGCGGCAGCCAGGCCGTCGCGTCCACCTCGTGCGCGGCGGTCGAGATCAGCACGACCCCGGCGACCTTGCTGCCGAACAGCTCGGGCTGCTGGTCGGCCAGGGCCATGATCGTCATGCCGCCCATCGAATGCCCGACCAACACGACGCGCTGATCGTCGGGCACAGTGGCAGCCAGCACGACGGCGAGGTCGGCGCCGAGCTGGTCGATGCTGACATGGCTCGGATCGCCGCGGCCGGACCGGCCGTGACCACGCTGATCCCAGCGAATCAGCCGGGTGTCCGCACGCAGGCTCAGCCACTGGTAGTGCCACACATCCTGATTCAGGCAGTATCCGTGGCAGAACACCACGGCCACCGGCGAGTCGGCCGGGCCCGCGACCTCGGCCCGGAGCACCACCCCGTCGTCGGCGCGCACCTCGACAGGGGTTCCCGGCAGCTGGCCGAACGGCTGGCCAGCGGCCGGGTCAGCACCAAGCCGGATCCGCCCGACCGCGATCCGCTCGGCCGCCAGCAGGCCACCGACTCCGGCTGCCGCAACTCCGGTGGCGATGCCCGCGATACTAGTGAGCCGTCGCCACCTGGTCATCGGTACTCCCGTCGCTACCGGTTGCGGCGCCGCCGGGTGCAGCGCCGCCGAAGGCAGCGCCCCCGAGGGCAGTGGTCTCCTCGGCCGCGGTTACTCCACAGTAAGTTCTTGGCACCTTACCGGTGAACCGGCTGACAATCTCATAGGAGATCGTGCCGAGCGCCTCGGCCCACTCTTGGGCGGTCGGCTCGCCGCGGTCACCGGGACCGAACAGGATGACCTCGTCGCCGGGCTCAGCGGGGCCGCTGCCGAGATCCAGGATGACGTGGTTCAGGTTCACCGTGCCCGCGATCGGCACCCGCCGCCCGCTGGTGAACATCAGCCGGGGTGCGTTGGACGCGAGCCGCGGCACGCCCTCGTTGTAGCCGAGCGGCAGCACGCCGAGCGCCGTCGCCCGCGCGGTGGCGTACCGATGCCCATAGGAGACCGGCACGCCGGGAGGAACCCGCTTGACGTGGATGAGCCGGGCTCGCAGGGTCATTGCGGGGCGGAGCCAGGCCGGCGCGCCGCCCGGCAGCGTGCACAGGCCGTACACCGCGCCGCCCGGCCGGACCAGGTCGAAGTAGCTGTCGGGCCGGGTCAGGGTGGCCGGCCCGTTCGCCAGGTGCCGTACCTCGGGCCGGGCTCCGGCACGCTCGGCCAGCGCGATCGCCTCGCGGAAGGCAGTGAGCTGCTGCCCGATCGACGGGTGGCCGGGGATGTCCGCGCAGGCAAAGTGCGACCACAGCCCTACGACGCGCACCAGCCCGGCCGCCTCGGCCGCCAGCGCCGCCGCCACCAGGCCAGGCCAGTCGGCCGCGGTCGCGCCGCCCCGGCCCATTCCGGTGTCGGCCTCCAGGTGCAGCCGGGCTGGCATGCCGACGCGCCCCGCCGCCAGCGCGATCTGGTCCACGAGCTCGGGCGAGCCCGCGGTCATGTCGACGCCGCGCCGGATCGCCTGCGCGTGCCGTGCGTCCGGGCACCCGTGCAGGCTCAGGATCGGGACGGTGAACCCCGCCGTGCGCAGCTCGATCGCATCGTCGAGCTGCACCACGCCCAGCCAGGTCGCCCCGCCCGCCAGCGCGGCGCGGGCCGATTTCAGCATGCCGTGGCCGTAGGCGTCAGACTTGACGACGGCCATCACCGCAGCGGAGCCGACGTGCCTGCGCAGCGCCGCGACGTTCGCCTGGATCGCGTCCAGGTCGACCAGAGCCTCGGGCTGACCGTCCATGCGCTAAGTCTGCCAGCCCGCCGCGGCTCGATTGCCAGGGCGCCGCACCGGCCCGCCACCAGGTCTCGGGACGTGGTAAGCATGGCGACATGCCGGAACTCATTCCCCTCACCGTCCTGTTCGGCAACCCCCAGCGGGTCATGCCGCGAATCTCCCCCGACGGCTCGCAGCTCGCCTGGCTAGCCCCGCACGAGGGCGTGCTCAACGTGTGGCTGGCGCCGATCAGCGCCGACCACGGAGTCGACTGGACCGCCGCTCGCGTCGTCACCGACGACACCGACCGCGGTATCCGCCAGTTCGGCTGGGCGCACGACGGCCGTCATCTGCTGTACCTCCAGGACGCCGGGGGCGACGAGAACTGGCGGCTGTACGACGTGGACCTGCCGACCATGCAGCGTCGCGACCTCACCCCGTTCGACGGGGTGCAGGCTCAGCTCGTCGCGGCCCACAAGGACTTCCCCGACCGGATCCTGGTCGGGCTCAACAAGGACGATCCGAAGTGGCACGACGTCTATCGGCTCGACCTCACGAGCGGTGAGCTGACCAAGGAACTCGACAACCCCGGCCTCGTCGACATGGTCGCCGACGCGCAGCTGGTCGTGCGGGCTGCGCTGCGGCCGCGACCCGATGGATCGGTGCAGCTCGTGGTCCGTGACAGCGCGGACAGCACGGACTGGCGCGAGGTGCTCGACATTCCGGCCGAGGACGCGATGGCCACGGCACCAGTGAGCTTCAGCGCCGACGGGCGGTCCCTGCTGCTGATCTCCTCGGTGGGCCTGCAGGCCGCGGCCCTGGTTCGGATGGACACCGCGACCGGCGCTACCGAAGTGCTGGCCGCCGATCCGGAGGCCGACGTCAGCGCCGTGCGGGTGCACCCGGACACCCGCGAGCCGCAGATCGTGACGTTCCTGCGGGACAGGTCGGTGTACCGCGTGCTTGACCCGGCTGTGGCCGACCACGTGCAGGCCATCCGGGCGCTCCATCCTGGCGACCCTGCGTTCGGCCACGGCGACGACGCCGATCGAGTCTGGCTGGCCACGTTCACCACCGACACCGGATCGGTGACGTACTACACCTACGACTCCTCGACCGGCGTCGCGAGCCTGCTGTTCGAGGCGCGGCCAGAGTTGTCGGGGTACGAGCTGGCTCCCATGGAGCCGTTCGCCTTCGCGGCGCGGGACGGCCTGACGATCCACGGCTACCTCACCTTCCCGCTCAGGCAGGATCGCTCAGACTTGCCGACCGTGCTGCTCGTGCACGGCGGACCGTGGGCGCGCGACACCTGGGGGTATGACCCGCACGCCCAGTGGCTGGCCAACCGCGGCTACCTGTGCATCCAGGTCAACTTCCGCGGCTCGGCCGGCTACGGCAAGGCTTTCCTCAACGCGGGCGACCGCGAGTGGGGCAACAAGATGCAGCACGACCTCACCGATGCGGTCGCGCACGCCATCGGTCAGGGCTGGTCTGACCCGGCCCGGATCGCGATCATGGGTGGCTCGTACGGTGGCTACGCCGTGCTGGCCGGTGCCGCCTTCACGCCAGACCTCTACTGCTGTGGCGTGGACATCGTCGGCCCGTCAAACCTCATCACGCTGATCGAGACGATCCCGCCGTACTGGGCGCCGCTGCTCGCGCAGTTCCACAACCGGGTCGGCGACCCCGCCAAGGACCGCGACTTCCTGTGGGTCCGGTCTCCGCTGTCGGCCGCCAGCCAGATCCGCATCCCGCTGCTGATCGCCCAGGGCGCGGGCGACCCGCGGGTCAAGCAGGCGGAGTCCGAGCAGATCGTGGCCGCGCTCGAGCAGCACGGCATCGAGCACGACTACATGCTGTTCGCGGACGAGGGACACGGCTTCGCCAAGCCGGAGAACCGGCTGAAGTTCTACACGGCGGCGGACAAGTTCCTCAGCCGGTATCTCGGCGGACGGGCGGACGGAGGCTAGGCCAGCCGGGCCCGTTCCCCTAAAGGTCCTTGACGGCTCGGATCGCGGCGGGGATCGCGCCGAACAGGTCACTGGCCCCGATCGGGGCGTCGAGCGCGGCCAGCCGGGCCG
>JASHQA010000113.1 GCA_030037785.1 Streptosporangiaceae bacterium
AACGCGGCAACCAGCCCGACCGAGGCCGCCGACATCTACATGAACGACTTCGAGCGGCCCGGCATCCCGGCCGCCGCCAACCGCGAGGGCGCCGCGGTGGCGGTTGCCCAGGCCTGCGGGATCGCTTCCTGATCGGCTGACTCAACGATTGGGCTTTTCAGTAACTATTACTGAAAAGCCCAATCGTTGAGCCCGGGGGCGGCTGAGCCGGGGCCGGCGCGCTCGCGCTGAGCAGCGGCGGCCGCGCTCGGTCGGCTAGCGCTACTACGCCTCCGCGCCGCTCTTTCCGTACTCGGTGTAGGTGTACGGGTTCTCAAACAGCTCCGTCGCCGGGATCTCCGGGTGCATGCCCTCGGCCCAGGCGTCCGGGCCGAGCTGCCCCTGCAGGTAGCTGACGGTCTCATCGACGTGTCGCCGGGCGGTGCCGAGGCTGGCGGGATCGGTGAGCCGGTGGTCGTGCTTGACGACCCTGCCATTGACGACGACCGTGTGCACGTCGCCGCGCCCGGCCTGGAAGACGACGTGGCCGTACGGGTTCAGCAGCGGGAACATGACGGGCGAGTGGTCGTTCTTGATGAGCACGATGTCGGCCTTCTTGCCCGGCTCGATGCTGCCGATCTTGCTGTCGAGGCCGAGGGCCTTGGCGCCGCCGCGGGTGGCGAAGTGGACGACGTCCTCGGCGCGCAGGTGGTGATGCGTGACAGTCTCGCCCTTGTTGTGCGCCTCGAGGTGCACTCGGGACCGGTCCGCGCTCAGCGTTGCCCGCATGGCACTGAACAGGTCAGCTGACCACCACACGCTGGTGTCCATCGACAGTGACACGGGGATGTTGTGTTCGCGCAGCTGCCAGGTCGGCGGGTAGCCCTGGCCGGCCGACTGCTCGGACTCGGTCGACACCGACGCGTACCCACCGGTGGCTGCGATGCGGTTGTAGGAGTCTCGGGTGAGGGTGGTGGCGTGCACGTAGATGCTCTGCGGGGTCATGAACCCGCCTTCGTGCATGAGCCTGATGCCGTCGTCGTTGGTGGCACCCCACACGCCTGCGTGGGTGGTGACCGGGGCGCCCAGGTCGCGGGCCACCTCGAAGGCGGCCTTTTCCGGGAACGCCGGGTCGCCGGTGACGTCGAAGGCCATCTGGAAGCCGAGCATGTCGTTGCCGGGGGTGATCCGGCGGGATACGAAGGCCCGAAACTCGGGCGTGGCCGACCACTCCCACGGCCCGGCCTGGATGTTGCCGTAGGCAAACACGAACCGGCCCGGCACCGCGGTCAGCGCGTCAACGGCGGCGTCGGCGTGCTCGACCGTGTGGTTGTTGTGCGACCAGTCCACGGTCGTCGTCACGCCGGCGTCGATCGATTCCAGCGCGCTCAGCAGGTTCCCGGCGTAGATGTCCTCGGGCCGGAACAGCTTTCCGTACTGCAGGTAGTTCCAGACGAAGTACTGGGTCAGCGTCCAGTCCGCGCCGTACGCGCGCATCGCCGTCTGCCACATGTGCCGGTGGGTGTCCACCATGCCTGGCATGAGGATCCCGCCCGAGGCGTCGATCTCCACGGTCCCCGCTGGCACCGAGAGCGCCGGGCCCACGGCCGCGATCTGGTCTCCCGACACCAGCACGTCCGCGCCAGTCAGCACGTGGTGCGCGTCGTCCATTGTCAGCACCGTTCCGCCCCGGAATACCACCGGCCGTCCCGTCAGGTCGGCGTCAGTCATGCGCACCTCCACAGCTCTGGTTTTGGGTAGGCATCGCTCTGTTCACGGCAGATCGCTCGGTCTACGGCCCGCATCGCCCTGTTCACGGCAGCATCCGCTGCGCGGACTTGTGTCCGTACAGTGGTTACGATCGGAAGCGTTCCGGTTTTCACCGTGGCTGTCAAGGCCACCGGCGCGGGCAGAGCATCGTCGCGAAGCTGGCGTGGCAGTTGCGCCGTCAGCGATCCCGAGCCAGCCGCGATAGGTATGGGTATCGGTGCGCCACCATTTCGGCGTCCGCCATTCTGTGTCCGGCACTCCGGCCGATCTGCGACCGGCACTCCGCCGATCTGCGACCGGCACTCAGGCCGCCATTCTGTGCCCGGCACTCCGGCCACGCGCTCAGGATCCGGCGCTGCCGGGTTAGCTTCCCGCCAGCCGGAAGCTTGCCTCGCGGTGGCCGCCCGGCCGCGAGTACAAGAAGAGGGAAGTCAAAGGAGGCACAGATGACGGGCACTCACCACGCTGACGTGATCGGCTCGCTGCTCCGGCCGCACTACCTGTCGCAGGCGCAGGCGGCGCTGGCCGCCGGCCAGCTATCGCCGCCTGAGTTCAAGGCGATCGAGGACCGCGCGGTCGACCAGGCCATCGCCATGCAGGAGGCCTGCGGGCTGGACGTCGTCACCGACGGGGAACTACGGCGGTTCTCGTTCCTCGACCACCTGCTCGGTGACGTGGACGGGTTCATCCCGCAGCCCGGCGCGACCATCGTCTTCCACGGCCAGGAGGGGCAGTGGGAGTGGGCGCCGCCGGTCACGGTGGCCAGCAAGATCCGCTCTCGGCGGCAGATCACGGTCGAGGAGTTCGCCTACTCCCGTGGCCGGGCCCGGGTGCCGGTGAAGGTCACGCTGATCAGCCCGCTCATCCTCTACACGGCGTGGAATCCGGCGGTGTCCACGGCTGCCTACTCCGACGCCTACGAGTTGTTCGCCGACGCCGCCGCGATCATCAAGGACGAGATCACCGAACTGGCCCGGCTCGGCTGCACGTACGTGCAGATCGACTCGCCCGACTTCGGGACGCTGGTCGACCCGGAGAACCGCGCGCTGCGCGAGGGACTCGGCATGCCGACCGAGCGGACGATGACAGAAGGCATCGAGATCCTCAACTCTGTCGCCGACGTGCCGGGCGTGACGGTCGGGCTGCACCTGTGCAGGGGAAACAACCAGAGCATGTGGATCGCGACCGGCGGCTACGACTACATCGCCGAGGCGGTCTTCGGCGGGCTGTCGAACTTTGACGTGTTCCTGCTGGAATACGACGACGAGCGCTCCGGCGGTTTCGAGCCGCTGGCGAAGGTGCCCGACGACAAGGCCGTGATGCTGGGACTGATCACCAACAAGACGGGCGAACTCGAGTCGGTGCCGGACGTCGTGGCGCGGATCAGCGAGGCCGCGAAGTACGTGGGTCTCGAGCGGCTCGGGGTGTCCACGCAGTGCGGGTTCGCCCCGGTGTCGGTGGGCCCGAACCACCTCAGCGAGGAGGATCAGGAGCGCAAGCTGGACCTCGTGGGGGAGGTTGCCCACCAGGTCTGGTGACCATAACGGAACGGGGCCGATCCGGCCCGTCGGCGTGCGCCGGTTCGCGGCGATTCGGGCTAGGGTGGGCCGCACTCGGGCGGTCACGGACGGCACGGTGGCGCACGGCACGGTCACGGACGGCACGGCGGCGCACGGCACGGTCATGGAAGGCACGGTCACGGAAGGCACGGTGACGCATCGACCGGATGACAGCCGCAACGGACTGCTACACCTGCGCCCAGAGCGCGGCGGGGAGCGACGCGGCACCCTGGGAGCGCATCGCGGCCGACGAGCACTGGCGAGTGGCGCACGCCTTCAACTCGGCGGTGCCCGGCTGGCTCGTCCTCGTCCCGCGGCGGCACGTCATCGCGCTCGCCGAGCTCACCGACGCCGAGGCGGCGGCGCTCGGGAGCTGGCAGGTGCGGCTGTCCCGCGCGCTGGGCCGGGTGCTGGGCTGTCCGAAGACGTACGTCGCGCAGTTCGCCGAGGCCGACGGGTTCGCGCACGTGCACTTCCACATCGTGCCCAGGCCGCCCGACCTTGACCGCGAGCTACGCGGCCCGCGCATCTTCCAGCTGCTGGGCGCCGCCGACGACTCCCGCGTCGGCGCGGAGGAGATGACCCGGCTCGCGGCCGAGCTCGCCGCGGAGCTCAGCCGGCCACGGTAGCCGCGCCGCGCCGGGACGCGCGACGCTGGCCGTCGCTACGTCGTTCCCTGCCTAGAGCACGCGCGGCACGCTCGCGGTTGCACAGCGCCGGAACTCCAGGCCCTCGAACGTGCCGGATGTCCGCCAGTTGTCGATGTAGCCGAAGTAGGCGCTGGCGCCGTACGGGTAGCCGCGGGGCAGCCACTGGTTGGCGCCCAGCTCCTGACCTTCATTGTTGTAGTAACCGGGCGTGCAGTCCGGCCCGCCGAGCGTGCCGCCGGGCCCGGATGCCAGCAGCGTGAGCCACTCGTCCTCGGCGTCCTTGGTTACCTCGACCGCGTCGAAGCCGCCGTCCAGCGTGTGCCTGAGCACAGTCGTGATCGTCCGCGCCGAGTCGACGATGTTGTGCGGCACGTTAGAGATCAGGTTGGCACCCTGGAACGGGTGCACGAAGAAGGCGTTGGGGAAGCCGTGGGCGTGGATGCCGTGCAGGCTGCGCATCCCGTCCGCCCAGTAGCCGGACAGCGTGCGGCCGTCACGTCCGGTCAGGTCATAGCCCGATCGCTGGGTGTACGGCGTGCCGACCTCGAAGCCGGAGGCGTAGATGATGCAGTCCACCTGATACACCTGGCCAGCCACCACCACGCCCGTCTCGGTGATCCGCTGCACGCCCTTGCCGTCGGTGTCGACGAGGTGGGTGTTGGCAAGGTTAAAGGACTGAAGGTACTCATCGTGGAAGCACGGCCGCTTGCAGAGCTGCCGGTACCACGCCTTGAGCTGCTGCGCCGTCTCGGGGTCCCTGACCACTTCGTCGGCCCGCGCCCGGATCTCTTCCATCTTCTCGAAGTCGGAAGCTTCGAGTACGGCCAGCATTGCGGCCGGGTTCCGGTCGGCTGGCGGGACCGTGGCGATCTTGGCCCACATCCGCCTGGCGATCTCGGTCCAGCCGTCCTGCACCAGGTCCTCGGCGGCGGGCTGGCCGGTCTGGTTGTGGGTGAAATTCTCGAGCCAGCGCTGCTGCCAGCCGGGCGTGGCGATCTGGGCGAACCAGTCCGGGTCAATCGGGTGGTTGTTGCGCACGTCAACCGAGGACGGCGTCCGCTGGAAGACGTACAGCTCGCGCGCGGCGGTCGCGAGGTGCGGCACGCACTGCACCGCCGTCGCGCCGGTTCCGATGATGCCGACCCGCTTGTCGGACAGCTTGTCCATCGGGGCACCGGCGGCGTCACCGCC
>JASHQA010000009.1 GCA_030037785.1 Streptosporangiaceae bacterium
CAGCCCAGCCCCGAGCCGCCAGCCCAGCCCCGAGCCGCCAGCGCGCGCCGGCGTCCGTACGACGGTAGCCGGAACGACCCCGTTCCCATCGTGAGGGGGATCTCCGCCAGGGGTTGACCTTCGGATCGCCGGGTAACACAGCGTCGTGGGCCGGGTGCGGTCCGTAACGAGGCGGAGGACGAGGCCGGGGCCATGGATTCTCCAGGTCGGCTGCTCATCATCGGCGGTGCTGAGGATCGCTGCTGCGGGGCCGGCCTGCTGGAGCGGTTCGTCGAGCTCTGCGGGGGCGAACACGCCCGGATCGTGCTGATCACGACGGCCGCGAACGCGCCCGACGAGGTGCTCGCCGAGTACGAGCGCGTGTTCAGCAAGCTCGGCGTCGAGCACACCACCGAGCTGCGGCTGCACGGCCGCGGTGAGGCGGACAGCGACGACTCCGCCGAGGAGCTGCACGCTGCCACCGGAGTGTTCTTTACCGGCGGCGACCAGTCGAAGCTGCGCACCCTGGTCGACTCGCGGATCAACCACATCATCAGCGACCGGCTGGCCGACGGCCTGGTCGTCGCCGGCACCAGCGCGGGCGCGACCGTGCTGGGCCGCACCATGATTCTGGGCGGTAACGGGCCCGAGGTGGCCGCCGCCGCGGTGCACACCGGCCCCGGGCTCGGGCTGATCCCCCAGGCTCTCATCGACATGCACTTCGGCGAGCGCGGCCGGCTGCCGCGGCTGCTGAGCGGCGTCGCCATGGCACCCGAGCACCTCGGCATCGGCCTCGACGAGAACACCGGCGTGCTGGTCGAAGGCGATGGCTTCGAGGTTCTCGGCACCGGCGTGACGACCGTGGTCGACGCCGAGGACGCAACCGTCGTCCACCCGGCTGGCGACCTCGACCCGATCACGCTGTTCGGCGTGCGGCTGCATCTGCTACCGCACGGCTGCCTGTTCGACTTCCGTACCAGGGCGCCGTCGATCGGGCCCGCGCACGAGCGGTACTGACGGCGCCAGGCCCGCCTGCGCTGCCCGCCGCCATGCCACCGCACTGCAGTTGCGCCACCGTCCCGTGCGCGACCCGGCCCCGCCCGTCACATCGCCCCTGCGAGGGGGAACGACGCCCGACCGGGTCAGTCCGGTTAGTAGCCATCCACCCAAGGAGCGGACGTGCGGTTCATCGAGCTACGCCACCTGCGAGGGCCCAACATCTACACGACCAGCCCGGTCACCGTCGCCCGCCTGGAGCTCGACGAGCTGACCTGCCGGGAGACGACGGACTTCGGCGGGTTCGCCGAGCGGCTCGCGGCGCTGCTGCCCGGCCTCGCCGGTCATCACTGCGCCGCGGGGCGGCCGGGCGGGTTCCTGGACGCCATGGCGCGCGGCACCTACTTCGGCCACGTGACCGAGCACGTCGCGCTCGAGCTGTCCGGGCTGGTCGGCCGGCACGTGCACCTCGGGCGGACGATGTGGGCCGGCGCCGAGGGCCGCTACGACGTGATGACCGAGTGCCCGGAGGACGAGCCCGCGGACTCCGCCGTGCCCGAGGACCTGCTGCTGCTCGCGATGCAGGTCGTGCACGAGGTACTCAGCGGCGGCACGCCAGAATACGGGCCGGAGCTCGACCGGATCGCGGCGGTGTGTGAGCGCGAACGGCTCGGCGTCAGCACGGCGGCCATCGCCGCCGCCGCACGGCGGCGCGGAGTCCCGGTTCGGCGGGTGGGCTCGCGCAGCCTGCTGCGGCTCGGGTACGGCTGCCACCGCCGGCTCGCCTGGGCCGCGCTGACCAGCCATACGTCGGCAGTCGGCGTCGACATCGCCACGGACAAGCAGCTCGCCAAGCAACTGCTGGCTGACGCCGGCGTCCCGGTCGCACCGGGCGTGGTTGCCTGGAGCGGGCCGGAGGCGCAGGAGGCGCTGAGCAAGATCGGCGGGCCCGTGGTGATCAAGCCGCTCGGCGGCAGGCAGGGCGCCAGCCTGACCATCGGCGTCCGCTCCGCCGCAGAAGCCGAGGCGGCGTACCGGAAGGCGGCCGCGACCAGCGACGGCGTCCTGATCGAGGCGCTGGTGCCCGGCGCGGACTACCGCGTGCTGATCATCGACGGGACGGTCGCCGCTGCCGCCCAGCTACGGCCTGCCTCGGTCACCGGCGACGGCGCGCACACAATCGGACAGCTGGTTGCCGCGGCGAACACCGACCCGCGGCGCGGCATCGGACACTCCCGCGAGCTGACGAAGATCGCGCTCGACGCGGACTCGCAGAGCCATCTCGACTCGCTCGGCCTCGACGATCACTCGGTGCCGGCCGCGGGGCAGGTAGTGAGCCTGCGGCGGAACGCCAACCTGTCGACGGGCGGAACGAGCCGGGACGTCACCGACCTGGTGCACCCCGAGGTGGCTGAGATGTGCCGCCGCGCGGCGAGCGCAGTCGGCCTCGACGTCTGCGGCATCGACCTGCGGCTCGCCGACATCACCGCGCCGCTGCACGACCCCGCGGGGCACGGCCCGGCACAGCCGTGCGCTGTGCTCGAGCTGAACGCCTGCCCCGGCCTGCGCATGCACCTGTCCCCGGCCGAGGGCCGATCGCGAGACGTGGCGGCGGCGATCATCGACAGCCTGTATCCGCCTGGCGTGCCCGCCCGGATCCCGGTGGTCTCGGTAACCGGCACGAACGGCAAGACCAGCACGACCCGGATGATCAGCCAGATACTCACCCAGGCCGGACTGCGGGTCGGCGCTTCCTGTACCGACGGCGTGTACGTGGGCGGCGCCCTGGTCTACGAGGCGGACGCGTCCGGGCCGCGGTCAGCGGAGATGGTGCTCGACAACCCCACGGTCGAGGCCGCCGTGCTGGAGACGGCACGCGGTGGCATCGTCCGGCGCGGTCTCGGCTACGACGTGGCGGACGTGGCCGTCGTCACGAACATCACCGCCGACCACGTCGGCGACGACGGCATCGCCGACTTCGCTGAGCTCGTCGGGGTCAAGGCGCTGGTGGCGGAGCAGAT
>JASHQA010000114.1 GCA_030037785.1 Streptosporangiaceae bacterium
ACACCGGCCGCCGCGGCGAACCTGCGCAGCGCCCGCTCCTTGCCCGGCCGGTCGACGAGCTGCCCGATCACCCGGCCGGTGAGCTTCCCGTGCGCAATCTCGAGGACGTTCGCCTCGGCGTAGTCGAGCCCGAGCTCGAGCGTCAGCCAGTCAGTGATCTGCGTGAACCCGCCGCTCACCACGCCGCAGCGATAGCCGAGCCGCTGCAGCGTGCGGATCAGAGTGCGGGCACCTGGCGCCAGCCTGGCGCCAGCCAGCACCTCGTCGATCGCCGCCGCGTCCAGCCCGGCCAGCAGCGCGACCCTGCGGTGCAGCGACTCGACGAAGTCGAGCTCGCCGCGCATCGCGGCGGCGGTCACGTCGCTGACCTCGGCGGCGCAGCCTGCCCGGGCGGCCAGCAGCTCGATTACCTCGTCCCGCAGCAGGGTCGAGTCGACGTCCATCACCACGAGCCGCATGGCGCGGCGGTGCAGGCCGCCACGCTGCACTGCGACGTCGACGCCGAGTTCGGCCGCCTCCCTGGCCAGGCTGGCCCGCAGGCCAGCCGCGTCAGCGCCGGAGACGTCGAACTCGAGGCACGTGACGGGGCGATCCGCGAGCCGGCCGATCCGCTCGATGTTCGCGCCGCTCGCCGCGATCTTGCCCGCGATGGCGGCGATCGCGGACGGCTGCAGGGGCCG
This sequence comes from Streptosporangiaceae bacterium, assembly GCA_030037785.1. Lineage (GTDB taxonomy): Bacteria > Actinomycetota > Actinomycetes > Streptosporangiales > Streptosporangiaceae > JAJYUU01. The sequence continues at coordinate 681 of JASHQA010000114.1, forward strand.
GCCCAGCAGGGTGACGTGCAGCCCGCCGCCGCGCCGCCGGGCCGGCTCGCGTGACCCCGTGGTGATCTCGGCCTCCATGCCCATGTCCGAGGCCAGCGCGGTGATCTGCTGGTGGATCGCGGTCAGATCGGGTGCCCGGTCGGCGGCGAGCAGCACCCCCAGCACGAGGCGGCCGCGGATCACCACCTGCTCCACGTCCGCCACCGTGAGGCTGTGCCGGGCCAGGACGGTGAACAGCCGGGACGTGACTCCTGGCCGGTCACGGCCGGTCAGCGTCACCAGCAGCGTGGTCTGCGGATCGGACATAGCGTCTCAACGCTATCGGTACCGCCCCTGCTCAGCCGGTCAGGGTACCTTCGGGGTATGGGCCAGCACGACCGGGACGAGATCCGGCGCGCGGACAACGGCGCCGTGCCCGGCGGGAGCGCGGGCCAGGACGAGGTTTTCCAGCACGTCAGCCAAGTCGTGCTGGCGGTGTCTCGTCAGTTCTCGGTGCGGGACGTGCTGCAGATGATCGTGCGCTCGGCCCGGTCGCTGGCGGGCGCCCGGTACGCGGCGCTCGGCGTGCCGGACGACGCGGGCGGATTCGCGGAGTTCCTGGTCGACGGGCTGACCGCGGACGAGCAGGCTGCGATCGGCCCGCTGCCGCGCCAGCACGGCCTGCTCGGGGTCATGCTGCGCGAAGGCAGACCGCTGCGGCTCGAGGACATTCGTACCGATCCGCGGTTCTGGGGCTGGCCTTCCGCCCACCCCGACCTCACCGACGTGCTCGGCGTGCCGATCCGCGACCGCGAGCAGATCCTGGGTTTCATCTTCGCGGCCTGCAAGACGGCGCCGGGCGGATTCACCGAGCAGGACGAGCGGCTGGTCAGCCTGTTCGCCGCGCACGCAGCGATCGCGCTGACGAACGCCCGCCTGTACGAGCGCGGCCGGGAGCTGTCCGTGCTGCAGGAACGGGCCAGGCTGGCGCGGGAACTGCACGACGCGGTCTCGCAGAAGCTGTTCAGCGTGCGGGCCAAGGCGCGGGCGGCGGCCGTGCTTGTCGAGCGGGATCCCGGCCGGGCGGTCGAGGAGCTTGACAGCGTGGCGGATCTGGCCGGCCAGGCGCACGCCGAACTGCGCGCGGTCATCGACGGGCTGGCGCCGCCGGACCTGGCCGCGGGCGGCCTGGCCGGGTCGATCCGCGGCTACGCGGTGCTGGTCGGCCGGACCCATGGCGCAGACGTGGTGGTGCAGGCCAGCGAGATTCCGGCGCTGGATCCGCCGCGCGAGATGGCGGTCTACCGGACCGCGCAGGAGGCCATCGGGAACTCACTCCGGCACTCCGGCAGCCGGCGGGTGACCGTGACTCTGTATCGTCGCCGCAGCAGCGTTGTGCTTGAGGTGAGTGACTGCGGGGTCGGCTTCGAGCCGCGCGCGACGTCAGCCGGAGTGGGACTGGCCTCGATGCGTGAGCGCGCCGCGTCAGTCGGCGGCCGGCTCAGCATCACCGCGGCGCCCGGCGCTGGCACCAGGGTGCGGCTGAGCGTCCCGCTCCGGGCGGCCGGCACCGGTGCGCAGACCCAGCAGGGAACGGGCCCGCTGTCGGCCGCGGCCGCAGCGACGGCGGCCGGCGGCCGGTCGTGACAGCGGGCGCTGCGTCAGGCGACCAGTCGGCCTCGACCGTCGGCTCGGCGCCGATCTCCGTGCTGATCGCCGACGACCATCCGGTCGTGCTGCAGGGCCTCGCCGTGCTGTTGGAGGTGCAGGACGACCTCTGCCTGGTCGGGCAGGCCAGCGACGGCGCCGCGGCGGTGCGGCTGACCCGCGAGCTGGACCCGGACGTGCTGCTCTTGGACCTGAAGCTGCCCGGCCTCGACGGCCTCGGGGTGTTGTCGCAGCTAGGGTCGCTGGGGATGCGAACCAGGGTGCTGGTCCTCACCAGCACCGCCGGGCCCAGCGGGCCGGCGCTGGCTTTGCAGGCTGGTGCCGCCGGATTTTTGTACAAGGACGTCGACCCGGACGCGCTGGTGCGCGCGATCCGCGCGGTCCACGACGGCAACACCGTGCTGGCGCCGGATGCGGCCGGCCTGATCGCCGGCCGGCCTCGGCGGGACGTGCGCGGCATCGCCGCGCTGACGGCGCGCGAGCGTGAGGTGCTTGCCCTGCTCGCCGACGGCCGCTCGAACCGGGAGATAGCCAGGTCGCTGCGCGTCGCCGAGAAGACCGTCAAGACGCACGTGAGCTCCGTGCTCGCCAAGCTCGGCGTGGCCGACCGGACGCAGGCGGCGCTGCTGGCCGTGCGGCAGGCTGGCGTGGAGCCCGCGCCAGCCGTAGTCAGCAGCGGTCGCGACGGCGCCGTCATGCCGTAAGTTCAAGGGCAGACGGGCGGTGCTGGCGTGGCGGGACGACCCGCAAACCCCCGCCGCCGCGCGAAGGGAGCTGGATGGCGGCTGAGGTGCTCAGGCTGCGCGGGGTCGGCGTCCGGTACGACAGGTCGATGTTGCTGCGCGACGTCGAATGGACCGCGCGGAGCGACGAGAGCTGGGTCATCATCGGCCCAAACGGCGCGGGCAAGACCACGCTGCTCCAGGTGGCGTCGACGTTGCTGGTGCCGACGCATGGCACGGTCGAGGTTCTCGGTGAGCCGCTGGAGCAGGCCGACGTCGCCGACCTGCGCACCCGGATCGGCCTGTCGAGCTCGGTTGTCGCCGACCAGGTACCGGCGCAGGAGAAGGTCATCGACCTGGTGCTGACCGCGTCCTACGGAATTGTCGGCCGGGACGTGGAGGACTACGACTCCGACGACGTCACCAGGGCGGTGGAACTGCTCGATGCCCTCGGCTGTGCGCACCTGATCCGCCGCCGGTTCGCCTCCCTGTCGGAGGGGGAGCGCAAGCGGGTGCAGATCGCCCGGTCGCTGATGGCCGACCCGGAACTGCTGCTGCTGGACGAGCCCGCCGCCGGGCTGGATCTGGGCGGACGCGAGGACTTGCTGTACCGGATCTCCGGACTGCTGCGCGACCCGCGGTCGCCGGTCATGGTGATGGTCACCCACCACGTGGAGGAGATCGCCGACGGCTTCACGCACGCCCTGCTGATGCGCAAGGGCGCGGTCGTCGCGGCGGGCCCGCTGTCAGACGTCTTCACCGAGCGCAACCTGTCCCGCACCTTCGGGGTGCCACTCCAGCTGGAACGGCGCGCGACCCGCTGGTCCGCGCGGCTCGCGTCGTTGCGCTGAGGCGAGCGCCCCGCGGCCCCGGTGACCCGCGTCACACTGGCGTTCCGGCCCCGGCCCGCACTTCGCACGTGGCTACGATCGTCGGCATGCGAGGACGTCGTGGGCCCTGCTGAGGCGCTCGCGATCCTCGGGGCGGGGCTGGCCGCCGGCGCGGTGAACGCGGTCGTCGGGTCTGGCTCCCTCATCACGTTCCCGACGCTGCTGGCGTTCGGCTTCCCGCCGGTCGTGGCCAACGTGTCCAACAACGTCGGGCAGGTCCCCGGCAACGTCAGCGGTGCCATCGGCTACCGGCGTGAGCTGGCCGGCCAGCGGGCCAGGCTGGTCAGGCTGGGCGCGATCGCGGCGGCCGGCTCAGCCGGGGGCGCCGCCGCGCTGCTGTCGCTGCCCGCGGCGTCATTCCAGGTCATCGTGCCGGTGCTCATCCTCACGGCGTGCGCGCTGGTGCTGGCGCAGCCCTGGCTGAGCGCACGCATCATCGCCAGGCGCGACCGGCGAGCCGGATCGCACGGCGACCCGGCCGCTGCTGCTGGCGCTGGCGGCCGGGAATCGCTCAGCCCGGTGCTCCGGGTCGGCGTGCTGACCTCAGCGGCCTATGGCGGCTACTTCGGCGCGGCGCAGGGCGTCCTGGTGATAGGGCTGCTCGGCACCTTCCTGGACGAGACCATGCAGCGGGTGAACGGTGCCAAGAACGTCCTGGTCACCGTCGTGAACGGCGTCGCGGCGATCATCTACGTGGCGTTCGCGCACGTCGACTGGCTGATCGTGCTGCTGATCGCTGTCGGCTCCGCGGTAGGTGGCGCGTTCGGGGCGCGAATCGGCAGGCGGCTCCCGCCCCTGGCGCTGCGGATCTTCGTCGTGCTGATCGGCGTCATCTCCGCGGTGAAGCTGCTGTTCTTCTGAGGCGCCGAGAGCGCTGGCCGCCGGGAATGTCGTGCGGCGGGAGCCCGGCGCGACTGGCCGGAATCGCTGTGTGACAATGAACGTGGGGGACCCACAGTGATGAATCCGGGGGACCGGTCATCGAGCTCGTCCTGGCGTCGCCACCGCTTCGCCAGGACGAGCTTTTTACCCGGCCGGGCGCACCACGCGGGCGCGCCGGGTCTGACCCGAGCCTGACCGGGCGACGGCGTCGGCCATGCCGCGGTTGGCCAGCGCGTCGGCCCGCTCGTTCCCCTGGTCGCCCGCGTGACCCTTGACCCACAGCCACTGGATCTCGTGCCGGGCGGCAGCCGCGTCGAGCCGCCGCCACAGGTCCGCATTCTTGACGGGCTGCTTGCTCGCGGTCCGCCAGTTGTTGCGCTTCCAGCCCGGCAGCCAGCTCATGATGCCGTTGCGCAGGTAGGCGCTGTCGGTGTGCAGCCGTACCCGCGCGGGTCTGGTCAGGCTTTCCAGTGCCTGGATGGCCGCCATCAGCTCCATCCGGTTGTTCGTCGTCGGCGTCGCCTCGCCGCCGGACAACTCCCGGACGTGGCCGCCGTAGCTGAGCAGGGCGCCCCAGCCACCAGGCCCGGGGTTGCCGCTGCAGGCGCCGTCGGTATAGATCTCCACGATGGCCGGGGCCGGGGCGGCTGTCATAGCGGCAACTTACCGCCCAGCCCGTCGATATCGCCGGAATGCTGCCAGCGAGTGACCGCCGCGGGCGGCGTCGGCGCGGTCAACTGCAGGGGCTGGCTGTGCGTCTAACTCGCTGGAGAGGAGCAGTCCGCATGAGCGACCCCCAAGGTGGCGAACAGGGCGAATTCCGCCCGAGCCCAGATCAGCAGTTCCAGGCCCCTGGCGGGCCACCGCAGTATCCGCCACCCGGCTACCCGCAGCAGGGCTACCCGCAGCAGGGCTACCCGCAGCAGGGCTACTGGCCGGCGTCGGCGCGGCGCCCGAATGACGGGCTGGCCATCGCGTCGATGGTGCTCGGTATCGTCTGGATTTACTGGGTCGGCTCAATCCTCGCCGTGATCTTCGGTCACGTCGCGCTGCGACGAATCGCGCGCGACGGGAAGTCAGGTCGCGGGATGGCGATTGCCGGTCTCGTGCTCGGATACCTCGGCATCGCGGTGCTGGCGATCATCATCGTGGCGGCCATCGCCGCGGCGCACAGCTCAGGGACCGGCTAGCCGACAACGCGGCACCGGGTCGCCGCGCGAGCGCTCACTCCCTAGCCGGATCGTCTCGGCTGGCCGGCGATCAACTCCCGGTACCAGCCAAACGACGCCTTCGGGGTGCGCCGCAGCGTCCCGTAGTCGACGTGCACGAGCCCGAAGCGCTGGTGGTATCCCTCCGCCCACTCGAAGTTGTCCAGCAGCGACCACACGAGGTAGCCGCGCACGTCCACGCCGGCGGCCATCGCGTCCGCGACGGCGCGGATGTGCCCGTCGAGGTAGCTGATGCGCTGCCGGTCGTCGACCTGGCCAGCCGCGTCCGGCTCGTCGTCGAAGGAGCAGCCGTTCTCGGTGATGTAGACCGGAGGCAGCCGGTCGCCGTAGCGGCTGGCGAGGCTCGTGAGCAGCTCGGTGAGCCCGGCGGGGACGACTGGGTTGCCGAACGCGGTTACCGGGTAGCCGGTGATGGGCTGCAGCTGGAATGGCAGCGCGGCGTCTTGCGGCGCGGCCAGCAGGGTAGGCGCGTAGTAGTTGACGCCGAGCGCGTCGACGGGGGCGGAGATGGTCTCGAGGTCGCCGTCGCGCACGCAGTCCAGCCCGGCCGGGCCGAGTCCGAGCGGGGCCAGGTCCGGGTAGCGGCCGAGCAGCACAGGGTCGGTGTACAGCCGATTGTGCAGCGTGTCGTAGGCGGTCGCGGCCGCGACGTCGGCCGGGCTGTCGCTCGCCGCCCACGCGGGCGCGTAGCTGTTGGTGATCGTGACCTGGTGCGCACCGACGGCACGCAGCGCCGCCAGCGCTAGGCCGTGCCCGAGCAGCTGGTGATGCGCCGTCGGCAGCGCACCGAGCATCAGCGCCTGGCCGGGCGCGTGCACGCCGAGCGCGTACCCGAGCGCGGTCACGACGAACGGCTCGTTGAGGGTGATCCAGAGCGGCACCCGATCGGCGAGCCGGGTGGCCGCGATGCCGGCAAAGTCGGCGAACCGGTACGCCGTGTCCCGCGACAGCCAGCCGCCCGCGTCTTCCAGCGGCTGCGGCAGGTCCCAGTGAAATAGCGTCGGCATCGGGGTGATGCCGTTCGCGACCAGGCTGTCGACGAGTCGGTCGTAGAAATCGAGCCCGATCTGGTTGACGGCGCCCGATCCGGTCGGCTGGATGCGCGGCCACGCGAGCGAGAACCGGTAGGTGTCGATGCCGAGCGTGGCCATCAGCGCCACGTCTTCTGGCCACCGGTGGTAGTGGTCGTCCGCGACGTCGCCGGTGTGGCCGTCTCTGATCGCGCCGGGCCGACGGCAGAAGGTGTCCCAGACCGACTCACCGCGGCCGTCCGCGGTGACCGCGCCTTCGATCTGATAGGCGGCCGTGGCGACCCCCCACGCGAATCCGGGCGGGAAGCTGGGCAAGTCGGCATCGGTCACCGGGCGATCGTACCGGCACCCAGCTGCGATGGCTCGCCGCGTACCGCCACTCATGTCATGCTGCGACCATGAGACGCGAAAGCAGCGTGACCGCACTGTCGTGGATCCCGTCCGAGGCCATCACCGGTGTCATGCGAATCCCCATCGACGCGGGCGTCGGACACTACGATCAGCCGCCGCCCGGCGAGCTCACCGACCTCGCGGCGCTGCTGGCCGCGGACCGGTTCCGGTTCGCCAACGAGTTGCGCGCCTGGATCGAGGTCGACGGCCGCGGCGAGATCACCGACGCCGGCTACTCCGGTCGCGCCTGGATGGGCGCCACAACGTTGAAGCTCGGGGCGCTGAGGTACCGTTTCCAGGCCGTGCTGCTGCCGGAGTTGCAGCGCGAGCCCGAGCGAGGCGACGGCTGGGTCCGGTTCAGCCAGACCGTTGGCGGGCGGACCGGCGCGCCCATGCCGAGGACGATCAGCCGCCCACCCTTCGTGCTGTGGCTTGCGCCGCTGGTATGGACGACCCTGTCGCTCACCCTGCACGTCGATGCGCCAGCTGAGTTCGCGATGACGGGCGCGAGCCCGTTCCCGCGGCACTGGGTCTACGACCACGCGGGTCAGCTGGCTATCAAGTCCGGGCTGACCGACTACGCCGAGTGGATCAGCCGGTCCTTCGGCACCGAACACAGCCCGTGGGGTGACGAGGACTCCCCGGCGTTCGTCACGGCGGTGGAAACCGCGCTCGAGCGGGACCTGTCCACGCAGCTCATGCACGGCGCCAGCAAGCCGACGTACACCACGCTGCAGGCCGGCGAGGCGCTGGTGCGGCAGGGCGATGCCGGTTCGGACGTGTTCCTGGTGCTGGACGGGGTGATCCGCGTCGACCGGGACGGCGAACAGCTTGCCGAGTACGGGCCGGGCGCCATCCTCGGCGAACGGGCCCAGCTGGAAGGCGGGATCCGGACTTCGACGCTGGTGGCGGTGACGCCGTGCAGGGTAGCGTCAGTCCCGGCCGCTCAGTTCGATCCCGGCGCGCTCACCGAGCTGGCCAGCGGGCACCGGCGCGAGGAAGCGACGCAAGGCGGCTAAGTGCGGATAACGCTGTGCGGTACCCGGGGGTCCACCCCGGCGCCGGGCCAGGACTTCGTCCGGTACGGCGGTCACACTTCGTGCCTCGCCATCACCGCGGACGGGGCGGCGGCGCCGGAGCTGCTGCTGGACGCCGGCACCGGCATCCGGACGGTCACCCGGCTGCTGGCGGGCGCCCCCTTTCGCGGCACCATAGCGCTCACCCACCTGCACTGGGATCACACCCAGGGACTGCCGTTCTTCGCCGGGGCCGATCGCAACGACGCCAGGGTGCGCCTGCTGCTGCCCGCGCCCGGCGGCGGCGCGGGGGCTGCCGAAGCAGCGCTCGCGCAGGCGATGTCGCCGCCGAGCTTTCCCATCACACCCGGTGAGCTGCGTGGCGCCTGGACGTTCGGCGGCCTCGAACCTGGCCTTGTCCCGATCGGACAGCTAACGCTGCTGGCCAGGGAGATACCCCACAAGGGTGGTCGGACCTTCGGATACCGGGTCAGCGACGGGCATAGCGCGATCGCCTACCTACCCGACCACGACCCGGCCGACCTGGGGCCGGGGCCTGACGGCCTGGGTGTCTATCACGACGCGGCGCTGGATCTGGCCGACGGCGCTGACCTCCTCTGCCACGACTCGTTCTGGTATGCGGAAGATTTCGACCCGGCTCGCACGCTCGGCCACGCCGCCGCCGAATACGCGATTGGCCTCGCGGCGGCGGCGAGCGCGCGCCGGGTGCTGCTGCTGCACCACCGGCCCGATCGGACCGACACCGAGCTGGACAAGCTGGCCGCCGGACTGCAGGACAGCCCGGTCCCGGTCACGCTCGCGGCGGACGGCGTGGAGATCGGCCTGTGACCATTGCGGGGTCC
>JASHQA010000115.1 GCA_030037785.1 Streptosporangiaceae bacterium
CCAGGCCCGAAAGCCCGCCGTGCCGACGCTCGCCAGTGCCGCGGCGACGGCGCCGTGCGCCGCCTGGGCCGCGATCTTGCCGCGGCCCATGCCGAGGTCGGAGCGCACCACGAGGGTCAGCTTGGTCTCCATGACTGCTAAGGGAATCACGGCCGGGAGCCGGCCGGGGTCGCAAGGAGCACAGCCTCCCTTCGGCCCCGGCCCGCGCGCGCATGGCCGCACCGCGCGAGACTGGGCCCCGGAGATCTACCGCTGTGAACTGCGGGAGGAGCGATCGTGACAGCCGACGAGGATCGTAACGAGCCACACCCGGCGTGGGACTTGTCGTACACGGGCCAGACGCCCGCCCCGTGGGACATCGGCCGACCGCAGCCGGCCTTCGTCCGGCTCGCCGACCAAGGGCTACTGGCCGGCCGCGTACTCGACAGCGGCTGCGGTACTGGCGAGCACGCCCTGCTCGCGGCCAGCCGCGGCGCGGACGTCGTCGGGATCGACATCGCGCCGACCGCCATCGGGCTGGCGCGCGCCAAGGCTGCCGACCGCCGCCTGACAGTGCGGTTTGCAGTCGCCGATGCCCTCGACGTTGGCCAACTGGGCCTCGCCGTGGACACGGTCATCGACAGCGGCGTGTTCCATGTGTTCGACGACGACGACCGGGCGAGATATGTCGCCAGCCTCGCCGCCGTGCTGCGACCCGCCGGCCGGTGCTACCTGATGTGCTTCAGCGATCAGCAGCCGGGCAACTGGGGCCCGCGCCGCGTCCGCGCGGATGAACTCCGCAGCGCGTTCCGCAACGGGTGGGCCGTCGAGTCCATCTCCGCGGACACTTTCGACATCAATCCGATCGACGGCACGACGCAGGCTCTGGCCTGGCTAGCCGCGATCAGGCGCAGCTAGCAACCCGGCCACTAGCAACCCGGCCACGTGGCCAGGCGGCTCGGTAAGGCCCAGCCCTTGCGCAGCCAGGCGATCGCGCAGATCACGAAGAAGACCACGACCAGGTCCATCTGTGTGTCACTCCCCCGATGTGTGACCCCTTGGCTGGGCCAGGCTTGCAGCCAGACCCAGGTGCGTGCCCGCCGGGAGCTGCGAGGCTCCATCTGCAGGCGCCGCTGTTGGTACCCGGTTACTGAGCGGTTCAACCAAGTCACCGCCTGGCCATCATGCCAGACGGGCTCGGCTAGCCTGTGACCGCATGGACGCAACGGACCAGGTAGCTGTCGCGCCGGGCGCAGGGCAAGCCCGGCGCCCCGGGCTGTCGCGAGGCGGGCCAGCCGCGCCGCTGCTCCCCGCGCGGGCGCGCAAGCCTGCCGCGATCGTCGCCGTCTGCTGCCTGGTCCTCGTCCTGGCGATGGGCATCCCCGCCGCCCACCACGACCACGGCTACGCGATCGACCGGTCCGTCGACTCCTGGATCGCCGGACTGCACGTCCCGGCGCAGGTGCTGTCGGCGCTGAGCTGGCCCGGCGGCGGCATCGAGATGGTCGCGCTGACGGCGGCGCTCGCGCTGGCCTGCCTCATGGCGCGCCGCGTCAGCGGCGCGGCCCTGGCCGTGCTGGGTGTGCTGGTCGCCGCCGCGCTGACCGAGGACGTGCTCAAGCCGCTCGTACACCGGACGATCGCGGGTGACCTCACGTATCCGAGCGGCCACACCACCGGCATGTTCGCCCTCGCCACGGCCATCGCCGTGGTCGTGCTGGGCTCTCGGCGTGGCTGGCCACGGCCCGCGCTGCGGGTGGCGGTGGTGCTCGCAGCCGTAATCGTGGCGTGCGCCGTCGGATTCGCCGTGATCGGCCTGCATTACCACTACTTCAGCGACACCGTCGGCGGCGCGGCTGTCGGCACCGGCGCTGTGCTCGGCGTCGCGTTCGTGTTGGATGCTGGCCCCATTCGCCGCCTGCCGGGGCGACTGGGGCGGTAGCCTCCGCGTCAGTGTCATGGTGATCGTGCCGCTTGTCGCGGTGACTGGGATCCTGACGGCTGGTGATCTGGCTCGTAGCCTCGGTGCCGCCTTCGGGCTGGCGAGCATGCGTTTTGCCGGTCGCCGGCTGGTCAGGGCCAGCCGGCGTGACTTGATAGGAGCGTGGCGACGCCCCCACTGAGGTTTGTCCGCCGGCCGGCCCAGTCGTCCCCTGACTGGGTGAGAAAGGAGACCACCCCATGGTGGTTGTTCTGGGCGCGGACGTCCACAAGCGCACGCACACGGTGGTGGCAGTTGATGTGGTCGGCGCGAAAGCGGGCGAGCGGACTGTCGCGGCGACCGATGCCGGGCATGCGGCGCTGCTGCGCTGGGCTCGCCGGTCGTTCGCTGACAGCGAGCGGGTATGGGCGGTGGAGGACTGCCGGCACCTGACCGCCCGGCTGGAGCGGTGCCTGCTGGCGGCCGGGGAGCGGGTCGTGCGGGTGCCGCCGAAGCTGATGCCCGGCGTACGGCGGTCGGCGCGCACGCCGGGCAAGTCGGACCCGATTGATGCGCTGGCGGTGGCCCGGGCCGCGCTGCGGGAACCGGACCTGCCGGTCGCTGCTCACGATGTGGTGTCGCGGGAGCTGAAGCTGCTGGTCGATCACCGGGAGTCCCTGGTTGCTGACCGGACCCGGAAGGTCAACCGGTTCCGCTGGCACCTGCACGAGCTCGATCCTGAGCGGGATCCGTCTCCGTCAGCGCTGAACCGGGCCGTGGTCCGGGACCAACTGGCCGGGTGGCTGGCCGGGCAGCCCGGCCTGGTCGCCGAGCTCGCCGCCGGACTGCTCGCCAGTATCGGCGTGCTGACCGGCCGGATCAACGAGCTGGAACGGCGCATCAGTGCCCGGGTCCAGGAAGTCTCGCCCCGGCTGCTGGAAGTTCCCGGCTGCGGGCCGCTGACCGCCGCCAAGATCGTCGGCGAGACCGCCGGCGCTGCCCGGTTCCGCTCAGAGGCCTGCTTCGCGATGACCGCCGGGGTCGCCCCGATCCCGGTCTGGTCAGGGAACACCGCCGGACGGGTGCGGCTCAGCCGCGGCGGCAACCGGCAGCTCAACGCCGCGCTGCACCGCATCGCGGTCACCCAGGTCCGGCTCGGCGGACCCGGCCGCGCCTACTACGACAAACGACGGACCGCCGGCGACACCAGTACCGAGGCCTACCGCGCCCTGAAACGACGCCTCGCCCGCACCATCTACACCACCCTCAAAACACCCCGCCAGGCCGCCACCGAATCATCAATGCCATCTGCGGCTTGACATAGGAGAAACGCATGCAGACGTGGGATGCCATCACCGCACGCCGCAACGTGCGCGCCTTTGCCGACAGGCCCATCCCGGCTGGGGACCTCGACCGGATCCTCGAAGCCGGGCGCCGGGCGCCGTCCTCGCAGAACTGGCAGCCATGGGACTTCGTCCTGGTGACCGACCGCCCTCAGTTGGCCGAGCTCTCGCAGGTCTTCTCCGGTGCCTACCACGTGGCCCAGTCTGCGGCCACGATCGCGATCGTCGGGCCGAGCGCCGACAACCCGTTCCGGCGGGCCCAGTTCGACCTCGGCCAGGCGGCGCTGAGCATGGCCATCGCGGCGGCCGATCTCGGCATCGGCAGCTGTCACGCCGGCGTCGCCGACATGGCGCTGGCCCGGCGGGTGCTCGGACTGCCCGCCGACCGGGACTGGGTCATCCTGCTGTCGCTCGGCTACCCGGCAGACCGGCCGCTGACACCGGTGCGGAACCCGAAGCGGCGCCCTCTTGACGAGGTGGTCCACCGCGGCCACTGGTGAACCGGCGCGGACGGCCGCGGACCGGACCGACGCGTTGCGCCCGGCGGCCGCGGACCGGCGGACGGCCGCCGGCCGGAACGAGCCCGTTCCCTTCTGATTGTGGGCTTACAGGCCGATGAGCACGATGCCGGTCGCGATCACGACCGCCGCCACGACGCGCCGCCGCCCGAAGCCCTCGCCCAGCACCGCTACCCCGATCAGCGCGGCGAACACCACGCTCGTCTCCCTGATGGCCGCCACCTCGGCGAGCGGAGCCCGGGTCTGCGCCCACAGCACGATCCCGTACGCGACGGTGCTCAGCAGGCCGGCCGCGACGCCGCGACGCATCGTCGCCGTGTCCCGCCAGGCTGCGAGCGGCCGCCGGGCGAGCGCAACCACCAGCATGGGCGGTCCCTGCAGCACGAACAGCAGCGCGGCGTAGGCGAGCGGATCGTTCGCGTGCCGCACGCCGAGTCCGTCGGTGATCGTGTACGCGGCGATCGTGAGACCGGTCAGCACGGCCGCGCCGACGGCTGGCAGGTCACCACGGGTGACCCGGCCCGCCGACACGGCCAGGCTCATGAGACCCGCCGCTAGCGTCACGATCCCGATCAGCGCCGCGACGCCGAGGTGCTCATCCGCCAGAAAGTAGGCGCCGACGGCCACGACCAGGGGTGAGGTGCCGCGAGCGATCGGATAGGTCTGGTTGAACGCCCCAAGCCGGTAGGAGTTCATCAGTCCCAGGTTGTAGCCGATGTGGATGACCGCCGACGTGATCGCGAACGGGATGGCCGCGCGCGCGGGCAGTCCGGCGACCGCCAGCACGAGGCCGCCGGCCGCCATCGAGGCGACCGAGATCCACCCGAACGCCACGAGCCTGTCGGTTACCTGCTTGGCGATCGCGTTCCAGCAGGCGTGCAGCGCACCGGCGCCGATGACGACGGCGATGATCGCCGGAGTGAGGTGCGGTTCCACCGAAGGCTCCTTCTGCGTGACCCGTTTCCGGGCATGCCGACGTGAGCCCTCGGGGCTTTTGTCCCGTCAGGTGTTCCCCGGCCGCTCGCGCCGCCGGCGTGACCTGCGTGGCGCGGGTCGCCGACTAGCGCATCCGGCAGGGTCTTGGCGCCGCTCGGTCCAGCCCGCCGTTCCCCTGGTTGTCGGCTGCCTGCTGGCGGGGGACGGCGCGGAACCCTAGGCGCAACCGCATGCTGTGCACAAGCCTAACCGGACACATCGGTCAAGACCAGGGCGCCGGGCATTGGGCTGGTCCCTGCTGACCGGCCGGATCGCGACGTTTAGCCAGGCGGCATTCGGCGGTAATCAGGATGCGGGGGCGTTGCGGCAAGCGGCCGCAACTCGTGAAAGCAGATGATTCACATTTCCGGAGTAGCCGTTATGGCTGACATTCACCGTCCCTTCCGGCACCGCCGCGCCGCGCTCGCCCGCGGCAATCGCGGCGCTGCTGGCCCGGGTGGCGTTCCCAGGAGGAGCAGATGACCAACACGACCACCACCGCTGCGGCCCCGCGCCGATCCATCGGCCAGTGGGCCATCGTCGCAGTGTTCGCGATCCTCGGCGTCCTTGCCCTCGTTGCCGCGGTCCTGTTCATCACCGGAACGGCCAACCACATCCACGCGCTGTCTGGCACCGTGCATCACGGCCTTCACGACATCCGGCTGGCCGTGTGCATCGTGGCGGGCGTGCTGCTGCTGATGGGCGCTGGGTACTTCGCCAGGGGCGGAGCGAAGCCGTGACCGGGGTGACCGGCGTGACCGGTGGCCAGTCAGGCTGACTCGGGGCGGCGCTGACCGGCTCGAACTCCTCGCGGGACTTGCATCCCGTTTCTTCCCTCAGCGCACTAGTTTGCCCGTTGCAAGAAAGCCCGCTATCAGCCTCCCGACCCTGCAAGTGCGCGCGAATGCGCCGCGCGAGGGCGCAAGAACAGTAATGATTCTTGTGCCACTCGGGTTGCGCAAGGAAAGCAGGGGAGGCGCACCAGTGACAGATCCCATGTCCGCGCGGCATGACGGGGACGACGCCCGGCTTCTCAACCTTGTCCGCGCTGGCGACTCCGAGGCGTTCGGTGTGCTGCGGGAGCGGCACGAGGGAGCCGCCCGGCGGCTGGCCCGCCATCTGGTGGCATCTCCCTACGAGGTGGACGACGTAGTGGGTGAGGCCTTCGCGTGGGCCCTGGATGTGACCCAGCGGGGCGGCGGGCCCTCTAACGCGGTCCGTCCCTACGTACTCACGGTGCTGCGGCGGGTGTGCTACTACCGCCTCACCGGTCAGACCACCTGGGACCACACCGACGACCGGTCGCTGCCAGAACCAGGCGAGCCGTTCATCGAGCCGTCAATGGCCGGCCTCGAGACCGCCCTCATGGCCCGCGCTTATCTGTCACTTCCCGATCGCTGGCGCGCCGTGCTCTGGCACGCGCAGGTGGAGCAGGCACGGCCGGCCGACGTGGCACCGCTCCTCGGCCTCACCCGCAACGGGGTCATGGCCCTCAATCGCCGCGCCGTCGACGGGCTGCGCCAGGCCTACCTGCAGCAGCACCTGTCCACGAGCCGCACGCCCGAGTGCAGGCTGACCGGGGAGCGACTAGACCACTTCGTGCGCGACCCGCACTCGACCGCGGACGCCGAGCTGGTGTCGGCGCACCTCGACAGCTGTGACGAGTGCCGGGCGATCTACACAGAGCTCTCGGACGTGAGCGGCACGCTTCGCGCCGTCGTGGGCCCGCTCATCCTCGGCTCCGCTGCGGCGGCCTATCTCTTCGGACCTGGCGACGCCACCGCAGCCGCTGGCGCAAGCGGCGGACGACACGTGGCGCAGACAGCGCTGCTCGGCAGCGCCGCGGCGGCCGGCGGCCTGATAGCCGGCAGTCGAACCGCGACCGCGCTCCGGGCCCTGCGGCGGCGCTTGCAACGGCCCTGGCAACCGCCCTGGCAGCGGCCCTGGCGACGGCCCCGGCTGGCGGGTGGCGTGGCCGCAGGCGGCGCGGTCGCGGTCGCGGCAGCGATCGTGCTCACGGTCGCGCTGACAAGCAGCCCCAGCACTCCGACGAGTGCCAACAGTCCTGACCACCCCGCTGTCGGCCCACCCTCCACGGTCCAGCCGACGACACCGCCACCAACCGTGTCCCCGAGCCCGGTCAGCAGCTCGCCAGCCCCGGCGCCGGAGCCGCCGGTCACGACGGCGCTCACTGCCAGCCTTGCTGTCTCCGGCGAGATGTTCGGGGCTTCCGAGTCGCTCCAGTTCGAGGTTGCGAACAACGGCTCTGCGTCGACCGGCACGGTGACGGTTTGGATCAGCCTGCCCGCTGGCAGCTCAGCGTTCGGCGACGAGTCTGGCGGAGGCGGCGGCGGGTTCGGCGGAGCTGGCGGCGGGTTCGGCGGAGCCGGCGGCGGGTTCGGCGGAGCTGGCGGCGGGTTCGGCGGAGCCGGCGGAGACTCGCACAACGGGTCAGCGGACAGTGCGACCGCCACGACGCTCGGCTGGGGCTGGACCTGCCGGTCGACCACCGGCGGCGCCGTCTGCACGCACGCCCCGATCGCGGCCGGCCAGACCGCATCGGACACGCTCGTCGTCAGCCTCAGCGGCGGGGCGGCGTGCGGGCAACCGGTTAGCCTGACGGCCACGTCCGGCTCGGCGACCGCACAGGCCACCGAGGACCTCGCCTGCTCGGCCGGCGTCGGCGGCTGACGCGCCTGACGTACTCGCGGGCTCGGAGCCGCACACGACGCCGCAGCGAGCGCCGGCTAGCCAGGAGCCAGTCCTGGTGAGCTGTGTGGTGGCTCCGGGCTTCGATTTCGCCGACTTCCAGCTCGGCTGACGCTCACCACTGGCGGGGGATCAGCCGCAGCGCCCGCCCGGCGCCGGGTCGGACACACACGTGCCATGCCTGACCCTCATCGATGACGTTCAGGTCGCCGTCGCGCTGGTGCCCGACGAGCACGGCCTGCAGCACGTGGTCGGCCTCGAACTGGCGGAACCAGCTCATTTCCACGTCAGCCGCGTACCCGACGCAGTGCGCGCTGGGTAGCAGCGCGGCGTATCCGAGGGCACGCAGGTGGCGCTGGTAAGCAACGCTGCGGGCCACGCTGGTGACCCACAGCCGCGGCGTACCCGGCGGTGCGAGCCTGGCGAAGTCGGCAGCGATCTGGTTGAGCAGCACGACCAGCTCGGCTCGCGCGCACGCGAACCGCAGCCCGGCCGTCGCGGGTGCGCGACTGGGCGCGGCCGCCCGTTCCGCCGTACGGACTGCCCTGGCGACAAGCGTCGCCGCTTGGTGGCGGTATCGGAACACCACCCGGCCATCCCGTCGGAGCGCGTCCAGGTCCAGCAACTCCGGTGCGGCCAGGACATCTGCGTCGTACTTGTAGGGACGCACGTGCCCCCACCACAGCACGTCGATCTGCGTGAGCAGAGTGATCCGAATCATCGCCGCCAGGTCGCCAGCCGAGTTGGACGAGCGGGGCCGGTAGCTTCGGACATCGCGCAGTATCCGCTGGATCGCGGCGTCCGGACCGGATGGGGTCGCCGACAGCACGAACGCGAACTCGGGTTCACGGAGCCGACGGCCAAGCACCCGTTCCGCGACGGCCACGCTAGGCCCGCGTCCTCGCCCAGCTAACTCCGCGAGCACGTCGGTTACGGCCTGCCGGTACACCGCAACATCGGACAGCCGCCGCGCGGCACCCGCCGACAGGTCGTCTGCCACCGACTCGACGTCCAGCAACCACCCCGTCACTACGGCTCCCCCTGTCGCCACTCGCCCGCCCCCACGGATCAAGCGCAGGAACTGAGAGTAACAGGCTCAGTACGCACAGTCACACATGATTGGGCGAAGCAGTCCGCATGCGCTGGCGCGCACGCATCGCACGGGCGCACACGGTCCGCGGAGCACCGAGTCGGCGACCCTCCACCGATCTCGCGCGCTCAAACCGGGGCATACCACCTGGCTGAGCGCGCGAAAACGGTGGGGAGTTGCTCCGAGCGCTACCCGGAGGTCGGTCAGTCGACGGAGCCGACCGTCCGTCGCGGCGAAGCAAGCCGTCAACCTCATCGAGCTATGACTTGTGTCCGGCGCGCCCGTGGCGTAGCCTGTCGATATATCGTGAGCGTATCGCGAGAGGTGGCGAGGCGAATGTCGACAGGAGCGGCGGGGGCCTGCGACTTTGACGGCGGGATCTTCGATGCATCCAGGTGCGCCGCTGACTTTTTCGCGCAGATTCGCCGGGGCATCCGCGCGATGGCCAGCGAGCAGCGGCGCAGCGCTCCGTGGGAGCGAGCGTTCGGCGATCCCAAGGGGTCGGGGCAGTGGGGCGGCCCGAAGGGACCAGGGCACTGGGGCGGCGGCTTCTTCGGGGCCAAGGGGGCCTGGTGGCCCGGTCCGCCACCCCCGCCTCCGCCGTGGGCCGGCCGGGGGCCGAAGGCAAGCCGCGGCGACGTTCGCGCGGCGATCCTCGCTCTGCTGCAGGAAGGCCCCCGCAACGGCTACCAGATCATGGCCGATATCGAGGAGCGCAGCAGCGGTGCCTGGCGGCCGAGCCCTGGTGCCGTGTACCCCGCGCTGTCTCAGCTTGCTGACGAAGGCCTCATTGCAGCCGAGGAATCCGGGGGCAAGCGGACGTTCAGCCTGACCGACGCCGGACGTGCATACGTGGCCGAGAACCCGGAAATGGCACGGGGAGCGTGGGAATCAACCGAGCAGCAGGAGGCCTGGCAGTTTCCTGGACTGTTCGCCGCCGCGGCTAGGCTGGGAAGCGGGATCGTCCAGCTTGCCCACGCTGGCACGGCGGCCCAGGTCAGCGCCGCAGAGCGACTGCTGGAGCGGACCAGGCGCGAGCTGTACCGGATCCTCGCAGCTGACGGCGAGGAAGCCGACGAGGACGAGCAGGAAATCTAGCCGACGGGGGGCAGCTCATGATTTATGACAACATCCGGATCGGCGACGCCGACCGCGAACGCGTCACGGCCCGGCTTCGCGAGCACTACGCCGAGGGCCGGCTGACGGCGGAGGAACTCGATGAGCGGATCTCGGCCACGCTGACCGCCAAGACCTTCGGCGACCTGCGCCCGATCATGGCTGACCTGCCGGAGCCTGGACCGCTCGGCCCGCAGCCAGGACCGGGACCGGTGCCGCCGCCGTACCAGCATCCGCCCTACGCCTACCGGCGCGGACCGCGGCTGCTACCGGTTGCGCTGCTCCTGATGTTCCTCGTGCTCATCCTTCCCGGCGCAGGCCTGGCGTTCTTCGCCTTCCTCAAGTTCGCGCTGCTGGCCTGGCTCGTCCTGTGTGTCGCGGGGATCTTCAGTGCGGCCCGGTTCCGCCGGCGCACCCGGCGCCGCAGACAAGCCGACCAGGACAATCCCTGGCGCAGCCACCCCTGGCTGCGGTAGCCGGCGTGTAGCCGCCGACGCGCTCACGGCGCGATCCGCTCATGAGCGGGCTGCGGCCACGATCCGGGTCGCCGCGTCGATGGCTGCCTGCAGCCGCCGGCTATGCGCGCCGCGCCAGTACACGCGCCCGCAATTGCTGCAGCGCGCGAACGAGTCGTAGGTTCGCCGGGTGCCCGGCTCGAGCAGCGGCTCGACGTCGGTCTTGGCTACGGGGACGAGCAACCCATTGCAGGCCGGGCACCGCGTCCATGGTGCCAGCGGCGGCGCGAACCGACCGAGCACGTCCGCGAACTGCTCGTCCGGCCCGGCGCCGCGCACATAGGCCCCCCGCCGCAGACGCCGGCGCCGCAGCAGGGCGCGGTCTTGCGTCAGCAGCATCCGCCGGGCGGCGTTGGCCCGCTCGATCAGTTCGTCGTCGTCCGCCTCCCGGTCGTAGGCGGTATCCACGCCGACCAGCCGCAGCCGCCGCGCGAGCGTGCCGAGGTGCACGTCCAGCAGAAACCGCGGCTGGTCTACCGGCTGCGGGCGCGGCACCGGCAGCACCTGAACCACGTCGCCACCGCGCGGCCGGTAGCGCGGCTGCTCCGGTATCCCGTTCACCAGCAGAACGCCGACCTCCGTCAGCGGTACACCGAGTGACTCGACAACGTGACCGAGCGAGGAAACGCCGTCGCACCGGACCCGGCCGCCCGGCCCGCCGCGCCGTCCCGGCCGCAGGAACAGCGCGAGCTCGGGCGCGAACAGGATGCCCGCCTCCGGCTCCGGCTCGCTGGTCATGGATACCAGCTTGCCCGGCGCGCAGCGACGGCGGCTAACGCGGTGCTCGCTGCGCCGTGGGAACGTCGGCGCGGGCGTCGGCCAGCACAGTTGCGTGCTTGGCTGACCGGGGCAGGCAAGGAAACGAACCGGTGACTGCCGGACCAGCTAAGACTGATGACTCCAGACCGGGCCTACGGCCAGCCACTCGGCCTCCCAGCCGGCGAGCCGCCTGCGGTCCAGGATCCAGCGGGCGAGCGCCGCAAGGATGCCGACCGCGACCGCCACCCCCACAAGCGAGACGAGCACCGCGCCGTCTTCCGCGTCGCCGAGCTGGGCGGGCGTCAACGGCGGCGCCTGGACCCGGCCACGGCTGTCCAGCCAGACTGTCTGCGCACTGCCAGCGGCCGACCCCGCTGCGACCGGGATGCTGCCGGTGTGCACCCGTCCGGCTACCGTCCAGCGCGCAGGCTCCCAGACCGTCCAGGTGTTCGCCCCGTGGTCGGTAAACTCCGGCCCGGGCGCCGCTTGCAGCAAGACCGCCGACACCGAGCGCCAGGACTGCTGCGCGTGCTGCGTCGCCGCGTTGTCCGCGCGAATCCACATGCTGGTCAGCCCCGCCACGAGCGGGCCCAGCGCTAGGAACACGACGACCGCGGCCGGCAGCAGCCACGCCTCGAGAACGTCGCAGCGCCGACGCAGCGGGTTGTCGTCCCGGCTGAGCCGGCGGGCTAGTCTCCGCCACGTCGTTGTGGGCGTTGCCATCATGGCCACTCCTGCGCTGACCTGGCCGCGTCATCGCGGCCCGGTCGCAGGGGGAATATCCCCCCGCCGTTCCGGCGTATTTCTCAGGCCATTGATTTCACCCTTTTGCGATGGCTGTCAAGGGTTTCTGCCCTAATGAGAAATTCACTGGACCTATGTCTTGATGACTGGACACTTGTCTATCTAATTAGACATGCGTCTGCTAAGTTAGACGGCGTGGACCTGGGCAGCCCGCTGTCGGATGTCGTCCCCGGCGCCCGCGGGCAGGTACTCGCGACGCTGGCAGGTCTCGAGGAGCCGGTCACGGTGCGGGCGCTAGCCAGGGCCGCCGCGGTGGCGCCGCAGACCGCGCTGAGCACCGTCAACGACCTCGCCGCGGCCGGCCTCGTGCGCACGCGGCGAGCCGGCCAGGCGCAACTGGTCAGCCTCAACCCGGCGCACGTCCTGACCCAGCCCCTGGTCGCGCTGGCCCGGACCAGGGCCAGGCTGACGGAGATGCTCGGCGCCGAGCTCGCCGGATGGGCGGGCCTGGCGGGCGCCTGGCTGTTCGGCCCGGCGGCGCGACCCGGCGGGGATCGCCGTTCTGTCATCGACCTGCTGCTGGTCGCGTCGACGAGTACCGAGCTGCCAGCGTGGGGCGAGGCAACCAGCCGGCTGGTGACTCAGGTACACAGCTGGACCGGCAACAGGGTGCGGCTCGTCGCGCACTCGCGCGGCTCGTTCGCCCTGCTGATCCGGGGCGCGGACCCGCTGGTGGCGACCATCCGCGCGGAAGGCATCCCGCTCACTCCAGGCTGCCAGAGCCTGCTGCGGACGTCCGGTTGATGGCGTACGCCGCCGCGTCGGATAGCACCTGGTACTCGTCGCTGGTCAGCTCGCCGCGGTCGTAGGCCGCGGTGACCTCGTCGTAGGAACCAGGCACATCAAGTTCGACGTCCTGCTGCTGGGCCATCTCGCCGTAGCTCGTCGGCGCGGGACGCCTCGCACGCGGCCAGTCCCGCTGCCGGAACCGCTCGGCCACCTCGTCGAGGCTCAGCCGGCCCGCACGAAGCGCGGCGATGCACTCGGTGACTTCCGATCCGCTCATCGATCACGCTCCTTGTCGTTCGCACGTTCTGGGCCACGGGTCCGGCCTCTTCGGCGGCCGCTGCGCTCGAGTCTGCCTGTACTGTCTGCCACCAGCCGGGCGGCCCGGTCGTCCGCCGAGTTGTCGTACCGGGCCCAGGCGCTGAACCGGTCCTTGACGAGCTCGAACGTGCCGCGGTTGACGCTGCCCCAGTCCGAGGAAGCCTGGGCGAGGATTAGCTCCTGCGGTACGAAGCGGCCGCCGAGGCCGGACCCGGCTCGGTAGGCGTCGTGGCCTTCCCGGTGTCGTGCGTCGGCGCGCAGCAGGCTGACCCGAATCGGAACGTCGACGAAGATCGCGTCGACTCGTGTGTAGCCGGCCGCGGCGAGCGCGGCGACGCGGTCCGCGCACGTCTGCGGTCTCGACATGGTGATATCCCAGATCACGTTCTTACCGTCGGCCTGCGCGCGATGCGCGAGCCGCTTGGCGACGTGGGATGACTCCTCGTGCACGAGCCTCGCACCTTCCATCGGCGTCAGCCCGTCCACGTGCGGGATCAGCCCGCGCAGGGCCAGTTCCTCCTTGATGTGATCAGGGTTGATGGCCAGGTATCGCGACAGGTCGACGCCAGCCTGCTCACCGAGAACGGTCGTCTTGCCCGCACCGGGCAGCCCGCCGGCGAGGATCGCACGGCGCTCGCACGGAACGTCGGCAGCCCACGCGTACAGATCCCGCAACAGCGAGTCGTGCTCCAGCCGGCGTGCGTGTGACCAGATCTCCTGGCCGTTGTCCACGGTGTGCAGGACGTGCGTGGCGAGGCCGGCCGCCTGCGCGCGCTCGAGCCGGACCCGGACGTCGGCCACGTGGCCGGCGTGCTCGGCGTCGGTCAGCGGTCTTGCGTCGCGGGCTAGCAGCACGGTTTCCTCACAGCAGTCTGGTCACCCCACTGGCACCGGACATTAGGCGAGGCAAGTGCGCCGGAGCGGCCGATTGGACTGCTGACCGGCCCCCACCGGTCGCTGCGTAACGCCTAAGCAAGGCATCTGTAACAACGGGCCGACTCGTAGTGCGTCAAGAATCTGCCGCGTCGTTCGTCTTAGTTCGGGCAGGCTCGGAAGACGCAGGGACTGAACACCAGGAGGCGACGATGAACCACGAGATGAGTAACAACGGGCCGCTCGCGGATCCCGCCACCAGCGCGCCGCTGCCGCCGGTGGTGGACCGGGCCACGTGGAACGCTCAGCTCGAGGAATTGCTGATCCGCGAGAAGGCGCACACCCGGGAGGGTGACGCGATCGCAGCAGCCCGCCGGAGACTGCCCATGGTCGAGGTGGACCCGTCGATCCCGCTGACTGGGGAGCGCGGGCGCGTTCGGCTGCTGGACGTCTTCGAAGGTCGCCGCCAGCTGGTTGCCTACTTCCACATGTGGCACGCCGGAAAGCCAGCCGAGCAGCAGTGCGAAGGCTGCACGTTCTTCAACGGCCAGGTCCGCGAACTGTCGTACCTGCACTCCAGGGACGTCACGTACGCGACGTTCTCGGAGGGTCCATATCCCGAGAGCGCCGCCTATCGGCAGTTCCTGGGGCTAGACGCGCCGTGGTACTCGGCACAGGAGTCCGCGGATGCGTTGCTGGCCGGTCGCTGGTTCGGCCTGCTGGTGTGCTACCTGCGCGACGGCGGCCGGGTGTTCGAGACCTACTGGACCAGCGGCCGCGCCACCGAGGTGATGGCACCGGCCTACGGACTGCTCGACATGACCGTCTACGGCCGTCAGGAGACCTTCGAGGACTCGCCAGCGGGCTGGCCGCAGTTCTGGGCCAACAACGGCGAGCAGTTCCGCACCGGCGGCCGCCCGAGCGCCCAGTGGTCCCGCCTGGCCGCCGGCCGCTCCGATGACCTCGGAACGTCCGGGCCTCGCGACGAGCCGGCGTGACAGCGGGCGCCTCCGGGGTGGCCTGGCTGCCCGGAGGGACGGCCCGTGACCAGCCGGCCGTGCGCACGACCGGTGCCAGCGGGGACCCCGCAGGCGGCACGCAACAGGGGCCGCGCCGCCTAGTCGCCCGACTCAGCCGTCAGTTGATCTTGATGCGCCTGGTCCTGGACCGCTCGGGGCGCGGCACTCGCA
The DNA here is from genome assembly GCA_030037785.1 of Streptosporangiaceae bacterium. Classification (GTDB taxonomy): domain Bacteria; phylum Actinomycetota; class Actinomycetes; order Streptosporangiales; family Streptosporangiaceae; genus JAJYUU01. Next base: position 14,840 of record JASHQA010000115.1, read on the forward strand.
CCGTCAGCACGCTGCGCGGAGACTTTGCGCTCAGCGGAGAGTTGGCGTCCTATGCGGACGCCAACTCTCCAAGATCATTTAAGTGCGCCCGCTGCAGAGCCTCAGGAGGCCCGCTTGTAGGCACGCACCGCTAGCGGCACGAATACCACGAAGATGCCCGCCAGCCAGGCGATGCTCTTCCACAAGTCGGCCTCGATCGGGCCGCCGAGTGCGAGCGCCCGCATGGTGTTGACCACGAACGTGACCGGCTGGTTGTTCGCGAACGCCTGCAGCCAGCCCGGCATCGACTGGATCGGCACGAACGCCGAGCTGAGGAACGTCAGCGGGAACAGCCAGATCAGCCCAAACGCTTGCACCGCCTCCTCGTCGCCGATCGCGAGCCCGGTGAAGGCGGCGATGAGGGCCATCGCGAGCCCGAACACGGTCGCGAGCACGACCATGAGGACGGCATTCCCGGCGCCGTTGTGGAACCGGAAGCTGACGGCGACCCCGACCGCTATCACGATCAGCACGGTCACCAGCATCCGGCCGGTGTCGGCCAGCAGCCGCCCGGTCAGCACCGCTGAACGGGCCATCGGCATCGACCGCAGCCGGTCGATGACGCCCTTGGTGAGCTCCTGGGCGAGTGCGATCGCCGTGCCGAAGCAGGCGAAGGCCGCGGTCTGCGCGATGATGCCCGGCAGCAGGAACTCGACGTAACCGCCACCGCCGGGCACGTTCACGTGGATCGCGCCGCCGAACACGTACCGGAACATGAGGACGAAGATCACCGGCTGCACCACGGTGAACACGATGTAGGCCGGAACGCGCATCCAGACCAGCAGGTTGCGCCGGGTGATAGCGAGCGTGTCGCTGATCCCCCAGCGAACCCGGACGGCTAGGCCTGGATCGGCGACTGGCTCCACGGTCGTGGCGGTCGCGGCGGTCATGACGCCCCCCGCGAAGACGTCGCGTTGGCGCGGCCGCGGGCGTCCGGTCTGCCCCGGCCATCGGGCCCGGAGCGGCCGCCCTGCCCGCGTCCGCCCTGGCCGCCTCCGCCCTGGCCGCCTCCGCCCTGCCCGCCGCGTCCGCGCCCCCAGCCACGAATGCCCCGGCGCTGCTCGTCGGCCTGCCCGTCTTCCTCGGCCGCGTGCCCGGTCAGCGCCAGGAACACGTCATCCAGCGACGGCCGCCGCAGCGCCAGTCCCTGCGTCCGTACCTCGGCCGCGTCCAGGCCGCGGACGGCGGCGATGAGCGCGTCTGACCCGCGGCCCCCGACTCCCACGTTCACCACGCCGGTCTCCTTGTCAGCGTGCGGCTCGCCCTCGCCGATCCTCGCAACGGCCGCGACCGCCTCGCTGATCTGCGCCCGGTCCGGCACGGTGAACTCGAGCACGTCACCGCCCACCTGGGTCTTCAGCTCCTCAGCCGTCCCGGCGGCGATGACCAGGCCGTGGTCGATCACCACGATCTGGTCCGCCAGCTCGTCGGCCTCGTCGAGGTACTGCGTCGTGAGCAGCAGCGTGGTCCCGACCTCGACCAGTGACCGGATGATGTCCCACATGCCGAGCCGCGACCGCGGGTCAAGCCCGGTTGTCGGCTCATCGAGAAACAGCACCTTCGGGCTGCCGACCAGGCTCGCCGCGAGGTCAAGGCGGCGCTGCATGCCACCGGAGTATGTCTTCGCGGTCCGGTTGGCGGCGTCGCCGAGACCGAACTGATCCAGCAGCTCAACCGCGCGGCTGCGCGACTGAGCCCGGCTCAGGTGATACAGCCGCCCGATGATCTCCAGGTTCTCCCTGCCGGTGAGCTCCTCCTGGATCGCCGCCGACTGACCGGAGAGCCCGATCAGCCGGCGCACCGCCGCAGCTTCGCGCACGACGTCGCGGCCTTCCACCAGCGCCCGGCCGCTATCAGGCAGCAGCAGCGTCGTGAGGATGCGCACGGCGGTCGTCTTGCCAGCCCCGTTCGGGCCGAGAACGCCGAGCACGGTCCCGCGCGGTACCGCCAGGTCGATGCCCCGCAGCGCGTGCACCGACCCGAACGACTTGGTCAGTCCCTCGACAAAGATGCCCAGCTCCGAGCTGTTCTGCATCGCCCCGTATCCTCCCGAGCAGTCCGCCCACGAACCTACCGGCTGCACCGCGGCCGGGGTCAAACCAGTTACCCGGATGCAGCGCGGGCTGGCCTTGCACAACGATAAGTAATATCGCAATGGGCGGTCAAGCTATATCGCGTCTTAGCCGACCCGCTCCAAGACGTCAACCGGGTCGCCGACGCGAATGCGGCCCGGCGCATCGGGGATCAGGTTCTGGCCGAACACCAGATCCCTGCCGAAGCGCCGCTTGCGGCCGAGCATCTTCAGCGGCTGCGGACCGCGCTCCCCCGTCGCCTGGTCGGTCGTGGTGACGACGCAGCGGCTGCACGGCTTGACCACCCGGAACGTCACAGCGCCGATCCGGACCCGCCGCCAGTGGTCCTCGTCCCACGGCTCGCTGCCGGCCACCACCACACTGGGCCGGAACCGGTTCATGGGAACCGGCTCATGGCCGTCGTCGACGAGCCACTTTCCCAGCTCCTCGAGCGACGACGCGCTGGTGAGCAGCAGCGGGTAGCCGTCGGCAAAGCTGACCGTGTCGCCGGGGGCGCCGTAGCGGCGATCGACGGCTCGCCGCCGCGGGTCGTCGAGGTGGACGAGCCGCACCGGGCGGCCCAGGTAGCCCGACAGCCAGTCGTCGGCTTCCGGGCCCGCGACGGCGGCGCTGAGCTTGGAGCGCCACACGCTGACCCGACGCAGTTCCGCGCCGGTGTCGGACCGCGGGGCGTCGACCGTGATCGGAACGCGCCCCGGTGCGCTGAGCGTGATGGCAAGATCCGATCCCTCGTAACGGGCCACGACGCGCGCCAGCCCCGGCTCCTCCCGCTGGCTGACGAATCGGCCCCGCGGATAGACCACCAGCCAGCGGCGGTCGCCCGCAAGCCCCCAGGGTTCCACCAGCGACTCGCCGAGGTCGACCGCCCGCATCGCCTTCACCGGGTAGATGTGGATCGAAGCCAGCCTCGCACCGTCGGGCCTGGCTTCGCGCATAGCTTGGCGCATGGCGTCCATGATCCCGGCTTGCGGCTTCGCGGCGCTAGTCGCGCGCGCCCCGGGCGGCGTGCTGGGCACCCTGTGAGACGCGAGGGACGGCAGCGACAGAGGTTGCGCTGCCGGGCGGCTCGTTCCCGCGGTGCAGCCGGCGGTGGCCCCGTAGGCTGAGCCGCGATGGCGGACGACGACGACCCCGAGATCTCGGCAGCGCTGGCGAAACTGGCCGAGGTTGACCCTGCATCTGCCGAGGATGCGGAAGCGGCGCTGCGGTGGATAGCCGGAGAGCAGGGTGTCGCGGCCATCACCCAGGAGGGCGTGCAGACCTTCTGCTGGTATCAGCTGCCGATGAAGTGGCTGGACAGCGACGACGAGAAGCACCGGGTGGTCGCTGCGCTCGCGGAAGCGTTCGACCTGCTGCAGCTGCCGCGGTACGCCGCGATCTGCCGCTCGCCGACGACGCGTGACATCCTCGGGGCCTACGAGCAGAGCCTGGCCCTCGGCAAGGCGGCGTTCCGCCGGGCGGCCGCGTCATCCGGCATCATCCCGCCGGATCTCCCGGAGTTCCGCTGGGGTGCGGTGATGGGCGTGCAGGAGGCCGCCGCGTGGTCGTCAACGGCCGACTTTCTCGAGGTCGCGGTCGCCAGCGGCACCGTCGTTCCCGGCGCGCGGGGCTGGAGGATCGGTCAGCAGGAACTCGCACGCGCTCACCTCACCACCGCAAGGCTCGACCTGCTAGGCCAGACCTACGCCCAGGCGATCGTCACCGAGCGCGCCGAAACCTGGGTCGGCCAGCGGCGCAGCGAGACCCGGCGCCGGATCGTCGCCGGCGTCGCCAACCGGCTGCTGCACCCGGCGCAGCTCCCCGCGGGTACGGCGGAGCCGCTGCCACGGCTGCAGTGGCTGCTCGGCCAGCTAGCCGCCGGCGTCGGGCTCACCGTGCGCGGCAATCTCAACCGCAGCTTCGTCCAGCGGAGTGCGGAGCGGTTCGCCTGGGACCTCGACCGGCCACCGCGGAGCGAAGATGAGCTGTACGACCTGTCCCTGCTGCGCGAGCTGGCCCAGGACCTCAGCCTCGCACGCCAGGCGGGCCGGACGCTGACGCTCACCGCGAAGGGGCGGCGTCTCGCCGCCGACCCAGAGGACCTGTGGCGGGTCGTGGCGGCCGACCTGCTCGACGGCGATGACGCGTTCAGCGCGTTCGCCGGCGAGCTGTTCCTCGCCCTGCTGCTGGACGTCGGATCACTGCCGCTGAAGGCGGTTACAGCCAGGGTGGGGCGGGCGGCCAGCGAGGCCGGCTTCCGCGAGTACCGCACGGGCAAGCCGCCCGACGAGGACCACGTGCGGTGGGTCCTCTACGACACCATCAACCCGTGCCGGGCGCTCGGCCTGTTCTCGGTCGGCGCTGCCTGGGACGAGGACAGCTACGGTCTCACCGCGACCGGCAAGGCGACCGCCCTCGAAGCGTTGCGAGCGCGCGCCACCGGTCCGCGAACAAAGCCGCTGCCCTGACTGGCACCGCCAGCAAGCCGCTGTCCAACGCCGCAGCGGAGTCAGACCTCCTGCGCGACCATCTCGGCATCGGCATCCGCATCCGCATCACCGTCGGCGCTTCGCGGGCCGTCGGCGAGGCTGCTGGGGTCGTCGGGGCCCTGCACCATCCTGCGGTCTGGCAGGGCGGCGGGGACCTCGATCTCCGCCTCGTCCGTCCGGCCCAGATCGCGTAGCACGAGCGCGAGGTTGTTGCGGCTGGCCAGGGTGTCGGGATGATCGGGACCCAGCACCCGCAGCATGACCGCCAGGACCCCGCGGATCTCCGCCTCCGTCTCGTCCAGCCGGCCTTGCTCATGCAGCACGCCAGCAAGGTTGTTGCGGCTGGCCAGGGTGCTGCGGTGGTCGGGACCCAGCACCCGCTGCCGGATCGCCACGACGGCGCGGATCTCCGCCTCCGCCTCGTCCAGCCAGCCCAGATTGCGCAGCACGAGCGCGAGGTTGTTGCGGCTGGCGAGACTGTCGGGGTGGTCGGGACCCAGCACCAGCTGGCGGGCCGCGAGGACGGCGCGGATCTCGGTAACCGCCTCCGTCAGCCGGCCCAGATCACGCAGCACAGCAGCGAGGTTGTTGCGGCTGGTCAGCGTGCTGGGGTGGTCGGGACCCAGCACCCGCAGCGTGACCGCGAGCACGGCGCGGAGCTCCGCCTCCGCGTGCTCCAGCCGACCCAGATCGCGCAGCACGAGCGCGAGGTTGCCGCGGCTGGTCAGCGTGCTGGGGTGGTCGGGGCCAAGCAGCCGCCGCCGGATCGCGAGGACGGCGCGTATCTCGGTCCGCGCCTCGGTCAGCCGGCCCAGGTCGCGCAGCACGAGCGCGAGGTTGTCGCGGCTAGCCAGGGTGCTCGGATGGTCGGGGCCAAGCACCCGCCGACGCGCCGCCCGGACGGCGCGGATCTCGGCCTGCGCGTCCTTCAGCCGGCCCAGATCGCGCAGCACGAGCGCGAGGTTGCCGCGGCTCGCCAGGGTGTCAGGATGCTCGGGACCTAGCACGCGCTGCCGGGCCTCCGCCACCGCGCGGTCCTCGGCCTCCGCCTCCTCCAGCCGGCCCAGGTCATGGAGCACGAGCGCGAGGTTGCTGAGGCTAGCCAGCGTGTCGGGGTGGTCGAGGCCCGCGCTAGGGTCACTCGCGAGCAGCCGAAAGGCGAACCGCCACGCATCGGCTGCCAGCGGCCAGCGGCCCTGGTTGTAGGCGGTTCTGGCGAGCGACGTCGCGTCTGTGGCACGGGCGGACGCCAGTGCGGCCCGGACCACCGGCTCGGGAACGCGGTCGAGCGGGCCAGCGCGCCGCTGAGCGGTGTCGGTGAGGTAGTCGAAGACCTTCACGCGGTTGCCGCCGACCGGGCTGAGGAGTCCGGTGGTGGCCGATCGCCGTGCGGTGGCCCACGCCCATGCTTCCGCTGGCGGCTCAGGCGGAACGTCGCCGCGCTGCGGGTCGTCGAGGTAACGGCGGTGGACCTCGTCGAGCAAGTCTCTGGGTATCGGCGAGGTGTATCCGGCCCGGCGGATATCGACTGCCGCGGTCACGATTGCCGCGCCCCGAGCGTGTATCCCGGTCGGGGAGCCGCGCGCGTCGTCCCAGTCGCGCAGCAGCAACGGTCCGGCAGCGAGGTATTCGGCAACCCCGTAGCTGTCCGCGTGCCGGACGGCTTCGGCGATGCGCGGATCCCAGTCCCTGGCTCCGGCGCGCGCCAGCTCGGCGGTCGTGAACAAGCGGGCTATCCGAAGCTGCCGTGCCTGATCCAGGACCTCCCGGACATCCCGAAGCCCTTGCCAGGCCCTGTCATCGGCACGCAAGTCCGCGGTCAGCCGAGCCTGCTCCGTCGCGCGGATGGTCGCGAGGATCACCCGGTGGTGATCGTCGCCACTGAGCAGCCGCGCGATGTCCGCTGCGGTTATCCCGCCCGGCCCGAGGAACCGCTCCAGGTCATCGAGCCACAGCACGCAGCATCGCACGGCGGCCGCCCGGCTGACGGCTGTCGGCATGGCATACACACCCGGCGGCGCAACCAGGGCGTGGTCGGGGAGCGTGGCACGCATGGCCTCGAAGGCCATCCTGGTCTTACCCGCGGTAGAGTCCCCGACCAGCAGCACGAAGCCACCGGCGGCCAGCAGCTCGCGTAGCTCCCCGTCGAGGTCACGGGGTATGTAGACCGGGGCTTCGAAGGCGTCCGGGGAAGCGCCGCCGGGCGAAGCATCCGGAGACGCGCCGCCCGGCGAAGCGCCGCCCGGCGAAGCGCCCGACGCTGGCTCAGCTGGCGCTGCCCTGTGCGCGCCGAGCCGCACCGGGTCGGCGATCTCGCTGACTTTCGGCAGCTTGGGTGCACCAGGGCCCGGACCGCCGTCCTGACCGGGGAGGATCTGCTCCTCGCGACTGTGGCGCGCGATGCGGTACCGGCGCTGCGCGATGCCGCAGCACGCCACGACGACGGCAGCGACAGCGGTTGCTCCGGCTAACGCCCAAGGGGCGGTGACTCCGACGGCGGCCAGGACCGCAGGAGTGGCGGCAATGAGGACCAAGCCCGCGGCGGCCAGCGCGACCCAGCTCACGCGCCAGACCTGCTGCACCGGTGGCCTCCCCGAACCCATGGCCGGCCCGTCGGCCGACCGGGTTCAGTCAGATGCCCGCGGCGGGGAAGTCGAAACAAGCCCAGCCCGCCAGACTGCCATCCGGTCCCGCGACCCGGACCGCTCAGACAAACGCAGCAGCAGCAGTTAGGCTCCGATGGGGGTGCGCGGGTGACCGGGACCGAGCGAAGGTGAGCCACGTTCCCAGAGAACTGAGCGTTGTCGTCTGCGGAGCACCACCCACATCCGACGTGCGTGCGCTGGTCCGGCTGGCTCAGCAACGGCTCTGGACAGTGCGGGTGATCCCGACGCCGGATGCGCTGTCGTTCGTCGACGCCGCCGGGTTAGCGGCGATGACCGGGAACAACGTCGAGGTTGGCTACCGCTCGCCGTCGGACGCGCGGCCGCCCCGGCCAGATGCTGTGATCGTCGCTCCGGCCACCTTCAACACGATCAACAAGAGCGCGCTCGGCGTCACCGACGTGCACGCGCTGGGCGTCATCGCCGAGGCCATCGGGCGGAAGGTTCCGGTCGTCATGGTCCCGTGGGTCAACGGGCCGCTCGCCGCGCGCGAGCCGTTCCGGCGTTCGGTGACTCAGCTCCGCGAGGAAGGCGTCTACATCCTGCTTCGCGCCGAACACCCCGCCGAGCCGTTCGGCGTGGCGGACTCGGACGTCGGCGACTTCCCCTGGCAGCGCGCCCTCGACATCGCCGAGCGCTCGGCCGACTAGCCGAACCGACCGGGCGCGTCGACCGTGCCTGCGCCGCGGCGGCCGGCCACGAAGCTTGTCGCCTGGCGGATCAGGCGTTGTCACGCCCATCCGGCGGACGCAGGCTAGGCCCATGGACAAGCTCGCAGCCTCGCCCGCCGACGCGATCAGCGACCTTCCGGATGGCGCCACTATCGCCGTGTCCTGCTTCGGCCCGACCGCCGGCGCCCCGGTCAGCCTCCTCACCGCGCTGGCCGAGCGGGGCACGAGAAACCTCTGCCTGGTCGCCAACGGCATCCCGCCGGCCGGCCAGGCCGTGGTGGAGGCCGGCCAGGTCCGGCACGTGATCGCGTCCTTCACCGCCAGGCCAGGAGGGTTGTCTCCGATCGAGAAGCGCGTCCGGGCCGGCGAGCTGACCTACGAGCTGGTGGCGCAAGGAACGCTGGTGGAACGGCTCCGTGCCGCGGGCGCCGGGCTCGCCGCCATCTACACGCCGACGGGGCTCGGCACGCACATCGCCGATGGCAAGGAGGTGCGGTACTTCGACGGCAAGCCCTACCTGCTGGAAACGGCGATCGGTGTCGACTACGCCTTCATCGCCGCGCACCGGGCTGACCGGACCGGCAACGTGGAGTTCCGCGGCGCGAATCAGCACTTCGGGCCCAGCTTCGCCAAGGCTGCGCGGATCGCGATCGTTGAGGTCGACGAGGTGGTGGAGCCCGGCCAGATCCCCCCGGAGCGAATCGGACTGCCGGGCATCTTCGTGTCGCGCGTCGTGCTCGCGACCGTCCCCAACTCCGGGCCGAAAAACGGTCCCCCGCGCCGGGACGTGGCGGCGCCGCGCAGCTACAACGGCAAGCCGGGCTGGACTCGCCCGCAGATGGCGGAACTGGCCGCGTCACTCATGCCCGACGGCTCGTACGTCAACCTGGGCCTCGGCATCCCGAGCTACGTGTCTTCGTACGTGCGCGACCGGGACATCGTCCTGCACGGCGAGAACGGGATCCTCGGGTACGGCGAGATAGTGCCCGACGAGGACACCTACCCGGATGTCTTCAACGCCAGCGGCTTCCCCGTTACCCCGAGCCCGGGCATCTCCTATTTCGAGAGCGTGACCGCCTTCGAGATGGTGCGCGGCGGCCGGGTGGACTTCGTCGTTCTCGGCGCCTACCAGGTGGACGCCGAGGGCAGCTTCGCCAACTGGCAGACCCCGGACATGGTGGGCGGTGGCATCGGCGGCGCGATGGACCTGGTGGCTTCCGGCCGCACGGTCGTGGTGATGATGGAGCACCGCGACAGCCACGACCGGCCGAAGGTCGTGCAGCGCTGCAGCTATGCGCTCACCGGGAAGGCATGCGTGGACATACTGGTGACCGATCTGGCGCTGTTCCGTCGTAGGAACGGGGTGCTGGTGGTGGATCGGGTTGCGCCCGGATTCACCCCGGAGGAGGTCCTGGCGCTCACCGCCCTGGACACGCCCAGCGTCGGCAGCAGTTCGCGGGTGTGAGCCGGCCAGGAGGCGAGTCAGCGCCTCAGCCGGCGAGGTTGCCATATGAGGGCGCGCCGCCTGGCTCGTACGCCAGGTGGAGCGTGCCGTTGGCGTAGGTGACCGACTCAGTCAGGCGCAGCGCGGTGGGCACGGTGCCCTCGTCGAACACCCTCTTGCCGCTGCCGAGTAGCAGCGGGTACAGCCACAGGTTCAGCCGGTCAACGAGGCCGGCGCGCAGCAGTGACTGCACGAGGTTGAGGCTGCCGATGACGTGGAGTTCATCGTGGCGCTCGCTGAGCGAGGCGACGCTCTCGGCGATGGACCCGACGAGAAGCGCCGAGCCGTTCCAGGCCAGCGGGCCGGCGAGCGTGCGACTGGCCACGTACTTGGGAACGCGGTTGAGCAGACCGGTGAACGGGATCTCCGCTGGAGCGGTCGGCCAGTATCCGGCAAAAATCTCGTAGGTCCGCCGGCCGAGCAACAGCGCGTCCATGGTCCTGGCCTGCTCGAAAACGACACCGCCGGCCTCCTCGTCCAGCAGTGGCGCCTGCCATCCGCCGTGCGTGAAGCCGCCGTCACGGTCCTCGTCAGGCGCTCCCGGCGCCTGAGCTACCCCGTCCAGCGTCACGAACTCGGTCACGATGAGCTTGCCCATGGTGCGTTCCTCTCTGTAGTGCCGATGCACCAGGAACGCTAATCAGGAAGCTGATCGTCCGGAACCGCCGCTAGCTTTCCGGGGACCGGATGTCCGCTGAACGACACCCTGACCGCGGCGGCCAAGGGAAAACCGAGAGGCGAGGAGTGACGATGGCTGAAGTAGTGCTCTTCCACCATGCACAGGGGCTTACCCGTGGCATTACCGCGTTCGCCGACGAACTGCGCGGCGCCGGGCATGCCGTGCACACACCTGACCTGTTTGAGGGGCGCACCTTCGGCACCGTGGCGGAGGGCGTGGGCTACGCCGAAAAGCTCGGCTTCGACCAGGTGATCGAGCGCGGTGTCCGGGCGGTCGACGGGCTGCCCTCGGGACTGGTGTACGCCGGATTCTCGCTCGGCGTGCTCCCGGCCCAGAAGCTGGCCCAGACGCGGCCGGAGGCACGCGGGGCGCTGCTCTTCCATTCCTGCGTCCCGGTGTCGGAGTTCAGCTCGGTGTGGCCGGACGGGGTGCCTGTGCAGGTGCACGCGATGACCGCTGACCCGTACTTCGTGGGGGACGACAGCGATGCCGCGCGTGCGCTCGCTGACCAGGCCAAGGACGCAGAGCTGTTCCTCTACCCGGGCGAGCAGCACCTCTTTGCCGACAGCTCACTGCCGTCGTACGACCCGGACGCCGCCACACTCCTCACGCAGCGCGTGCTCGACTTCCTCAGCCGACGATGAGCGGCGATGCCGAGCGGAGCTAAGGAGAACGTCTGGCATTACGACGACCACGATCACCTCTGGTCGACGGGCCTGGTGAAGACGTCGGCGAAGGCTGGAACGGCCGCGGCCGGCTGCGGCCGGCTACGGCACGACGACGAGCTTGCCCACGTGCTCGTTGCGCAGCATGGCCGCCCGTGCCTCGGTGATCTGCCCGAGCGGAAACACCCGGTCGATCCTCGGCCGGTAGCGCGTCAGCTGATCCCCGAGGTTCTCGACACAGCGCCGGACCACCTCGGCGCCCTCGGCCGGACTCCGCGTCCGGAACGTGACCCCGACAAGCGTGAGCCGCTTGCGGGCGAGCTCGTCCAGGTCGATCTCGGCGTGCCGCCCGCCTAGGCGACCGACCTGGACGATCCGGCCGGTGACGCGGGCCGCGGCGATGTTGTCGCCCAGCACGCGAGCGCCGACGCTGTCGACGATGAGGTGGGCGCCCTGGCCGTCGTCGGACTGGCCGCGGACCGCTGCGACGAACTCGTCGCCGGTCACGTCGGTCACGACGAGCGGGCACGGCAACGGCCCGACCGCGGCGCGGATGGCCGCTGCCTTCGGCCTGGAGGTGGTGGCTGACACGACGGCGCCCGCCCCGAGCAGCCCGGCCATCCGCGCGGCGCAGGTCCCCACGCCGGAAGAGCCAGCGTTCACGACGACGAGCTCGCCGGCGCGCAGCCGCCCGTTGGTCACCAGGGCGTCGTGGGCGGTCAGCAGCGTCACCGGCATGGCCCCGGCTTCTTCCCAGCCGACGTCGGGTGGCACCCGGATGGCGTCCGCTGCACCCAGCACCGCCAGCTCGGCGAAACCGCTCCCCCGGCCCATCACCCTGTCACCGGGCCGCCACCGGCTCACCTGCTCGCCGATCGCCTCAACCTCGCCCGCGAGTTCCAGCCCGGCGACCGCCGGTCCCGCCTGGGCGGCGCCCGCCCGCGCCGACAGGTCCGCGCGGTTGAGACCGGCCGCGCGCACCCGGACGAGCAGCTGACCCGCCGCCGGGGCCGGCGGCTCGACATCCTGCACAGTCACCGAACCGTCCGCACCAAGCACCGCAGCGCGCATCGTCACTCTCCTGTTGGACCGCCCAGTCACGAACTTCCCGTCACGCCGGGCCTCGTGTCCCGCCGTCACCAGCGCAGACGCGACCCGCCACCCGCCGCAATCTGCACGATCCTCACTCTTGCATCGAACCCGATCGTGTGAGACCTTACGGCCAGCGTCTGATTGCAGTAAGCGCTTACGCCAGAGGGATGTCATGACTCGCTGGATCCGAAGCGCCGGATGTGGCATCGGCGCGACGGCCCTTGCCGGAGCGCTGGCCGCCGGCACGGGCGCAGCGACCGCGACTGCAAGCACGACCGCGACTGCAAGCACGACCGCGAGCAACGCGACGACGCCTGCCCGCACGCTGGCCGCGAACACCAGATTCTTCGTGCCGAAGCCGACTGCCGCCGCCCGCCAGCAGGAAGAGCAGCTGCAGCAGGCCGGCGACAGCACCGAGGCTGCCGCCATCGCCGGAATGCTCGCGACTCCACAGGCAGTCTGGTTCACCGGCGGGAGCCCCGCTGAGGTCGAGCAACAGGTGCGCGTGACGATGGTGCAGGCGCGGGACCAGGATGCCGTACCCGTGCTCGTTGCCTACGACATTCCGGGCCGGGACTGCTCCCAGTACTCGGCCGGTGGCGCGCTGACCGACGCCGACTACCAGGCCTGGAT
>JASHQA010000116.1 GCA_030037785.1 Streptosporangiaceae bacterium
CTGAAGGAGAAATCACATGGCATTCCCGCCGATAGAGCCGTACGAGACAGACCTGCTCGACACGGGTGATGGCAACCTCGTCTACTGGGAGACTTACGGCAGTCGTGATGGCGTCCCCGTGCTCATGGTCCATGGCGGCCCCGGCTCTGGCTTTGTCGGCTGGCGCCCGAGGTCACTTGACCCGCAGCGGTACCGGATCATCGTCTTCGACCAGCGCAACTGCGGCCGCAGCACGCCGCATGCCAGCGATCCCGCCGCCGACATGAGCCTGAACACGACGCAGCACCTCATCGCAGACATGGAGCAGCTTCGCGAGCACCTCGGAGTGGACCAGTGGCTGCTGCGCGGTAGCTCCTGGGGAGTCACGCTGTCGCTGGCCTACGCCCAGCGTTACCCCGAGCGCGTGTCCGGGATGATCATGGTCAGCGTCACGTCGGATCGCCGGTCCGAGCTGGACTGGCTGTACCGGGGCGTCGGCCGCTTCTTCCCCGAGGCATGGGCGCGCTTCCGCGACCACGCTGGTGCCGACAGCTTCCGGCTGCCGACCGACACCGAGCCGCCGATCGAGGGCCTGCTGATGGCCTACAGCAAGCTCATGGAAGACCCGGATCCCGACGTGCGCGCACGAGCCGCTACCGAGTGGCTCGCCTGGGAGGACGCTGTCATCTCGCAGGAGAGCAACGGCAGCCCCGGTGCGTACAGCGACCGGCCGGACGACGCGAAGCTCGCCTTCGTCCGGATCTGCGCACACTACTTCGCCAATGATTGCTTCCTCGACGGCGTGCTTGTCCGCGACGCGGGCAGGCTGGCAGGCATCCCCGGTACCCTCATCCATGGCCGCAATGACCTCGGCAGCCCGGCGATCACCGCCTGGGAGCTGGCACGTGCGTGGCCTGGCTCCGAGCTCGTCATCATCGAGGACTCCGGGCACACCGGCAGCACTGCCATGGCGGAAGCAAGGCGCGCGGCCAGTGACAGGATGCTCGCGGCGATCACCGGAGCCAGCTGACATGACCGTGAGACAGCCGAGCATGCCCAGGTCACGCGAGATCAACATGTCACGCGCGGTGAGACCCTACAACCCTCGTACCCGGAGCGCCGCAGTAGCCGGGGGCACGGCGATGATGATTTCGCGAACACAGGTCACATGACGCTCGCGGCGACCGAACGGCGGCGGTCGAGACCTGCGATGGAAGCACCCACCAGCCGGGCAGCGCACGGGCTTCCGGCTGACCGGTGTCACTGGTGCGGGCGGCAACCTTTGCCGGGCTTCCCCAGCGCCTAAGGCAGCGGTATCTCAGGTTCAAAACGCGCCTGGTGACGGGTTGCAGCTCATCGCTGTCCCGATGAGCTGCTCCGGGCAGTACAGCCCGGAGAAGCTAGACATGAATGCCGAAGACTTCGATTCCGCAGCGGGCGACGTTGCTCCGCTTGATACGCGCGTCGGCAGTGATCAGGGGAACGCCAAGGGCCTCGGCCAGAGCCACATATTGCGCGTCGTAGCCGGACAGGTTTGCGTAGAGAATCTTGATACGCGACCACAGCGGAAGTACGTCGTGTCGTTCGATGGGAAAGGCCCGGTAGTTCCACAGCGCAGCATCAGCTTTCCGCTTGGAGATCTTCTGCCCTCGCATCAGGCCAAGAAGGGCCGAGACGACTTCCCCGTCGAGAACGTAGGGCGCGTTGACAGAGTGGGTGGTAGCTAACCGGTCGGCGATGGCTTTGCCCTCTTCAGTGCCGACGACAAGAAGTTCTACCATCGCCGAGCAGTCGACCACGGTCATCGTCCCGCTCGTCCCCCATCGATAGCAGCCAGAATATCGGCGGTATCGATAGCCGAAGTTGCATCCCTGCGGGCACGCTCGACAGCCTCCGCCACCGTGGGTCTCGCTGCCTCTCTCTCGATCAGGCCGCGCAGGTATGCCTGCAAGGACTGGCCGTTGCGAGCCGCCCGGATCTTCATAGTGCGGACAGCGTCGTCGGTGACATCACGGATGGTGAGAGCCGTCATGAAGGCATTCTAGCAGCATTGACTGCAAACTCCATTCAAGATCCGGGTTGTTCCAGCATCCTTGCCGGCACCGAGTGCCGGGCGCGGGGATAACCCTCGGCCCCAGCCACCAGCCGCGCGACGGCCGCGCCCATCACGGCGCTGCTGCCGGGTGGGTCGGCGACGCGGCATGATGCTGGTGTGCCCGCACGAGCATCGCTGACGACGCTGCTGTCATGGACCTGGATCGCATTGACGATCGAGGCAGACAACGCGGTTGAGGCCGCGGGCTCCGGCCGGATCCGGCGCCTGTTCCGGATCTCGATGCCCATGTGGGCCAACGGCCTCCGGTTCATCGACGAAGGCGGCATCACAGTCGGCGAGTTGCGCGCTCAGGCCCGCGCTGCCTGCAACATCGGCGGCCTGGAACGGTGGGGGTGGATCTCCGTCGGCGACACCTCAGACGGCCGCAGGGAAGGCTACGGCTCACATCGCGGCGTGCGCAGCAGCACGGTAATCCGTCCGACGCGGGCTGGCAGTCACGCGCGGCGCCTCTGGCCGGAGATCGTGGCCGACGTCGAGCAGCGCTGGCGGGCGCGCTTCGGCGCCGATGCCGTGGGCTCGCTACGGGAGGCCCTGCTGCCGTTCGCCGGGGCCATGCCGTGGTCACCGCCGGAAGTCCATCCGTCGGACGGCTTCTACAGCCACTGCATCCAGGAGGCAGCCGCCGAGCACGACGCTCAGGCCGACGCGGCCGCCGTGCCGCTCGCGGCGCTGCTCGGGCAGGCGCTGACCAGCCTGACGCTCGAGCACGAGCGCGGCTCACAGGTGTCCCTTCCACTCGCAGCCAACGTGTTGCGCGTCATCGGCGGCGAGGTTGCGCGCATCCGAGATCTGCCGGCCGCCTCCGGCGTCTCCAAGGAGGGCATCGCCATGGGCACGGGGGTCCTGAGCCGAGGGCGCCTGGCCGAGCTCAAGCCCGGTCGGCTGATCGGGCTGACCGCCGCCGGCCTTCGCGCGCTCCGCGACTACGAAACGCGGGCCACTGGCGAGGACGACCAGCCGCTGCGGACCTGCCTGGAAGCGATAGTGGCCCAGGACGACGCGATGGCGGCAGGACTCGTTCCGCCAGACGGCTGCTGGCGTGGGCAGAAGCCCTACCTGGCGCAGACCCAGCGCATGCTCGCCGGGCCGGCCGCAGCGCTGCCGTGGCACCCGATGGTCCTGCACCGCGGCGGCTGGCCGGACGCCTCCTAGACCGGCTTAGGCCGGGCCAGCCGCGCCGGGCCAGCCGTGTCGGACCTGCCTTGTCGGGCCCGCCTTGTCGGGCCCGCCGCGCCGCGCGAGGCTTACCCGGTGATGCCGGTTGTTGCCGGGTCCGCGGCGAGGGCACCGGCTGCGCCCGCTCGTGCCGCGCCGGGCACCGCACCCGCGCGCCGGGTCTTCGGTGACTCGTGCTGCAGGCTGGCCAGCTCTCGCTCGAGGTTCTTCTCGGCTGCATCCACCACGCCGAGATCAGCGCGGATGTGCAGCTCGGCCGCGCTGATCAGCAGGTCAACGACAGCCGTTGGCGCCTGCCGCCGCGCCTCGGCCAGGCTGTGCAACTCCCTGAGCAGGTAAGCCCGCTGTCGGCGCAGCACACCGTCCAGCGTCGCGGGGTCACCTGCCTGAACAGCTGCCATCAGCTTCAGGAAGAAGTCGTCGCGGTAACCGCGCAGCCGTGGGCTCGGCTCGTTCAGCCAGCGGTCAAGCTCGGCGCGGCCGGCCGGAGTCAGGTGATGGACCACCCGATCTGGCTTTACCGGCTGCGGCTGACGCTCGGACTCGATGAGCTCGTCTCGGCTCAGCCGGTCAAGGATCTGATACAGATGCCCGATGTTCAGCCCGCCCCACTGATCTCCGACCGCCTGCTCGAAGCTGCTCTTGAGCTCGTACCCGTGTGCTGGCTTGTCGGCAAGCAGTGCCAGGACCGCGTGATGCAACGGCATGGCCAGTCGCTCTCCCGTCGGGCCAGTGGTATAGACGCTGTCTCATCTTGCATTGTGACTAGCCAACGCGCTAAGACTGGTCTTGCATTGTCACTAGGTATGAAGCGACAGTAAGCCGTGAACCCCAGCGGGCACCACCCGGATCGCCGAGGCAGGGAGTCGAGACGTGGGAAACGCCGGCGCGTCTCTGCAGTTGCGCGGCATCCGCAAGAGCTACGGCGTCGGCAAGGACCGGCGTGTTCGAGCCGCCCACGACGTCAGCCTCACCATCGAAGCCGGCGCCTTCGTCGCTCTCACCGGGGCGTCCGGATCAGGCAAGTCGACGCTGCTGCACCTGATCGGCGCCATCGAGCGGCCTGATTCCGGCACGATCATCAGCACCGGCCAGAACGTGACGGCGCTGCAGGGCGGCGCCCTGGCTGCCTATCGCCGCACCGTCGGATTCGTGTTCCAGAGCTATCACCTGCTACCCGCGCTCACCGCCCTGGATAACGTCATCGCGCCCGTGCTGCCATATCGGACACCTTTTAATAAGCGGGAACGCGGTCGTGAGTTGCTGGCGGCCGTCGGTCTGGCTGGCCGAGAGCATTCACTGCCAGCCAGGATGTCAGGCGGGGAGCAGCAGCGGGTAGCCATCGCCCGAGCACTCGTCAACGCACCAGCCCTGCTGCTGGCTGACGAGCCGACTGGGAATCTGGACTCGGCGAATGCGACCGAGATCTTGCAGCTGCTCACCAGTCTGCGCGAGGACCGGGAGATGACGATCATTCTGGCCACGCACGACCCTCAGGTCGCGGCCCACGCCGAGCGGTTGATCAG
>JASHQA010000117.1 GCA_030037785.1 Streptosporangiaceae bacterium
CAGCACGCGGACCTGGCGATGTACCTGGCCAAGCAGCGGCGCAGCGGGGTCGAGCGGTACGTCGCCGACCTGGACCGGAACTCGCCCGCCAGGCTCGCGCTGTTCGGCGACATGCGCCGGGGCCTCGACGGCGGGGAACTCGAGCTGCACTACCAGCCGAAGGTGTATCTGTCCGACGGGCGCCCGGCCGGAGTGGAGGCGCTGGTCCGCTGGCGGCACCCGCGGCGCGGTGTGCTGATCCCGCGCGACTTCATCCCGGTCGTGCAGCAGTCCTATCTGATGCGGGAGGTCACTGCCTTCGTCATCGAGACGAGCGTGGCCCAGGCGGCACGGTGGCGAGAGGCGGGCCTGCCGGTCCAGGTCTCGCTCAACGTGTCGGGCCGGGACCTGCTCGACACCGGCCTGGCGGACCTGGTCGGGCAGTGCCTCAGCCGGAACGGGCTGCCGCCGGACGCGCTGCTGCTGGAGATTGACGAGCGCGTGCTGACCAGCGAACCGGCGCACGCGGTCGCGACGGCAGAGGCGCTGGCCGACATCGGGGTCGGCCTGAGCATCGACGACTTCGGCACGGGGTACTCGTCCCTGCTGCGGCTGAAGCGGCTGCCGTTCGGCGAGATCAAGGTCGACTCGTCGTTCATCTCGCGGATGCTCGCGTCGCCCGAAGACACGGTGGTCGTGAAGTCGATCGTCGATCTTGCTGCCGGGCTTGGCATCATGTCGGTGGCCGAGGGTGTCGAGTCGGCTGCCGTGGCGGGCGCGCTGATGACGATGGGCTGCGTGGCGGGGCAGGGCTGGCACTTCGCCAAGCCGATGAACGTGGCGTCGGCGACCTCGTGGCTGCGCGAGTACGGTCGGCGTGCCGATGCCGCCGATGCCGCCGACGCCGCCGATGCCGCCAAGGCCCAGCCCGTGCGGTAGCCGAGGCGCGCCGACAATGCCGTGGGACCGGGCTGCGACAGCCCCATAGGATGGCCTGCATGGCCATTACCAGGGACGAGGTAGCCCACCTGGCCAGGCTCTCCAGGCTGGCCCTGACCGACGCCGAACTCGACCACTTCGCTGGCCAGCTCGACCAGATCATCGTGGCCGTGGCGCGGGTCCAGGAGGTCGCGGCCGAGGAGATCCCGCCCATGACGCACGCGGCGGGCATCGCCAACGTGTACCGCGACGACGTGCCGGCGCCGCAGCTGACGCCGGAACAGGCGCTCGCGGGCGCGCCGGCCAGCGAGCAGTCGCGGTTCCGGGTCCCGCGAATCCTGGCGGCGGACTGAGATGGCTGGCGAGGCGAGCGAGGCGAGCGAGCTGACCAGGCTGACCGCGGCCGAAACCGCCGCCGCGGTAGCCGCGGGTGCGGTGTCCGCGGTCGAGGTGACCCGGGCCCACCTGGACCGGATCGTCACGGTGGAGCCCGAGCTGCACGCGTTCTTGCACGTGGCGGGCATCGGCGCGCTGGCGGCCGCGGCGGACATCGACCGCAGGCGGGCGGCCGGGGAGCGGCTGGGACCGCTTGCGGGCGTGCCGCTCGCGCTGAAGGACGTGCTGACGACCGCGGACATGCCGACCACGTGCGGATCGAAGATTCTCGCGGGCTGGCAGCCGCCGTACGACGCGACGGTCACCAGGCGGCTGCGCGACGCGGGCCTGATCATCCTTGGCAAGACCAACATGGACGAGTTCGCGATGGGGTCGTCGACCGAGAACTCGGCGTTCGGCACGAGTCACAATCCGTGGGACCTCGGCCGGGTGCCCGGCGGGTCATCGGGCGGGTCAGCCGCTGCTGTCGCGGCTTACGAGGCGCCGCTTGCGATCGGCACCGATACCGGGGGCTCCATCCGTCAGCCCGCTGCGGTCTGCGGCATCGTCGGGACGAAGCCCACCTACGGCGGGTCCTCCCGGTACGGGCTGGTCGCATTCGCGTCCTCGCTCGACACACCGGGCCCGCTGGCCCGGACGGTGCTGGACGCGGCGCTGCTGCACGAGGCGATCTCCGGTCACGATCCCCGCGACGCTACCTCTGTCGACGCGGCCGTGCCACCGGTGGTGGCGGCGGCCCGGCAGGCCGACGTGGCCGGCCTCCGGATCGGCGTCGTCAGCGAGCTGAGCGGCGAGGGCTACCAGGCCGGCGTCCAGTCCAGGTTCACCGAGGCGGTCGAGCTGCTCGAGTCGCTCGGCGCCAAGATCACCGAGGTGTCGTGTCCGCACTTCCGCTACGCGTTGCCGGCCTACTACCTGATCGCCCCCAGCGAGGCGTCGTCCAACCTGGCCAGGTTCGACGCCATGCGCTACGGGCTGCGGGTCGGCGATGACGGCGGTCGCAGCGCCGACGAGGTGATGTCGCTCACCAGGGCGGCGGGCTTCGGCCCGGAGGTAAAGCGCCGGATTATGCTCGGTGCTTACGCGTTGTCTAGCGGTTACTACGACGCCTACTACGGCAAGGCACAGCAGGTACGAACGCTGATCTGCCGGGACTTCGACGCCGCGTTCGACCAGGTCGACGTCCT
>JASHQA010000010.1 GCA_030037785.1 Streptosporangiaceae bacterium
CTCGCCGAGGGCAGGCGCCCGGCCCGCGACGTGGTCGTTGCGTTCCTGGCCGACGAGGAAGCGGGCGGTACCTGGGGAGCCCGCTGGCTGGTCGACAACCACCCGGCCGAGTTCGAAGGCGTCACCGAGGCCATCGGCGAAGTCGGCGGCTTCAGCGTGACGCTCGGCGGGAAGCGGCTCTACCCGCTCCAGACCGCTGAGAAGGGAATGGCATGGATGCGCCTGACGGCCGCGGGCACCGCCGGGCATGGCTCCATGATCAACAAGAACAACGCGGTCACCGAGGTCGCCGAGGCGGTGGGACGGATCGGCCGACACGAGTGGCCGGTCCGGCGGACCGAGGCGGCCTTCGCGTTCGCCAGGGCCGCGTGCGAGGCGCTCGGTGTCGAGTTTGACGCCGCTGACCCGGCGGCGGTGCTCGGCAAGCTCGGCCCGATCGCCAAGATGGTCGGCGCCACGCTGACCCACACAGCGAACCCCACGATGCTGTCCGCCGGGTACAAGGTGAATGTGGTGCCGCAGGTCGCGGCCGCTCAGGTCGACGGGCGGTTCCTGCCCGGCCTGGCGGATGAGTTCTTCCGCGAGATCGACGCGCTGGTCGGGCCGGGGATCAGGCGCGAGCACGTGCACGATGACGTCGCGCTGGAGACGAGCTTCGACGGTGACCTGGTCGCGGCTATGGCGGGCGCGCTGCTCGCCGAGGATCCCGACGGTCAGATGGTGCCCTACTGCTTGTCGGGGGGCACAGACGCCAAGTCGTTCTCCAGGCTGGGCATCCGCTGCTTCGGCTTCACGCCGCTCCGGCTGCCACCAGAGCTTGACTTCGCCGGCATGTTCCACGGGGTGGATGAGCGTGTTCCGGTCGCGGCGCTCCGGTTCGGGGTCCGGGTTCTGGATAACTTCCTTGATCTTTGCTAGGCATTAGGCCAGGTCAGGCTCATTGCGCAAGGTCAGTGCGACATCGCCGGGGTTGTCGGCAGCGTGGTGATCAGTGTCGACGTGGGTGTCGTTTCGTTTTTCCGCGCATGCACGCTCAGTAGTGCTATCGTGACTCATTGTGTGGGGTAGATGCCCTGGGGTCGCCAACCCCCCTTTCGAATTGCGCCCCGGCCAGCCGCCCCGCACCCTGGCGGGTCATCGGGAGACTGCATGGCCATCGCCAGCTGGCCTGCAAGGAGGGTCGCCTGTGTTGCCGGAACAGGGGCAGAGCCTGGCGAAGCCAGTCTGCAGCCGCGCACCGTCGCTGTGGCACGGCACTGCGACCGGCAGCGCGCGGACTTGGCGCCTTGGCCATGAGGCCCTCCAGGCCAGCTGCGGGCGCTCGCCCGCTCTGGTGGCCACGGTCGTCCGCACGGCCAGCCGGGCGTGCCTGGCCGTGGCCACCGCTTGCGCGAGGTTTCGATGACTCTGCTGCCCTCGCTCGGACCGGGCGTCGCCGAAGGCTTCGCGGCCGGAACGCTGCTGTCCGCGACCTGCCTGCTGATCGTCATCGCACTGCAGCGAGCCGGATGGCCGCGCGTCGGCCCGCCACGGTCCTTCCGGCTCCGGCAGCGCGCGAGGCCACCGGCGCGCGGCGGCGGAAAGCACGCAGCTCGGACCGGCGGAAGCACGCGGCTGGCTGGCAGGCGCCGCTCGCGCCTGCTCACCACGCGGGACTAGGCGGCATCTCGTGCAGACACCGGCTAGCGGACCCAAGGGCCGGACGACCACGGGGCGGTGAGCTGGGCCCGGGCCTGGCGAATGATCAGCCGCCGTAGGGTCGCTTTGCGGCTGCCGTCCGGATAGAGGCGAAGTCTCGACAGTTCCCAGTTGCCATATTCGGCGTGATCGGTCAGAATGCGACGCGCTGCGTCCCTCGACGTGCCGCGCGGCAGATAGACGACTAGGTAGGAGTACTCCGCCATCAACTCATTGTGCGCGTCGGGCGGGATGGTTCAATCACCTTGACGGAATCCCGCCCAGGGCCGAGGGAACATGCTGGCGGAGAGTGCTGGTTAAGGTCCGGGAAGGGAACGGGGACGTTCGTGGGCAGGTAGCACGGCGCTGTGCAGTGCTACGCGCCCATGGGGGCGCTCGGGGGGCTAACGTACGGCCGGAGCGCCGGGCGGCTATGGTGCACGCCTGCGATAGCCTCCTGGCGTCTGCCGGAATTTGAAGGTGGAAGAAGTGGCAGCAGGGACCGAGGAAACGACGGGCGGCCGGAGGGCCAGCGCTAACGGTGGCAGCAAGCTGGTCATCGTCGAGTCGCCGGCCAAGGCGCGCACGATCGCCGGCTTCCTCGGCAAGGGTTACGTGGTCGAGTCGAGCATCGGCCACATCCGGGACATGCCTGATAGGGCAGCCGAGATACCGACCAAGTATCGCAAGGAGCCATGGGCCCGCCTCGGTGTCAATGTGGAGCACGACTTCGAGCCGCTGTACGTCGTCAACTCGGATAAGAAACAGCAGGTCGCCAAGCTCAAGCAGCTGCTGAAGAACGCCGACGAGCTCTACCTCGCCACCGACGAGGACAGGGAGGGCGAGGCGATCGCCTGGCACCTCAAGGAAGAGCTGCGGCCGCGCGTCCCAACCCGCCGGATGGTGTTCCACGAGATCACACCCGAGGCGATCTCGCGGGCCATCGCCTCGCCGCGGGACGTGGACCAAGGGCTCGTCGAGGCTTACCAGACTCGCCGCGTGCTGGACCGGCTGTACGGCTATGAAGTCTCGCCGGTGCTGTGGAAGAAGGTCATGCCGCAGCTGTCGGCGGGCCGCGTCCAGTCGGTCGCGGTGCGGCTGGTGGTGGACCGGGAGCGCGACCGCATCGCGTTCCGGCCCGCTCAGTACTGGGACCTGGAAGCCGAGTTCGCGAAGATAACAGACGGCCTTGCCGTGGGCGACGTGCAGACGTTCACCGCGACGCTGGCGACGGTCGATGGCCGCCGGGTTGCGCAGGGCCGCGATTTCACCTCGACGGGTGAGCTGCGCGGCGGCGCCGACAACGACGGTCCGGGCGGGATTCTGCACCTGAACGGTGCTGCCGCGGCAGCGCTGCGAGACCGGCTGGCGGATGCCGCGTTCGGAGTGAAGACGGTGGAGCGCAAGCCGTATCGGCGCTCCCCGTACGCCCCGTTCCGCACGACGACGCTGCAGCAGGAGGCGTCGAGGAAGCTCGGCTTCTCGTCGCGGTACACGATGCAGCTCGCGCAGCGCCTCTACGAGAACGGCCACATCACGTATATGCGGACCGACTCGGTGACGCTGTCGCAGACCGCGCTGAACGCCGCGCGGAGCCAGGCAAGGGAACTGTACGGCGCGGAGTACGTGCCGGAAGCGCCGCGGGTCTACGACAGCAAGGTCAAGAGCGCGCAGGAGGCGCACGAGGCAATCCGCCCCGCCGGTGACCAGTTCAGGACGCCAGCGCAGGCGGGGCTGTCGGGCGACGAGCTGCGGCTCTACGAGCTGGTCTGGAAGCGGACCGTCGCGTCGCAGATGAAGGACGCCACCGGCGAGTCGGTGTCGGTGCGGGTTCTCGGTCGCGCGGACGCCCCCGAGCCGATCAGCGTCGGCGCGGTCGCTGATGCCGCCGTAGGCAGCGGCGCGCAGTCCACGCCTGGCCGGGAAGCCGAGTTCACCGCCTCCGGCAGGATCATCCACTTCTACGGCTTCCTCAAGGCTTACGTGGAAGACGCGGACGACGACGCCGAGCGGGACGACAATCAGCGCAGGCTGCCGCCGCTGACCGAGGATGAGCCGCTGCGGGCGATAGGCCTGGAAGCGGCCGACCACGCCACGCGTCCGCCGGCCAGGTACACCGAGGCAACGCTCATCAAAGAGCTGGAAGACCGGGCCATCGGTCGTCCGTCTACCTATGCCTCCATCATCAGCACGATCCTGGACCGCGGCTACGTGTTCAAGAAGGGCACGGCGCTGGTCCCGTCGTTCGTCGCGTTCGCCGTGGTGACGCTGCTCGAGCGGCATTTCCCGCACTTGGTGGACTACGAGTTCACCGCGCAGATGGAAGACGCGCTCGATGACATCGCCAACGGCGAGGCCCAGCGCGTGCCGTGGCTGCGCCGGTTCTATTTCGGCGCGGACGGCGAAGAGGGCCTGAAGGAGATGGTCAGCGACCTCAGCGAGATCGACGCACGGGACGTGAGCTCGTTCCCGCTGGCCGGGTCTGACATCGTCGTGCGCGTCGGCCGCTATGGCCCCTACCTGGAGCGCGACGGTCAGCGCGTGAACGTGCCGGACGGCACAGCGCCGGACGAGCTGACGCCGGAGTTCGCCGCGGAGCTGCTAGACCGGCCGAGCGGTGACAAGGTGCTCGGCACCGACCCGGAGACTGGCCGGACGATCGTCGCAAAAGCTGGCCGGTTCGGTCCCTACGTGACGGAGGCGACCGATGACAGCGCGCCGTCGCCGGCCAAGCCCAGGACGGCGTCGCTGCTGAAGTCGATGGACCTCGACAGCGTCACGCTCGACGACGCGATCAGGCTGCTGACGCTGCCGCGCACGCTCGGCGAGTTCGACGGCGAGCTGGTGACCGTGCAGAACGGCCGTTACGGCCCGTATGTGAAGAGAGGCAGCGAGAGCCGGTCACTGGAGTCCGAGGATCAGCTGTTCACCATCACCCTGGACGGGGCCAAGGCGCTGCTGGCGCAGCCGAAGCCGCGCGGGCGCGCGGCCAGGGCGGCCGCCGCACCGCCGCTGCGGGAACTCGGCCAGGACTCGGCGACCGGCAAGCCGATCGTGCTGCGGGAGGGCCGGTTCGGCCCGTACGTGACCGACGGCGAGACGAACGCCTCGCTGCGCAAGGGCGACACGATTGAGTCGATCACGCCGCAGCGAGCCATCGAGTTGCTCGCGGAGCGACGGGCTGCGGGACCGGCGCCGAAGCGGCGTGCGGGCGGCCGGTCGGCCGCTGGCGCTGGCCGGTCGGCCAAGGCCGGGACCAGGTCGGCCAGGACTGGCGGCGCGACGGCGAGCCCCCGGACCAAGAAGCCACCGGCCGCGGACAGCTGAGGCGGCCGGCCGGCCGGCCTTATCTCGCTCGTCACTGACCGCTGGGCGGCGGCGCGCCCGGCCGATTCGTCGGCGCTGCCCGGGCCGGTCGGTCCGGCCCAAGTTGCGGGACCCGTCAAAGGACTGCACGCTGGGAAGTAGCCCGTTCCGCACGAATTTCCTGGTGGGGCGGTGCAGGTTTTCGCTGCCAGCAGTTGTCTCCAGGGAGGGCCGATACCCTTAACGCCGTGAACTTCCGATCCCCTTTGGGCACCCGCAGCCCCGGCGTGTTGTCGATCACGCCGTTTCGGCGGCTGTGGGTAGCGCTCACGCTGGCGAGCCTGGGGGACTGGCTGAGCCTGCTCGCGCTGTCTGCCCTGGCCGCGCAGATCGGCGGGACCAGCGGCGGTGCGTACGCGGTCAGCGGTGTCTGGCTGACGTCGCTGCTCCCCGCGCTGCTGTTCGGGCCGCTGGCAGGCGCGGTTGCCGACAAGTTCGATCGCCGGTGGAACATGATCATCGGAGATCTGCTCAGGGCAGTGCTCTACATCACCATCCCCATCGATCTCTCGGTGGGGTTTGTTAACAAGCTGACGTGGATCTACGTGGTCCAGTTCCTGGCCTCGGGTGCGTCGCTGTTCTGGGCACCAGCCAAGGACGCCTCGGTGCCGAACCTGGTGCCGCGGGACAAGCTCGAACAGGCCAACCAGCTCAGCCTGTTCACGACGTACGGCACGGCGCCGATCGCCGGCCTGCTGTTCTCACTGCTGGCGATCATCAGCACCGCTCTCGGGCACATCTCGCCCTATTTCTCGACCAACCAGCTCAACCTGTCGCTGTACTTCCGAACCGCCATGTACCTGGTCTCCGCGCTGACCGTCTACATGCTGAAGGAGTTGCGCCGCCAGCCGACCGACAAGATCTCCTCGCCGTCGATGCTCAAGTCGATCTGGGATGGCTGGCGATTCCTGGGCCAGACCCGGTTGCTGCGCGGCATCGTGATCGGCATGACGGGGGCGTTCGTCGCCGGCGGCGCCGTCGTGGGCCTCGGCCCCTCCTACATCAGGGACGTCTTGCAGGGCGGCAGCGCCGGGTGGGGCGCCGCCTTTGCTGCCATCTTCCTCGGGCTGGCCATCGGAATGTTCCTCGGCCTGCGAGTGCTGCGCGGATTCTCGCGGAAGCGGCTGTTCGGGGTGTCCATCATGTTCGCGGCGCTGCCGCTGGCGGCCATCGCGCTGATCCCCAATCTCGTGCTGACCGTCATGCTGGTGATCGTGGTCGGCGCGTGTGCGGGCGTCGCGTACGTCACCGGCTACACCGTGATCGGCCTGGAAGTCGACGACCTGACCAGGGGGCGGACGTTCGGGTTCCTGCAGTCGATGATCCGGGTGATCCTCTTCGCAGCGATTGCGATCGCACCGACGCTGGCAGGCGGCTTCAACGCGCTGTCCAGGGCCATCGCGGGCGGCGACAATCTGAACGCGGTCGGCGTCACGTACCGCAACGTCGGCTACAACCTCGTGCTGCTGCTGGCCGCCGTCATCGCGGTGCTGCTCGGCCGGGTGTCCTACCGCCAGATGGACGACCGGCGCGGTGTGCCGCTGCTGGCGGATTTGGGCTCGGTGTTCCGACATGACGGCCGATCCGCTGCAAACGGCACAGCTAGTGGCATCCGGGACGCCGCAGTGACGCTGGCTTCCGCGTCGGCATCGACGGTCCCGGTACCGAAGCCAAGAAGGCGGCCGGGCGTGCTGCTGGCGCTCGAGGGCGGCGAGGGCGCGGGCAAGTCGACCCAGGCGAGGCTGCTGGCGATCTGGCTGCGCGACCAGGGCTATGACGTGGTGACCACGTACGAGCCGGGCGCCACGAAGGTCGGGATGCGGCTGCGCGCGCTGCTGCTCGATACGGCCCACGCCGGGCTCTCGGCGCGTGCCGAGGCGCTGATGTACGCCGCGGACCGGGCTGAGCACGTGGAGTCCGTCATCGTTCCGGCCCTGCAGCGGGGAGCCATCGTCGTCACCGACCGGTATGTCGACTCCTCGCTCGCCTACCAGGGCGCGGGACGGGAGCTTCCGCTCACGGAGGTCGCGTCGCTGAACAAGTGGGCCAGCCGAGGCCTAGTCCCGGATCTGACCGTCATGCTGGACCTGTCCCCGACCACGGGCCTCGGCCGGCGGCTGAGCTCGGCTGATCGGCTGGAGGCAGAGCCGGTCGAGTTTCACCAGCGGGTACGGGACGCATTCCTGCGCATCGCCGCCGCGGAGCCGAGCCGGTACCTGGTGCTCGATGCCACCCGCCCGGAGGCCGAGATCAGCAGGGAGATCCAGCTGCGGGTGCGTGACGTGCTGCCGGACCCGGTGCCCTCCGCGGCGGAGGAGAACACCGGCTCCTTCCCGGCGGTGCGTGAGTGAGCGCTCCGGCTGAGCCCGCCGCACATGCTGGTGACGTGCGGCCCGCGGCGGTGTTCGGCGAGCTGACGGGCCAGGAGGCGATCACGGCCCAGCTCGCGCGCGCCGCTGCCAGCGCGGGCGGGATGACGCACGCGTGGCTGTTCACGGGTCCGCCGGGGTCCGGGCGGTCGGTTGCGGCGCGGGCGTTTGCGGCCGCGTTGCAGTGCGACCGGCAGGGCTGCGGGGAATGCCCGTCCTGCCACCAGGTGACCGCCGGGACGCACGCAGACGTGCTGTTCGTCCGACCGGATGGGCTGTCGTACGGGGTCAGGCAGACCAGGGACCTGGTCCTGAAGGCCGCCGCCGCGCCGGTGAGCGGACCGTGGCGGATCGTGGTGTTCGAGGACGCGGACCGGGCCACCGAGCAGGCGGCGAATGCGCTGCTGAAGGCGATCGAGGAGCCATCGCCGCGAACCGTGTGGCTGATGTGCGCCCCGTACGCCGATGACCTGCCGACGACGATCAGGTCACGGTGCCGGCTGGTGACCCTGGTCACTCCCAGTACGTCGGCCGTCGCCGACGTACTGGTGCGCGCGGGTCTGGCGGCTGAGCGGGCGCGAGCCGCGGCGCTAGCCGCCCAGGGCCACATCGGCAGGGCGCGGCGGCTCGCGACGGACGAGGAGGCCGCGCGTCGGCGCGACGAGGTGCTGCGCGTACCGAGCCTGCTCGGTAGCGTCGGCGAAGCGCTGCGGGCAGCGGCCGGGCTCGTCAAGGCGGCCGAAGCGGAGGCTGCCGCGGTGACGCAGGAGCTTGACGAGCCAGAGCGCGAGGCCCTCCGGCGTGCCTTCGGTGCGGGTTCGACTGGCAAGGGCGTGGCAACGGCGCTGCGCGGCGGTGCCGGAGCGCTGCGCGAGCTAGAAGACCGGCAGAAGTCCCGCGCAACCAGACTCAAGCGTGACTCGCTGGATCGCGCGCTGCTGGACCTGGCCGCGTACTACCGCGACGTCCTGGCCGTGCAGGTCGGTGCGGCGGTCGAACTGGCGAACGAGCCGCGGGTCAGCGAGCTGCGGAGCCTTGCCGCCGCAGACGGGCCGACGGCGACCGTGCGCCGGATCGAGGCCATCCTGCGCTGCCGCCAGCGACTGCAGGCCAACGCGGCGCCGCTGCTGGCGGTCGAGGAGCTAACGCTGGCGCTGATGTAGCTGGCCGCTGCGCCGCTGCGCCGCGGCCTGTCGCCTGCCCTGGCGTGGGAGTGAGATCGCTATGGATCCGCCCATAGCAATCTCACTCCCACGAAGCGCCTCTGTCCACGCCGCGGTCGCGTGTGCACTATTTGCCGGAATCGGGGCAGACGAGAGCCGTTACCTGGCCGTAATGTTGGCGCATGGGCATGATGATGGCGGTGAGCTTCCAGCGGAACGGGCGGCTGTACTACCTCGATCCGGGGAACCATCAGCCCGCCGTCGGCACGAAGGTGCTCGTGCCAACCGACACGGGCCCTGAGGTTGCCGAGTGCATCTGGGCACCGCAGTGGGTCGATGACGAGATCACCGGACTCCCGGTGTGCGCGGGCCTGGCCGATGAGGACGACCTGAGCCGCGACGAGGTCAACCGCCGCCGCCGGGCCGAAGCGCGGGTCACCACCCGGCGGCTGGTGCGCGAG
>JASHQA010000118.1 GCA_030037785.1 Streptosporangiaceae bacterium
TGCGCGCTCCCTGGGACGTAGTCGCTGGCGGTGCCGGCGGTGCCGCGATCGAGATGCGCAAGCTTATCGGCCAGGTGGCGATGGCGGCCGTGCAGGTCGTCAGCGCGGGTACGGACGCTCAGGCTGCGCAGGCGCGGCAGTTGCTGACAGACACGCGCAAGGCGCTGTACCGGATCCTTGCCTCGGACGAGGAAGGCGCGGGCGAAAGCGAGTAACACCGCCCAGGGGCTACGCAGCCGCACGCGGCCCGCTCCGGCTTTCGTCAACCGGTGTTGATAGCGCCGCCTCGTCAACATATATTGACGAGGCGGCGGGAGTCGCGGACGGCGGGAGTCGCGGGCGGCGGGAGTCGCGGGCGGCGGGAGTCCCGGGCGGCGGGAGTCCCGGGCGACCGCGTTTAGGCTCGGGAATAGCAAGTCAGGGGAGGCTCGATCAGCGTTGGCACGAAGCAGAGCGGTGGCACGAGCCGGGACGTCGGCGGCGGTACTCGACGGCACCGGGCTCGACGGCGGCGGGCCCGAGACTGTCATCGCGGTCTCCAGCCTGGTGAAGCGGTACGGCGACGTGGCGGCCGTGCGCGGCATCGACTTCACCGTGTCCAGGGGCGAGACCTTCGGCTTCCTCGGCCCCAACGGTGCGGGCAAGTCCACGACTATCAAGATTCTCTGCACGCTCGCCACCGCTACCGCAGGGACCGCGCTCGTCAACGGCCTCGACACGGCGTCCCAGCGGGACGCGGTCCGCCGCAACATCGGGCTGGTTTTTCAGGACACGACGCTGGACACCTACCTGACGGGCGAGCAGAACCTGCGCTTTCACGCCGAGTTGTACGGCGTGCCGAAGGCGGCGGTGGCGCCGCGGATGCGCCAGGTGCTGGAAATGGTGGGCCTGTGGGACCGCAAGGACAGCCTGGTCAGCACGTACTCCGGCGGGATGCAGCGGCGCCTGGAGATTGCCAGGGGCTTGCTGCACGCGCCGCACGTACTGTTCCTGGACGAGCCGACGGTCGGCCTCGATCCGCAGACGCGCTCGTCAATCTGGGCCTACATCAACGGCCTCAAGCAGCGCGAGGACATCACCATCTTCCTCACCACCCACTACATGGACGAGGCGGAACACTGCGACCGGATCGCGATCATCGATCACGGGAAGATCGTCGCAATCGACACCCCCGAGGCGCTGAAGGCCAGCGTCGGCAAGGACAGGGTGCAGATCCACACCGCCGACGACCGGGCTGCGATAGCGGAGCTAGCCGCGGTGTTCGGCATCGATGCGGCAGTGCACGAAGGAGCGGTGACGTTCGCGGTGGCGGCCGGCGAGCAGTTCGTGCCGCGGCTGTTCGGTGAGCTCAGCATTCCGATCCGATCGGTGAGCGTATCCAGGCCGTCGCTGGACGACGTGTTCATGTCGTATACCGGCACCACAATCAGGGATGCCGAAGGCGGCGCGGGGAACGAGTTCATGCGCAACATGCACCGGCTGCGGTCGGGCGGGAGGCGGTAGGCATGGCGACCCAGACAACCGAGTCCGCCGCGGTAGCCGACGCTGGCGCTGTCGCCGAGCGGATCCGGGTGTCGGTGCCCGATCGCGGACTGCGACACGACCTGCGCGCGGTGAGCATCGTCTGGCGGCGTGAGCTGATCAGGTTCCGGACCGACCGGTTGCGCGCTATCACCTCGCTGGTGCAACCGTTCCTGTTCCTGTTCATTCTCGGCACCGGGCTGTCCACGCTTGCGGGCGCTCGCCTGCCGCACGCGGCCAACTTCGACTTCAAGACGTTCATTTATCCCGGCGTGCTCGCCATGTCGGTGCTGTTCACGTCCCTCTTTTCGGCTGCGTCGATCGTGTGGGACCGGGAGTTCGGCTTCCTGCGGGAGATCCTGGTCGCGCCCGTCAGCCGGGCTTCGATCGTGGTCGGCAAGTGCCTCGGCGGCGCAACCATCGCCACCTTCCAGGGCGTGATCTTCCTGTGCCTGGCCTGGTTCGCGCACGTGCCGTACAACCCTGCCCTGATCTTCAGCCTGATCGGCATGCTGCTGTTGCTGTCGTTCACGCTGACCGCCTTCGGGGTGATGATGGCGGCCAGGATCAGGCAGTTCCAGGCCTTCATGGCGCTGAACCAGATGATCGCCATGCCGCTGTTCTTCCTGTCGGGGGCGCTATACCCGCTCAGCGGGCTGCCCGCGTGGCTCACGGTGCTCACCCGGCTGGACCCGCTGACCTACATCGTCGGTCCCATGCGGCACTTGGTGTTCAGCAACCTGAGCGTGCCACCCGACGTCGCGGCGGTCATCAACACGCGCCTCGCGCCGACCATTACCTGGGTCGGCTGGCCGGTACCGCTGTGGTTGTCGCTCGCGATGGTCGCAGCCATGGGCCTGGGGATGATGACGGTGGCGATCGCGGAATTTAGCAAGGACGAATAGCAGCCGGAACGGACCGGCTGGGGGCTGAGATCCCGCTGCCATCGGCAGTCACGCATGGTGCCAGCGCCGAGGCCGGAGCAGACCGAGTGGTCCGCCGCGATCGCGGTCGTCCTCCCAGTCTCAGCGCCGGCTGGACAGTTGGAGACTGGCCTGCAGCGGGTCTGGCGACTGGTCGGTGGGCTGATGGCGACCGTTAGCCGGCGATGGCGACCCCTTGCTGCTGATGGCGACTGGCCGGTGGGCCGATGGCGACCGTTAGCCGGCGATGGCGACCGTTGGCGAGCTATGGCGACCAAAGGTGCTGAAATTTTGCGTGTTTCGCGGCTTTCGCCCCCGACGAGCGGTCGCGGTGGCCGGCGAACGGTCGCGGTGGCCGGCGAAGGGTCGCGGTGGGAGCACGCGACGAGGCGATCCAGGCCTGCTCGGCGTCACGTCGGCTGGGCCGTCGAAGTCGCCGCCGGTGGCAGCCCGAGCAGGGGGTGACGGTGGCATTCTCGGGCCCGGCGGGGACACGACCGACAGGTGACCGGCACAGTTGTGGGTCCATGCGGCGCGACTGCGCCGGGTGGCGAGGGCCCTCGTACTAGGCGCAGGGCGACAGGGCAGCGAGCCGGAGCGGGCTGCCTGCCCAGGGACCCTGAGCATAGAGCGACGCCGGGTGGCTACGGGGGCAAACCACCCGGCGTCGCATTCATCGGCGCTCCGACGGGGGCCCGGAACGCCGGCAGTTGATGCTCCGGCGGGGGACCAGAGCACCGGTAAGCATGTTACACCGAACGTCCCACTAGTGCATCAAGACGGGACACCAGGTCATCAAAGCCGTGCTGGGCGACTAGTCCGGGCGTGTCGCGCTGTGTGCGCTTACTGGCCGTTTGGTGGCTGGCCGTTTGGTGGCTGGTCGTCGGGCCGTGTCGGCGGTCGGTAGACAGCGGGGGAATTGGGGTCGTACTGCCGGAAGCCCCGGTTCGACGTCGGCTCACGGCCCCCGTTGGCGAAGACGACCGCGAAGTACGGAATTGCTACCATGCCAACCGCCGGAATGGCGGTGAGCCAGCCCAGGTGGTTGACGAACATCAGGACCGCGGCAAAGAAGCACACCGTCCTGATGCCCATCATGATCAGGTACCGGCGCTGCCGATACCGGATATCGGCCGACATGCCTGGCCTGGCTTCGGTTACCAGATAAGGCTGGTCGCGGTGATATCCGTGAGCGCTCCGCACACCACCCACGTTATGCCGCGGGCATGTTTGCCGCCACTGCCGCTGCCGGGACGGCCCGTCCTGGCAGCCCGTCCGTCGGGGCATGCTGACAGACACGGGCTGCACGCCGACCCGCGGCTCCAGAACCCTAAGGAGGGACAGATGACCGACCGCACGTATCGCGTCACCGAGATCGTCGGGACGTCGCCGGATAGTGTCGAAGCGGCGATCCGTGGTGCCCTGCGCCGGGCAGCACAGACGCTGCGGCACCTGGACTGGTTTGAGGTGACCCAGGTTCGGGGCCAGATCGTCGACGGTGAGGTGGCGCACTTCCAGGTCGATCTCAAGGTGGGCTTCCGGCTCGAAGATCCGTGACGGCGCTGGCTGAGCCGGGGCCGGGAGCCGGGGCCTGAGCCGGGGCCGGGAGCCGGGGCCGGGAGAACTAGCTGGCCTGGCTGACCGAGGACATGTTGAAGCCCTCGACTCGCACCGGTGGCATGGCGGCTCTGGTGAAGAAGTCACCCCACTCGCGCGGCAGCGTGGGCACGGTGGCGCCCACCTCGGTGATCCTGCCGAGGATGGCCACCGGGCTCTCGTTGAACCGGAAGTTGTTGACCGCGCCGGTGACCTCGCCGTTCTCGACCTGATACACGCCGTCCCTGGTGAGGCCGGTGAGCAGCAGCGTCTGCGGGTCGACCTCCCGGATGTACCACAGGCACGTCAGCAGCAGGCCCGAGCTGGTCCGGCTGACCAGGTCGGCGACCGACCCAGTGGCACCGGGCGCGGTCATGACGAGGTTGTCGATCGCCGGGGTCACCGGCTGGCCTGAAAGCCGCGCGGTGTGCCTGGTCTGCGTGAGCGCGCCGAGTTGCCCGGCGGCGATCCAGTCGGTCCGTGCGGTTGGCAGGCCGTTGTCGAAGACCGACGACTCCCTGGACGAGGCGTGGGCGACGACGAAAGGCGCGCACTGCAGGCCGGGCTCGGCTGGGTCGCTATACAGCGACACCGGCAGCCTGGCGAGCTCTTCGCCGACCCTGGTGCCGCCGCCGGGCTTGCTGAACACAGTCCGGCCGTCGAGCGCGTCCTTGGCGCCGGCCGACCAGTACAGGTAGATGAACAGATCGGCGACGGCGGTCGGCGGGATCAGCGTCTCGTACCGACCGGCAGGCAGCGAGATCGATCGCTTGGCCCAGTCGAGCCGCTGGGCCAGGTCGGCCTCGAGCGCGGTGACGTCAACGTCGCGGAAGTCGCGGGTGCCCACCCCAGCCCAGGCAGACCGGGTCAGGTCCGCGGACTTGGCGTTCAGCTCGAGCCGCCCGGTCGGCTGGTCGTGCCGCAGCCGCAGGCCGGCCGACGTGCCCAGATAGGTCGAGGTCAGTCCGTGCTCGGCGAAGCCGTAGAGCTTGCGGCCGCCGCTGGCTGCCAGGGCGAACGCGGTTCCGAGTTCGGCGGCGAAGCCGGCGAAGACGCCGATCTGCGTCGCGTCGGGCGGCAGGTCGAAGCCGGTCTCGGCGGCTGCGCTTGCCGTCGGCGCAACCAGTGGCTGGGCGTCCTCCGCTGGGGACGCGTCGGCGGCCGCGGCCTCCGCCTCCGCCACGATGTCGGCGATCTGGTCGCCGCGCACGCCCGCCCTGGACACGACGCCGACGCGCGCGTCGTCGCCGCTGCGGCTGATGGCGATGACGGTCAGCTGCCTGGACCGCCACACTCCGTTGGTGGTGAGTGAGTTGGCTGCCCAGCGCAGGTTGGCCGAGGAACTCTCGTCGGCGATGACGACGCAGTCGTCGCAGCGAGCGGCGGCCAGCGCGCGCTCGACCGCCTCCTGCGGGGACGGGATCCCCTGCACCTCGCCAGTCACGCTCCTGCCTCCTCGACCGTGTTGAGAATCCTGATCCCGCGCATCACGACCGCCGGGCAGCCGTGGCTCACCGGCGCGACCTGGCCGGGCTGGCCCTTGCCGCAGTTGAACGCCCCGCCGAGGACGTAGGTCTGCGGCCCGCCGACCGCTTCCATCGAATTCCAGAAGTCGGTCGTCGTGGCCTGGTAGGCCACGTCCCGCAGCTGGCCGGCCAGCTGGCCGTTCTTGATGCGGTAAAACCGCTGGCCGGTGAACTGGAAGTTGTATCGCTGCATGTCGATCGACCAGCTCTTGTCGCCGACGATGTAGATGCCGTCGGTGACGCCGGCGATGAGCTGGGCTGTGTCCGGTCCGTCGGCGGCGGGCTGCAGCGACACGTTGGCCATCCGCTGGATGGGCATGTGGCTCGGCGAGTCGGCGAACGCGCACCCGTTCGACCGCCCGAGCCCCTTGAGCCGGGCGATCCTGCGGTCGAGCTGGTACCCGGTGAGCACGCCGCCGGTGATGAGGTCCCAGGACTGCCCGGCGACGCCCTCGTCGTCGTAGCCGATGGTGGCGAGGCCGTGGTCCGCCGTGCGGTCGCCGGTCACGTGCATGACCGGCGATCCGTACTGCAGGCTGCCGAGCTTGTCGAAGGTGGCGAAGGACGTCCCGGCGTAGGCGGCTTCGTAGCCGAGCGCCCGGTCGAGCTCCGTGGCGTGCCCGATCGACTCGTGGATGGTGAGGAACAGGTTCGACGGGTCGATCACCAGGTCATACCGGCCTGCCTGGACCGACGGGGCGGCCATCTTCTCGGCCAGCAGCGATGGCAGCTCGGCCAGCTCGGCCGGGAAGTCCCAGCCGGTGCCGGTCAAGTACTCATGCCCCCGCCCGGCAGGCGGGGCCAGCGTGCGCATGGTCTCGAACCGGCCGTCCGCGGCTACCGCGACGGCAGTCACCGACGGGTGCATCCGGACCCGCTGCTGCAGCGCGGTGGTGGCGCCGTCGGTGTAGAACTTGCACTCCTTGACCTGCAACAGCGACGCGTCGACGTGGTCGACACCGGCGACGCCGAGCAGCTGCCTGCTCCAGCCGGACAGCAGCGCGATCTTGTCCGCGACGCTGACCGAGAACGGGTCAAGCTCGTAGGCCGACAGCCAGGTCACCTCGCCGTGGGCCGGCTCATCGGCGAGCTCGATCCGCTCGGTGTTGATGGCAGCCGCCACCTTCGCCACGTCGATGGCCTCGGCTGCCGCTCGCGCCGCGGCCTCGCGGGTCAAGTCGACGGCCGAAGCGAACCCCCACGTGCCGTCCACGACCACGCGGACGGCGAGGCCCAGGTCGTCACTGTCGAACTGGGTCTCCAGGTTGCCGTCGGACAGCCCGATCCGCTGGCCCCGGATGCGCTCGGCACGGAAGTCCGCGTGCTGGGCGCCGAGTTCCGCGGCCCGCTGCAGGGCCGCGTCGGCGAGTTCGCGCAGCGGGTAGGCGGTGAAGTCCGCGTCTATCTGAGAGTGGTCCACGAGTCGCCAACCTATCCCAGACTGCAGCCGGACGGACTGACCGGTACAGTGCCTGCGACCGGAGTGCAGTCACGAGCAGCAGCGGGAATAAGGCAGCGAGCGGGAGGAGCCACATGGGCCGATCTGTACTCGTCACCGGCGGCAACCGCGGCATCGGCCTCGCGATCGCGCGGCGGCTGGCAGCCGGCGGCGACGACGTGACGATCACCTCTCGGTCCGGCGCGCCGGTCGACGGGCTCACGGTCGCCGCCTGTGACATCACCGACACCGCCCAGGTAGACGCCGCGTTCACGGTGGCCGAGCAGGCCCACGGCCCGGTCGAGGTGCTGGTCGCCAACGCGGGCGTCACGAGGGACCAGCTGCTCGCGCTGATGTCCGAGGACGACTTCACCGACGTGGTCAACACCAACCTGACCGGTGCGTACCGGGTAGCCAAGCGCGCGGTGCGTGGCATGATCCGGCTGCGGCGCGGCCGGATCATCCTGATCTCCTCGGTCGTCGGGCTGCTCGGCTCGGCCGGTCAGGCGAACTACGCGGCGTCCAAGGCCGGGCTCGTCGGCTTCGCCCGCTCGCTGGCCCGCGAGCTCGCCAGCCGCAGCATCACCGTCAACGTGGTCGCGCCCGGCTTCGTCGACACCGACATGACCGCCGTGCTGACCGACGAGCAGAAGCAGGCGATCCTCAGCAACGTGCCGCTCGGCCGGTACGCCTCGCCAGCCGAGGTGGCAGCGGCGGTGGCTTTCCTGGCCGGGCCGGACGCTGGCTACATCACCGGCTCCGTGATACCGGTCGACGGCGGCCTTGGCATGGGCCACTGACGGCCCCGTTCCCCTCGACAGCGGAAGGCAGGCGACATGGGGATCCTGGACGGCAAACGGATCCTGGTGACAGGAGTGCTCACGGACGCGTCGATCGCGTTCCACGTAGCCCGGATCGCCCAGCAGGAAGGCGCGACGGTGGTGCTGACCGGCTTCGGCCGGCTCACCCTGGTCGAGCGGATCGCGAAGCGCCTCCCGGATCCGCCCCCGGTGCTTGAGCTCGACGTCACCGACGACGCCCAGCTGGCGTCGCTGGCCGAGCGGGTGGCGGCGCACGTGGACCGCCTGGACGGGGTCGTACACAGCATCGGCAACGCGCCCGCCAGCGCACTCGGCGGGAACTTCGTCAACACGGCGTGGCCGGACGTCGCGCTCGCCCTGCGCGTCTCGGCGTACTCGCTGAAGTCGCTCGCCATGGCCGCGCTGCCGCTGATGCGGCCGGGCGGCGCGATCGTCGGGATGGACTTCGACGCCAGCGTCGCGTGGCCGGCCTACGACTGGATGGGCGTGGCCAAGGCGGCGCTGGAGTCGACGGCGCGCTATCTCGCCCGCGACCTCGGCCCGCGCGGCATCCGGGTCAACCTCATGTCGGCCGGCCCGATCAGGACGATGGCGGCCAAGAGCATTCCCGGCTTCGACCGGTTCGAGGACCTCTGGTCTGCGCGGGCGCCGCTGGGCTGGGACCTGAGCAACGCCGAGCCCGCCGCGCGCGGGTGCGTGGCGCTGTTGTCGGATTGGTTCCCCGCCACGACCGGAGAGATTGTGCACGTGGACGGCGGAGCACACGCCATGGGCGCGTGAAGAGAGGGGAACGACGCCGCGCGCGCTGACGCCGCTCGCCTCGCCGTGGTGGACGGGGCTGGCGGCAGGCCCGCCCCTGATGGGTGCCAGTACAGTCGAGCAATGACCGTGGTGCTGATCGTGCGGCACGGCCTCACGTCGTCGACCGGCAAGGCGCTGACTGGCTGGCTGCCCGGCATCGCGCTCGACGACCGCGGCCGGGCGCAGGCGGCCGCGCTCGCGGCCCGGCTCGCACAGGTGCCGCTCGCGGCCATCGTCAGCAGCCCGCTGGAGCGGTGCGCGCAGACCGCGTCGATCATCGCGGCCGGCCACGGGAGCCCGCTGACGGCCGTGCCTGGCGCGACCGCGGCTGCGAACGGCCAGGTGAGCAGCCCGGCTGAGCCGACCGCGGTGCAGCTGGACGAGCGCCTCGGGGAGTGCCGGTACGGAGACTGGACTGGCCGGTCGCTGCGCAAGCTGGCCCGCGAACCGCTGTGGCGGGTCGTGCAGGCGCACCCGAGCGCGGTGCGCTTCCCCGGACCGGCGGGGGAGACAATGACCGGGATGCAGCAGCGGGCCGTCGCGGCGGTGCGCGAGTGGAACGCGCGGCTCGGTCCCGACGCGGCCTACCTGGTGTGCTCGCACGGTGACGTGATCAAGGCGATCCTGGCGGACGCCCTCGGCATGCACCTCGACATGTCGCAGCGGATTCAGGTGGATCCGTGCTCGCTGAGCGTGGTCAGGTACACGGCGCTGCGCCCGTTCGTGCTGGCGATGAACGACACGGGCGCGGACGCAGCGGCGCTCGCCGCCTACGCCAGGCCGACCGCCACGGCCCGGCCGGCTGCGCAGGCCGACGCTGCGGTCGGTGGCGGCGCTGGCAGCTAGCTGGGGATCACGCGGGCGAGCGCCGGCGCCGGTAGCCTGTGACTCGGGTTGCTTCGGCGCGGCAGGATGAGCGCGGGAGGATAGGGGCATGCCGGTCTACACGTACGACCCGCCGGAGCGATTCGTCGCGGGCACCGTCGGCCAGCCCGGGGAGCGGACGTTCTACCTTCAGGCGGCCGGGGGCAAGCGGGTCACCAGCGTTGCGCTGGAAAAAGGGCAGGTGAGCCAGCTCGCCGAGCGGCTGGACGAGCTGCTGGACGAGGTGGCCAGGCGGACCGGTGTGGCGTCGGCGGCGCGAACCCTCGGCGTCGTCGATGACGGGCCGCTCGACATGCCGCTGACCGAAGACTTCCGGGTCGGTGCGATCACGCTGGCCTGGGACCACGACGGCGAGCGCGTCATCATCGAGGCGCAGGAGGAGAGCGAGGAACCGCTCGAGCCACTGGCTGAGGACATCCCGGATGACGGGCCTGCGGTGCTGCGGGTCCGCATCACCGCGGAGGCAGCGCGCGCGTTCTCGCGGCGCGCGATCCAGATCGTGCGGGCGGGACGGCCGCCGTGCGAGCTGTGCGGGCTGCCAGTCGACCCGGCAGGCCATGTCTGCCCGCGGCAGAACGGCCACCGGGTCGGGCATGGCTGAGACGGCGGCCGGCTCGCCGGACAGCGTCGGCCACGGTGCGGCGCAGCCACCGCCCGTCGACGAGGCCGCGAGCCTCGACCTGCTGACCACAGGGGATCTCCAGGTCGAGGGCCGGCTCGTTGCTGCGTCGAACGCGACGCTGTACTGCACCATCTCCGCCGGCGGCAGACAGGCGGGGTGCGTCTACAAGCCGGTGGCGGGCGAACGGCCGCTCTGGGACTTTCCGGACGGCACGCTGGCGGGCCGCGAGCTCGCCGCCTACCTGATGTCGCGCGCAGCTGGCTGGGACGTCGTGCCGCCGACCGTCTACCGGGAGGGGCCGTTCGGTCCCGGCATGTGCCAGCTGTGGATCGACGCGGACGAGTCCGTCGATCTGGTGGAGTTCGCGCGCAGCGGGGACGACCCGCGGCTCCGGCAGCTGGCGGTGTTCGACGCCGTCGTCAACAACGCGGATCGCAAGATCGGCCACCTGCTGCCGACGCCAGCGGGTCACCTGTACGGCTGCGACCACGGTGTCTGCTTTGGTCCCGAGTACAAGCTGCGGACCGTGCTGTGGCAGTGGCGCGGCAAGAAGCTGACCCCGGCTGCGCTCGCTGCGCTCCGGGTCTCGCGCGAACTGCTGACCACCGGGGGACTGGCGGCTGAGCTGGCTCAGTGGCTGACGCCGACGGAGATCGCGGCGACCAGGCGGCGAGTCGAGCTGCTACTGGCGCGCAAGATTCACCCGTCTCCGCCGACGGACTGGCCGGCTGTGCCGTGGCCGCCGGTCTAGCCCGGCCGCTGGCCTAGACCGGTAGCTGGTGCCGGGGCCACACCGCGCGGCCGGCGGCCGTCAGCGCCCGCCGTGCTCGCCCCGTCGCCGCAGGTACCGCTCGAACTCCCTGGCGATCGCGTCACCGCTCGCCTCCGGCAGGTCGGTGGCGTCCTTGGCCTCCTCGAGGGTGCGCACATACTCGGCCACGTCGCTGTCCTGCTCAGCGAGTTCGTCGACGCCCCGCTCCCACGCCTTGGCCTCGGCGGGCAGGTCCTGCAGGGGCACGGAGATGTCGAGGATGTCCTCGACGCTGCGCAGCAAGGCGAGCGTGGCCTTCGGGCTGGGCGGCTGGGCCACGTAGTGCGGCACCGCAGCCCACAGCGACACCGACGCCAGCCCGGCGGCCGTGCACGCGTGCTGCAAGACGCCCACGATTCCGGTCGGACCCTTGTAGTCCACCGACTCCACGTGCAGCTGAGCCGCGATGTCGGGGCCCGAGGCTGCCGCGGTCACCTGCAACGGCCTGGTGTGCGGCGAGTCCGCCAGTAGCGCCCCGAGCAGGATCACAAGCTCGACCTTTAGCTCGGTGAACGCGGTGACGAGCTCGGCGGTGAAGCCCTGCCAGCGCATGTTGGGCTCGATGCCCTGCACGAGGATCAGGTCGCGGCCGACGTCAGGGACCCTGGCCAGGCCGAGCCGCGTCGTCGGCCAGACGAGCTCGGTCGGCTGGCCGTCGGCGACCTCGATCACCGGCCTGGTGACCTGGAAGTCGTAATAGTCCTCTGGATCTATCGCGCCGATGACCTTGGCATCCCAGGCCGAGCTCAGCTGGTTGACCGCGCTGCTCGCCGCCTCGCCGGCGTCGTTCCAGCCCTCGAAGGCAGCGATCAGCGCGGGCGAGGTGAGCTTGCCAACAGAGTCCAGCTCGATCGCCGGCCACCTCCCTTGTCGTCCGCCTGAACGGCACCCGGCCGGGAGCCTGTCACCGTCAAGACTACGTTCTGTGGCTAGCAGATGAAGAAAAGGTCGTCGGGACCCAGTCGCCCGGCCAAGCATCTCTAGAATGGCCGCATCATGCCCCAATCCGGACAGCTACCCGCGCGTCCTGCCGCCGCGACCGCCGCGACCGCCGCGGCCGGGCGCACACTCGGCGGGCTCGCGGCTGTGACGTTCGACATGGACGGCCTGCTGGTCGACTCCGAGCCACTGTGGTTCCTGGCGGAGAGTGCCGTGATGGCGCGACTCGGCGCCGCCTGGGAGCCCGCCGACCAGCACGCGCTGATCGGCGGCTCGCTGCGGCGGTCAGTCGAGTATCTGATCGCGAAGGCGGCCACGCCCGCCGAGCCCGCGGAGGTCGCGCGCTGGCTGCTCGAGACGATGGTGGAGCTGGTCAGCACGCGACCGCTGACCGTACTGCCAGGCGCGGCGAGCCTGGTCGGTGAGGTGCAGGCGGCCGGCCTGCCGTACGCGCTCGTGACATCCTCGGTTCCGGCCGTGGTCGACGCGGTGCTGGCGCGGCTTGACGTCCGGTTCGACGTGATCGTCAGCGCCGCCGACGTGACGCACGCCAAGCCCGATCCTGAGGGCTACCTGCTGGCCGCGGCGAAGCTTGGCGTCGACCCGCGGCGGTGCATCGCGCTGGAGGACTCGCCGAACGGAGTGGCCGCCGCCGAGGCGGCCGGCTATCGGGTGGTCGCCGTGCCGAGCGTCGTGCCGGTGCCAGGCCTGGCGGGCCGGATCGTGCTCGGCACGCTGGCCGGCGTGACGCTGGCCGACCTGAGCGCCCGCGCGGGTCTTGGCAGCTGAGCCAGCGAGGCGGCTGGGTATTTCTACGTATAGGGTGAAGCTCTTATATCGGGCGGGCTCAAGCGCCGTCGAAACGTGCGATAATTCAAGTGTTCACGCCTTAGCCGCGCTCGAGGTCGCGGTTTCGAGGGGAGGCGACGGTGCATAGCTGGCTGAGCTTCGTGGATGGCAGCTTTGCTGGCCCGATCTTCGTGGCCGTCACGGTTGCGGGGCTTGTCCTGAGCGGGCTGGCCTGGCGCCGGAAGGGTGCCCGCAGCGGGATCCGCGGCGTCGCCTGGTCGCTGCTGCCGGCCGCGGCCTGGCTGACCCATTCGCTGGGGCTGGTCGGCCGGATCGTGTCAGCCGTTGTGGTGTTCGCCGGCGGCTTCGTGCTTTCCCCGGAGGCCTGGCTCGGCGTCATCCTGGTCGGCGTGTCCGTGCTGTTCTTCCTCGTGTCTGGCGGGATCCCGCTGGTCGGGGGGCGGCGCCGCCGCAAGAAGGAGGTCGGCGGCAAGGCTGGCCGGTCCGGTGGCGACACGCCTGCTTCGCTGCCCGCGGCCAGGGACCGGGCGAAGGTGCCGGCCGGCGATGACGATGACCTCGCGGGCGTGCGCGACATCCTGAAGCGGCACGGCATCAGCTGACCGCTCGCTGACGAGTTAGGCCGGCCGGCCGCGGTTTCGACCGCCGGGTGACGGGTCGGCTACCCGGCGGGTAGCCGCCTACCGCTGCCAGTATTCCGGCGTTCCCGGTTGTCCCGCGCGGTCTGTTGGTCGCGTGCGCTCTGTCGCGTGGTCGCGTGCGCTCTGTCGCGGCCTGATGGTCATTCGGTCACAATCCAGCTACGACCGATTCGTTCTTCTTGGCGCCAAACGCGAACCTTGGCATTCTCCAACAAAGAGTGTTGCGGGGGGCCATCACCGTGCCTGTTTCGCTAGGCGCCGGTGGCCGATTAGGCCGGATCCTTGCGATGGCGGCCTTGCTCGCAGCAGCGCGGAACAGGCTGCAGAAGCGGGAGTGAGGAGCTAGATGGCGGCGCCGCTTGACGTGTCGCCGGTCGGTGCCGAGGCAATCCCCGAGGCGGTCACCACCGGCCTGTCTGGGCAGCGCATCGAGGGCCGCTCACTGGGCCAGATCGCGTGGCTGCGGCTCCGCCGCGACAAGGTGGCCATGGCGAGCGCGGTCTTCGTCATCTTCCTGATCCTGGTCGCGATCCTCGGGCCGTTCCTGGTGCAGAACCCGGACACATACCACTCGAACCTGCTGAACCCGACGCTGCTCAGCCCGAACGGCGCCTTCGGCGGCATAAGCCTTGCGCACCCGTTCGGGGTCGAGCCGCAAACTGGCCGGGACGTGCTGAGCAGGATTGTCAACGGCGCCCGCTATTCGCTGATCATCGGCTTTCTCGCTACGGCCCTGGCTGTCATCATCGGGGTCTTCTTCGGGCTCATCGCCGGCTACTTCGGCGGGTGGGTCGACAGCCTGATCGCGCGCGCGATGGACGTGTTCCTGGCTTTCCCGCTGCTGGTGTTCGCGATCGCGTTGGTCGGCGTGCTGCCGACCAACGCGAGCTTCTTCGGGATCTCGCTGGCGGGCAACACGCTGCGCATCGGCTTGCTCATCTTCATCATCGGCTTCTTCAGCTGGCCATACATGGGCCGGATCATTCGCGGTCAGGTGCTGTCGCTGCGCGAGCGCGAGTTCGTGGATGCCGCCAGGAGCATCGGCGCCCGCGGGCCGTACATCCTGTTCCGGGAACTGCTGCCGAACCTGTGGGGCCCGATCCTGGTGTACGCCACGCTGCTGATCCCGACCAACATCCTGTTCGAGGCGGCGCTGTCGTTCCTCGGTGTCGGGATCATCCCGCCGACGCCAAGCTGGGGCGACATGCTGTCCGACGCTGTCACCAACGGCTACTACTACATCGACCCGATGTACATGTTCATCCCCGGCATGGCGATCTTCCTCACAGTGATGGCATTCAACCTCTTCGGCGACGGGCTCCGCGATGCGCTCGACCCGAGGACCCGGTAGGTCAAAACGCACTCGGCTACGTGCGGTAACGATAGGAGGCGCATTCCCCATATGAACAGACGCAAGAGCCTCGGGCTCGTTGCGCTAGGCGCGACCGCGGCCCTCGCCGTGGCTGCGTGCGGCAGCAGTCCGAGCACAGCCAAGACCACGAGCGCGTTCGACGAGGCCATCACCAAGGTGGTGAATCCGTCGAACGCCAAGACGAACGGCACGCTGGTGTTCGACGCGGCCGTGACGCCGGACTCCACCGACTACGACAACACGTACTACGCCTTCATGTGGGACTTCGTCCGCCTGTACAGCATGCCGCTGATGACGTACAAGTCCTGCCCCGGCACGTGCGGTGAGCAGCTGGTGCCTGACCTGGCGACCGGGCCAGGCGTCGTCAGCGACAACGGCCTGGAGTGGACCTACCACATCCAGCCAGACGTCAAGTTCCAGAACGGCGTGACCGTCACGTCGGAAGACGTCAAGTACGGCATCGAGCGGACGTTCGCGAAGAACATCCTGCCCAACGGCCCCACCTACTACCAGGTGCTGCTCGCTCCGCAGAACGCGACCTGCGCCGCGAGCATGGCATCCGGCGGCAACACCGGCTGCTACCCGGGGCCCTACGTCGACCCGTCGGTGAACGAGATGGGCCTGAACGCGATCACGACGCCGAACTCGACGACGATCGTGTTCCACCTCGCGCACCCGTTCTCCGACTTCAACTACGTGGTGGCGATCCCGCAGAGCACGCCGGTACTGCCGAGCTGGGACACCGGCGCGCACGGCGGGGCGAACTTCCAGCTGGACCCGATCTCGACCGGGCCGTATGAGTTCCAGAGCTACACGCTGAACAAGCAGCTCGTGCTCGTGCGCAACCCGAACTGGAACCCGGCCACCGACCCACAGGCCAAGCAGCTGGTCAACAAGATCATCGTGAACTGGAACATGAACCAGAACACCGTGGACCAGGACCAGATCGCCGGCTACGCGGACATGGACATCCAGGGCCTCGGCGTGCAGACCGCCGCCAAGGACAAGATCCTGACCACACCGTCGCTCAAGGCGGATGCTGACGACGCCATCAACGGCTTCCTGCGGTTCGCGTACATCAACGAGCAGGTCATCCCCAACGTGCACTGCCGGGAGGCCATCGAGTACGCGGCGAACAAGGTCACGCTGCAGGACGCCTACGGTGGCTCGATCATCGGCGGCCAGATTGCCACGACGGTCATGCCGCCGAACATCCTCGGCTACAAGAGCTTCGACCTGTACAACGCCGTGTCCGACCCGAC
Organism: Streptosporangiaceae bacterium; assembly: GCA_030037785.1. Lineage (GTDB taxonomy): Bacteria > Actinomycetota > Actinomycetes > Streptosporangiales > Streptosporangiaceae > JAJYUU01. The sequence goes on from JASHQA010000118.1 coordinate 15,969, forward strand.
CGGTGACATCGCCGCGGCCAAGCAGCAGCTTTCGCTGTGTGGCAAGCCGAACGGGTTCACCACCGGCCTGGCCTACCGGTCGGACCGGCCGCAGGACGTGCTCGCCGCGCAGGCGCTCGAGGCGGCGCTGAACCAGGTCGGCATCAAGACGGTGCTCAGCGGCTACCCGACCGGCACCTACTACAGCAACTACGCCGGCGTTCCCGCCTACGTGCACTCGCACGACCTCGGGATCTCGATGGGCGGCTGGGGCGCCGACTGGCCGGACGGCTACGGCTTCCTCGACGAGCTGTCCAACGGCAACTCCATCGCGCCGGCGGGCAACACGAACATCTCCGAGATCAACGACCCGACGATCAACTCGCTGTTCGCCGAGGCGGCTAACGACAACAACGCCGCATCCCGGCTGGCCATCTGGCCGCAGATCGACAAGGACATCATGGCCCAGGCGGCCATCCTGCCGATCGTGTACCAGAAGGTCCTGCTCTACCGGAACCCGAACGTGACGAATGTGTACATGGACGACTATTACGGCATGTACAACTACGCCGTGCTCGGACTGAAGTAACCACCGAGGGCGCGCTGGCGACCGGCCCGGTCGCCAGCGCGCCCGATTGACCGGCGCGCGGTGGCCATCAGCCGCCTGATAGGGAGCTTCGCACAGCGTGATTACGTTCATCATCAGGCGGCTGCTGGCCACGGTGATCCTGCTGATCATCGTCAGCGCTCTCACGTTCGCGATCTTCTTCCTGCTGCCCAGGCTGGCCGGCGAGACGCCGTATGACCTGGCGGCGAGGTACGTGGGCCGGAACCCGATCCCGTCGCAGATCCGCGCCATGGAGACGAGGCTCGGCCTGAGCGCGCCGGTGCCGGTGCAGTTCGGCAGGTTCCTCAAGGCCATCGTGGCCGGGGAGACCTACACCAACGGGACGAGCAAGGTCTACTGCCCGGCGCCGTGCCTCGGCTACTCGTGGCGCAACGAGCAGCCCGTGTGGCCGCTGCTGGTCAGCAACATCCCGGTGACCGCGTCGCTGGCGATCGGCGCGGCGGTGATCTGGCTGATCGGCGGCGTTGCGATCGGGGTCGTGTCGGCGCTGAAGCGGGGCAGCTTGTTCGACCGGGTCTCGATGAGCACCGCGCTGGCGGGGGTGTCGCTGCCGATCTTCTTCACCGGTCAGATCGCGCTGCTGCTGTTCAGCTATCACTGGCAGATCTTCAACGTGACCTACGTGGGCATCACGCAGAACCCGCTGGAGTGGGCGAAGAATCTGATCCTGCCGTGGATCGTCCTGGCCTTCCTGTACTCGGCCCTGTACGCGCGGCTGACCAGGGCCGGGATGCTCGAGACCATGAACGAGGACTACATAAGGACGGCCCGCGCCAAGGGCCTGCCGGAACGGACAGTGATCTTCAAGCACGGCCTGCGGGCCGCGCTGACGCCCATCCTGACGATCTTCGGCATGGACCTAGGCCTGCTGTTCGGTGGCGCGATACTGACCGAGCTCACCTTCAGCCTGCACGGTCTCGGGCTGTTCACGATCGAGGCCATCGATAACTCAGACCTGCCGGAGATCATGGGCGTGGTGCTGCTCGCGTCGTTCTTCATCATCATCGCGAATATGGTGGTCGACATCCTGTACGCGGTGATCGACCCCCGGGTGAGGCTGTGATGACGGTAACCGGCGGCACCGGGCCGGGCGGCCAAGCCCGCCGGCTGCTGCGCGGCCGGGGCGCCGCCGCGAAGCGGGACGAGCGGCCGACCGCGGGCGGTCCGGGTACGGACAGCCTCCTCGAGGTCCGCGACCTGCATGTCAGCTTCCCCACCGACGACGGCCTCGTGAAGGCCGTGGACGGCGTGTCGTTCTCGCTGGGGCGCGGCAAGACGCTCGGGATAGTGGGGGAGTCCGGCTCCGGCAAGAGCGTGACTAGCCTGGCCATTCTCGGGCTGCACGAGCACACCAACGCCGACATCGACGGCCAGATCTGGCTGGACGGCGAGGAGCTCGTCACCGCTGGTCCCGCCAGGGTTCGCCAGCTGCGCGGCAGCAAGATGGCGATGATCTTCCAGGATCCGCTGTCGGCGCTGCACCCCTACTTCAGCGTCGGCGCGCAGATCGCCGAGGCTTACCTGATCCACAACAAGATCAGCAAGAAGGCCGCCCGGCAGCACGCCGTCGACATGCTGGGCCGGGTCGGCATTCCGCAGCCGAGCACCAGGGTCGACGACTACCCGCACCAGTTCTCCGGTGGCATGCGGCAGCGTGCCATGATCGCGATGGCGCTGTGCTGCAACCCGGAGCTGCTGATCGCCGACGAGCCGACCACCGCCCTGGACGTGACCGTCCAGGCGCAGATCCTCGACCTGATTTCCGACCTGCAGCGGGAATTCGGCTCCGCGGTCATCATCATCACCCACGACCTCGGCGTGGTGGCCGAGTTGTCCGACGACATTCTCGTCATGTACAGCGGCAGGGTCGCCGAGTACGGCACGGCGCAGGACATCTTCTGGCGGCCAGGGCATCCCTACACCTGGGGGCTGCTGAGCTCGATGCCGCGCCTCGACGAGGCCAGGGCAGAACGGCTGGTGCCCATCAAGGGCACTCCGCCGAGCCTCATCAACGTGCCGCCGGGCTGCCCGTTCCACCCGCGCTGCGACTACGCGGCCATGACCGACGGCAAGAGCGAGACGCAGATACCCGAGTTGCGCGAGATCGAGCCCGGCCACCGGGTGGCCTGCCACCTCAGCAGCCTGCAGCGGGCGACGCTGCGAACCGAGCGAGTAGCCAGCCTCGCCCGCACAGACGGGGAGGATGCGTGAGCGCGCCGGTCAGCACGGCGACGGCTACCGACGGCGTTGGTCCCGCCGGCGACGCGCTGCTGCAGGTCACCGGGCTGCAGAAGCATTTCCCTGTGATGCGCGGCGTGATCTTCCGGCGCAGCGTCGGTGCTGTCCAGGCGGTCGACGGCATTGACTTCGCCATCGCGGCCGGGGAGACGCTTGGCCTGGTCGGCGAGTCGGGCTGCGGCAAGACCACCACCGGGCGGCTGCTGACCAGGCTGCTCGAGCCGACCGGCGGACAGATCATCTTCGACGGACGGGACATCACGCACCTGTCGATGGGTGCCATGCGGCCGCTCCGGCGCGACATCCAGATGATCTTCCAGGACCCCTATTCGTCGCTCAACCCGCGGCACACGGTGGGCACGATCGTCGGCGCGCCGTTCCGGCTGCAGGGTGTGCGGACCGAGCAGGGCACCAAGCGCGACGTACAGAACCTGCTCGAGCTCGTCGGTCTCAACCCCGAGCACTACAACAGGTACCCACACGAGTTCTCCGGCGGCCAGCGGCAGCGCATCGGCATCGCCAGGACACTGGCGCTCAAGCCGAAGCTGATCGTCGCCGACGAGCCGGTGTCCGCGCTGGATGTCTCGATTCAGGCGCAGGTGGTGAACCTGCTGGAGGACCTGCAGCAGGAACTCAGCCTGACCTATGTCGTGATCGCGCACGACCTGTCGGTGGTGCGGCACATCAGCGACACCGTGGCGGTCATGTACCTCGGCAAGCTGGTAGAGGTAGCCAGGCGCGACGAGCTGTACGCGGCACCCCGGCACCCCTACACGGTCGCGCTGATGTCCGCGGTGCCGGTACCCGAGCCGGTGCGCGGCGAGGGCGGCGCGCGGGAGCGGCGCGAGCGCATCCGGCTCACCGGGGACGTGCCGAGCCCGCTGAACCCGCCCCCGGCGTGCCGGTTTCACACCCGGTGCTGGAAGGCCCAGGAAATCTGCCGGACCGTCGAGCCCCCGCTTGTCGACCTGGTGCCAGGGCACCAGGTGGCGTGCCACTTCCCGGAGAATAGTCAGGCCGGCGGCGCGCCGGTGGGCAGTGCGTCAGCGGGCGGTGCCGGAAGCGGCGGTGGCGGAAGCGGCGGCGGCGTGCCGCCGTAGACCGGGCAGAGCGACCGGTACGAGCACCACTCGCACAGCCGGCTCGGGCGCGGTCGCCAGTCACCCGCGGACGTGGCTCGGTCGATGGCCTGCCAGAGGGCGTTGACCTTGCGCTCAGTCGCCAGCAGGTCAGCCTCGTCTGGCGCGTACCGGACTAGCTCGCCGTTCCCCAGGTAGATGAGCTGCAGCAGGCGCGGGATGGTGCCGCGGGTCCGCCACAGCGCGAGCGCGTAGAACTTCATCTGGAACAGCGCCCTGGCCTCGTATTCCTCCCGTGGAGCGAGGCCAGTCTTGTAGTCGACGATGCGGATCTCGCCGGTCGGCGCGATGTCGAGCCGGTCGATGTAGCCGCGCAGCGTCAGCCCGGATGCCAGCAGGGCGCGCACCGACATCTCCCGGTAACTCGGCTCGATCCGGCTGGGGTCTTCCAGCGTGAAGTAGCGATCGAGCATCCGCGCGGCCTCCTCGAACCAGGCAGCCTGCTCCGTCGCGTCCGCGAACAGCTCAGCCAGCGCTGGCACCTCGGCAACCAGCCGGTCCCACTGCCCCGGCAGCAGCGTCCGGGCGGCCGCGGGCGTGCGGCTGCCCGGCGGCTCGTCAAACAGCCGCTCCAGCACCGCGTGGACCAGCGTGCCCCGCGCCGTGGCCGGGTTCGGCAGCTCGGGCAGCCGGTCGACGACCCGGAACCGGTACAGCAGCGGGCAGGTCATGAAGTCGGTTGCCCGCGATGGCGACAGACTCGGCCCGGCCGGCTGATCGGGCTGCTCAGCCGGCTGATCGGGCTCAGCCGACCCGGCAGCCGTCGGCGGGGCTGGCTCGGCGAGTGTGTCGCTCATGCTGGCAGCCTAGGGGACCGCTCCGACAGCGCGGGCTGGCCAGTTCGCCGGCGCGCCGGCCAGCTGCGGTCAGCGCGGGCCTTCGATGCCCGTGCGCCGCGTAGCATCGATGCGTGGCAGATGATATGCAGCCGGGCGGGCCGCAGCAGCGAGGGCGGCAGGCTCCAGCTCGGTCACGGGCGGGGATCGGCGTCATGATCGCCCGGCCGTTCGGCATTCCCGTCTTCATCTCGCCGTACTGGTTCCTGGTGGCCGCGGTCCTGGTCGTGCTGTATTCCAACTCTGGCGCGCTGCCCGGCACGGTGCAGGGCACCGTGCCGCGATACCTGGTCGCCATCGCGTTCGTTGTGCTGCTGTACGCGTCCGTCCTGCTCCATGAGCTGAGCCACAGCCTGGTCGCTGTCGGCCTGAAGCTGCCGGTGCGCCGGATCCTGCTGTGGCCGCTCGGCGGCTTCTCCGAGATCGAGCAGGAGCCGCCGACGCCGGGCCGGGAGTTCCTGGTCTCGGCGGCGGGCCCGGCCATGTCGCTCGCCCTGGCGGGCCTGGGCATCGGGCTGAACGTGCTCACCAGCCCGCACGGCATCCCGGACGTTGTGCTCGACCGATTCATCCTGGCAAACGTCGTGGTGGGCGTGTTCAACCTGCTGCCGGGGCTGCCGCTGGACGGTGGCCGGCTGCTGCGGGCCGGATTGTGGAAACTGACCGGCCGGAAGGGCCAGTCCGCCGTTCTGGCTGCCTGGGCTGGCCGGATTATCGCGCTCGCCGTGGTGGGTGCTGTGCTGACCCAGTCGCAGACCGTGTTCAGCCTGGATGACGGCTACGGCATCTGGCTCATCGCGATCGCCGTGTTCATGTGGATGAGCGCAGGCCAGGCGCTGCGGTCCGCCCGGGTGCGGGAGCGGCTGCCCGCGCTGCAGGCGCGGGCGCTGGCTCGGCGCGCGATCCCGATTCCGTCGAACCTGCCGCTCGCTGAGGCGATCCGGCGCGCCGATCTGGCGCAGGCCAGGGCGCTGGTGGTCGTCGACCACGAGGCCAAGCCCATCGCGATCGTCAACGAGGGTGCCGTCCTCGCCACCCCGGAGCAGCGCAGGCCGTGGATCGACGCCGGCTCGCTCGCCCGGACGCTGGAGTCGGACATGGTCCTCTCCGCTGACCTGTCGGGCATGGACCTCATCGAGGCTGTCCGTCGCGCGCCCGCCTCGGAGTATCTGCTCGTCGAGCCGTCCGGTCAGGTCTATGGTGTCCTCGCCGCCGCCGATCTCGACCACGCGTTCGCGGGCAGCTAGCCGACGAGCAGCCGCGTCCCCGTTAGCCTGTCTGCCGTGATCACTCCGCCTCGCGGCCCGTTCGCCGTCGGCGATCAGGTGCAGCTAACCGACCCGAAGGGGCGCAAGCACCGGCTCGTGCTGAGCCCCGGCAAGTCGTTCCACACGCACCGCGGCGCGCTAGCGCACGACGATCTTATTGGCAAGCCGGAGGGCAGCCTGGTGACGTCCGCCGACGGCACGCCGTATCTCGCGTTCCGGCCGCTGCTTGCCGACTACGCGCTCGCCATGGAGCGCGGGGCCGCCGTGGTCTACCCGAAGGACGCGGCGCAGATCGTGGGGCTGGCCGACATTTTCCCTGGCGCGCACGTCGTGGAGGCGGGCGCGGGCTCGGGTGCGCTGTCCTGCTGGCTGCTGCGGGCGGTCGGTGAGTCGGGTCGGCTCACCTCGTTCGAGCGGCGGCCGGACTTCGCCGAAATCGCGGCGGGCAACGTGCAGCGATACTTTGGCGGCTTGCATCCGGCCTGGCGGCTCGTGGTCGGTGAGCTGGACCAGGCCGGGATCACCGACGCTGACCGGGTGGTGCTGGACATGCTGTCGCCCTGGGACTACGTTCCGGCGGCGGCAGCCATGCTCCGGCCGGGCGGCGTGCTGTGCTGCTACGTGGCGACGACCACCCAGCTCGCCCGGACGGTGACCGCGGCGCGCGAGCACGGCAGCTTTGCCGAGCCTGCGGCCTGGGAGACGCTACAGCGGGGCTGGCACGTCGACGGGCTGGCCGTCCGGCCCGAGCACCGCATGGTCGGCCACACCGGATTCCTCGTGACAGCCAGGCGGCTCGCCGATGGGGTGGTCGCACCGCCGCGCCGTCGGCGGCCGTCTAAAGGCGCGGAGGCGGCAGCAGCAGCAGCGGCAGCGGCAGCGGCGCCGCACACAGCGGGAGCAGCGGATGCGGCGGCCGGGCGCCGGCACCCGGCGGGGGACGATGCCGCCGGTACCGGCGGGATTGCCGGTGCAGGCCGCGGGGAATAGCCGGTCGGCCAGCGAGTTTTCAGGATCGTAACCCCGAGATGCGTACTCGATGCCCGTCGCCGGGTTACGTATTGACCGCGGATAGGTAGGGTCTAGGTAACTCAGCTCTCAGGAGGGGGTGAGGGGCATGGCCTCTCGTGACGACAGCGTTCACTCCGGGCGGCACGACGATGAGGTCAAGGTCCTGACCACGCAGGTCTCCTTCCTTGAAGAGGAGGTCGCCGCCCTGCGCAGCCGGCTCGCCGACACGCCCAGGCAGACGCACCTGCTCGAGCAGCGGCTGCGCGAGGCTGAGACCAGCCTGACGGCGCTGACGGGCCAGAACGATCGGCTCGCGGGTACGCTGCGCGAGGCGAGAGAGCAGATAGTCGCGCTGAAGGAAGAGGTCGACCGGCTCGCCCAGCCGCCAAGCGGCTTCGGCATTTTCCTGCAGGCCACTCCCGACGGCACCGCAGACGTGTTCACCGGCGGGCGCAAGATGCGGGTCAGCGTCAGCCCCGGAGTCGAGCTTGCCGAGCTGAGGCCCGGCCAGGAGGTCGTGCTCAACGAGGCGCTGAACGTCGTCATCGCGCAGGGCTATGAGACGGTCGGCGAGGTCGTCATGCTCAAGGAACTGCTGGAGGATGGCGATCGGGTGCTCATCATCTCGCACGCCGACGAGGAGCGCATCGCCCGGCTGGCGGAGCCGCTGCGCGGGTCGACCCTGCGCGCTGGTGACTCGCTGCTGCTCGAGCCGCGGTCGGGCTACGTCTACGAGCGCATCCCCAAAGCCGAGGTCGAGGAGCTCATCCTGGAGGAAGTCCCCGACATCTCGTACGCAGAGATCGGCGGCCTCGCCTCCCAGATCGAGCAGATCCGGGACGCCATCGAGCTGCCCTACCTGCACGCCGACCTGTTCCGCGAGCACAAGCTGCGGCCGCCGAAGGGCGTGCTGCTGTACGGCCCGCCCGGCTGCGGCAAGACGCTGATCGCGAAGGCCGTGGCGAACTCGCTGGCCAAGCAAGTGGCCGCGCTGGCAGCGCAAGACGGTGCCGGAGCGCTGGCGGCCGAGTCGGGTCCCGCGAAAGAGCGGCGCAGCTTCTTTCTCAACATCAAGGGCCCGGAGCTGCTGAACAAGTACGTGGGCGAGACCGAGCGGCACATCCGGCTGGTGTTCCAGCGCGCCAGGGAGAAGGCCAGCGAGGGCATGCCGGTGATCGTGTTCTTCGACGAGATGGACTCGATCTTCCGGACCCGCGGCTCGGGCGTGTCGAGCGACGTGGAAAACACGATCGTGCCGCAGCTGCTCAGCGAGATCGACGGCGTGGAGGGACTCGAGAACGTCATCGTCATCGGCGCGTCCAACCGTGAGGACATGATCGACCCGGCCATTCTGCGGCCGGGCCGGCTGGACGTGAAGATCAAGATCGAGCGCCCGGACGCCGAGGCGGCCCGCGACATTTTCACCAAGTACGTGCTGCCCGAGCTGCCGTTGCACGGCGACGACCTGGCTGAGCACGGCGGTCACGCGGACGCGACCGTGGCCGAGATGATCCAGCGCGTGGTCGAGCGGATGTACTCCGAGACCGAGGAGAACAAGTTCCTCGAGGTCACCTACGCCAACGGTGACAAGGAAGTGCTGTACTTCCGCGACTTCAACTCCGGCGCGATGATCCAGAACATCGTCGACCGGGCGAAGAAGATGGCCATCAAGGAATTCCTGGAGACCGGCCAGAAGGGCCTTCGCGTCGCGCACCTGCTGTCGGCGTGCATCGACGAGTTCAAGGAAAACGAGGACCTGCCCAACACCACCAACCCCGACGACTGGGCCAAGATCTCCGGTAAGAAGGGCGAGCGGATCGTGTACATCCGCACGCTCATCTCCGGCAAGGGCGGCACCGAGGCGGGCCGGTCGATCGACACCGTTTCGAACACCGGCCAGTACCTGTAGGCAGGTTCCGGCGGGGCGCGGCGTGCGCCCGGTAGCGTGCGCGGCTTAGGCTCTAGGGCATGAGCGCGCGCCGGGTCATGGGCATCGAGACCGAGTACGGCATCTCGGTGCCCGGACAGCCGGGCGTGAACGCCATGGTGAGCTCGTCCCAGGTGGTGAACGCCTACCAGGCCGCCACCGCCGCGCGGGCGCGGCGCCCGCGGTGGGACTTCGAGGAAGAGAACCCGCTCCGAGACGCCAGGGGCTTCGACCTAGCTGCGGAGACCGCCGACTCGTCCCAGCTCACCGACGAGGACCTGGGGCTCGCGAACGTCATCCTCACCAACGGCGCGCGGTTGTACGTGGACCACGCCCACCCGGAGTACTCGGCACCCGAGTGCACCAACCCGCTGGACGCTGTGATCTGGGACAAGGCCGGCGAGCTGGTGATGGCCGAGGCAGCCGCGCGGGCGGCGGTCACCCCGGGCGGCCAGCCGATCCAGCTCTACAAGAACAACACGGACAACAAGGGCGCCTCCTACGGGTGTCACGAGAACTACCTGATGAACCGGGCGACGCCGTTCGCGGACATCGTGCGGCACCTGACGCCGTTCTTCGTGTCTCGCCAGGTCGTGTGCGGGGCCGGCCGGGTCGGCATCGGCGCGGACGGCCGAGACGACGGCTACCAGATCAGCCAGCGGGCCGACTACTTTGAGGTCGAGGTCGGCCTGGAGACGACGCTGAAGCGGCCGATCATCAACACGCGCGACGAGCCGCACGCCGATCCGGACAAGTACCGCCGGCTGCACGTGATCATCGGCGACGCGAACATGAGCGAGATATCCAGCTTCCTCAAGCTGGGCAGCACCGCGCTGGTGCTGGCCATGATCGAGGACCGGTTCCTGGCCAGCGATCTGTCCATCGAGTCACCGGTGGCCGAGCTGCGGGCGATCTCGCACGATCCCAGCCTGAAGCACCTGGTGACACTCCGGGACGGCCGCCGGATGACGGCGGTTCAGCTGCAGATGGAGTACCTGGAGCTGGCTCGCAAGTACACCGAGGACAAATACGGCACCGACGTCGACGAGGTCACGGCTGACGTGCTGACCCGGTGGGAGAGCGTGCTGACCCGGCTAGCCGATGACCCCATGCAGACGGCCAGGGAGCTGGACTGGGTGGCGAAGCTGGAGATCCTGGAGGGCTACCGATCCAGGGACGGGCTGACCTGGGGTAATCCGCGGCTGCAGCTGGTCGACCTGCAGTATGCCGACGTCCGGCTCGAGCGGGGCCTGTACAACCGGCTGGCAGCCCGCGGCCGGCTAACGAGGCTAGTCAGCGACGCCGACGTCGCCAGGGCCGTCGATGACCCGCCGGAGGACACCAGGGCCTACTTCCGCGGCCGCTGCCTGCGGCAGTACCCGGACGCGGTCGCCGCGGCGTCCTGGGACTCGGTGATCTTCGACATTCCGGGCCGTGAGTCGTTGCAGCGGGTGCCTACCCTGGAGCCGCTGCGGGGCACCAAGGCGCACGTGGGCCGGCTGCTGGATACCTGCGCCACCGCGGGAGAACTGGTGGCAGCGCTGACTGGCTCGTAGCCCGCGGCTCAGCGGCGAAGTCGCAGTTATCGCAAGAATGACGCATAACGGGCATTATCCCTGGGCGGCGAACCGTGGGTGTGTCTATCCTGGCCACGAGTTGTCTTGGCGTGATAGCGATGCAGGGCATGCCAGGTTGGACAGCGGGCCCGCAGGCGCATATAGCGTTGGGGCTACGGGCGGCACCGCGGAGCACGGAGGTTGGAGCATGGCGACAAAGGACACCGGCGGTCAGCGGCAGGCGCCTCGCCGAGCCGAGGAAGACGTTGACTCGGAAGTCCAGCCGACCGACGAGGCCAGGGAGCGACAGGACAAGCTGACCGACGACGTGGACTCGATCCTTGACGAGATCGACGAGGTGCTCGAGGAGAACGCCGAGGAGTTCGTCCGGTCGTACGTGCAAAAGGGCGGGCAGTAGGCTCACCCCACGGGGGCCAATCCCCCATGCTCCCCGCAAACCTGACGAGGGGAGCGCCTGCGTGAGTGATGGAACGGGCTGCCTGAGGGTCGGTCTGCACGGCACCCTCCCGGCGGTCGGGACACTCGACCGGAAGGACTTCGCGGTGGGCGGCATTGAACCTCAGGGCCGGTGGCAGGCTGCGGCGTTCCTTGCCGCGGGATCATCGTCTTTCGCCGACTTCCTCAGCCAGGCCGCACCGGACCTGCTGCCGCGAGCACGCCACGGCGACGGTGCCGCGGGCGTGGTGCCCGACGTCCCGCATGGCACCACGATCGTCACCGCGGTGTGCGACGGCGGCGTCGTGATGGCTGGCGACCGCCGGGCGACGGCTGGCAACATGATCGCCCAGCGGCACATGGAGAAGGTGTTCCGCAGCGACGAGTACTCGTGCGTGGGCATCTCGGGCGCCGCCGGCGTGGCCGTGGACATGGTCCGGCTGTTCGCCGTGGAACTGGAGCACTACGAGAAGCTCGAAGGCCGGTCGCTGTCCCTGGAGGGCAAGGCGAACAGGCTCGCGGGCTTCGTCAAGGCCAACCTGGGTGGGGCCATGCAAGGGCTCGTCGCGGTGCCACTGCTGGCCGGATACGACGAGGAGACCCGCCAGGGTCGCATCTTCAGCTTCACAGTCGACGGCGGCAAGTACGAAGAGCAGCGGTTCGCTGGCATTGGCTCCGGGTCGCTGTTCGCGCGCGGGGCGCTGAAGAAGCTGTACCGGGACGGCATGAGCGCTGAGGACGTCGTGCTGGTGCTCATGCAGGCGCTGTATGACGCCGCTGACGAAGACTCGGCGACCGGCGGCCCCGACATGTCCCGGCGCATCTACCCGGTCGTCGCGACCGTGACCGAGGACGGCTACCAGCGGCTCGCCGACGACGAGGCCGGGCGGTACGCCGATGCCGTGGTCGCCGAGCGCATGCAGCGGCCCGACGGCCCGGCAGCGCCACTGCGATCGGACTCCTGATTGTCTTGTCCACCGCCATGACCCCACTCGAGTAAGGAAGCGCCCGCGGTGTCCATGCCGTTCGGTTACGTATCACCTGAGCAGTTGATGAAGGACAAGGCGGACTACGCCCGCCGGCGCATCGCCCAGAACAGTCGCAGCTGCGTGGTGCTGAGCTGTGAGGCCGGCATCCTGCTCGTCACCCCCAATTCCTCCAGGGCGCTGCGCAAGTTCAGCGAGCTGTACGACCTGATCGCGTTTGCCGCGGTCGGCCGGTACAACGAGTTCGAGACGCTGCGCAAGGCAGGCGTGCGGTACGCCGACGCAACCGGGTTCCAGTACGACCGGCGGGACGTGACCGCGCGCGGGCTCGCTGACTGGTACGGGCAGTTGCTCGGGTCGTTGTTCACCGACAGCCCCAAGCCGTACGAGGTCGAGATCGTGGTCGCGCAGGTCGCCAAGACCGCCGCCGACGACGAGATCTACCGGATCACCTTTGACGGCGCTGTCGGCGACGAGCGGGACTTCGTCGTCGTGGGTGGCCTGGCCGAGCGGGTCGCCGAGGTGATCAAGCAGCAGTATTCCGCGTCGATGTCGCTGACGGACGCCATGCGGCTGGCCATCCTGGCGCTGGCGGGCCAGGGTGACGGCGCCAGCGAGCCGCTGACGGCCGGCCAGCTCGAGGTTGCGCTGCTCGAACGTGAGCGGACACACCGAACATTCCGTCGTATTACCGGTCCGCGTCTGGAGGCCCTGCTGGCAGCGGCCAAGGCCGACGGCGAGGACGCAGCGAGCCCGGACGTCGCGGGCTGAACCGCGCCGCCAACCCGCCGCGCGCGCGTCGTGACGGCCCGGGGCGCCGTTGATAGCCTCGACAGACGTAGGGTCCCCGACCCGGCAGCAGGCGGTCCGCTGGAGGCACTGTGACATCCGACCTGGCGAGCATCATCGGTATCGAGGCGCCAACCGGCCTGCTGATAGGCGGGCAGTGGTCGGCGGGACGCGCCGGGCGGATGCCGGTGATGAATCCGGCCACTGAGGACGCGATCACCGAGGTGGCGGACGCAAGTCCGGAGGACGCGCTGGAAGCCGTCGCCGTCGCGGCCGAGGCGCTGCCCCGATGGGCGGCCAGGCCGCCCAGGGAGCGGGGCGAGTGCCTGCGCCGAGCCTATGAGCTCATGATGCAGCGCTCGGAGCAGCTGGCCCGGCTGATGGTGCTCGAGAACGGCAAGGCGCTGCGGGACGCCAGGGGTGAGATCGCGTACGCGGCCGAGTTCTTCCGCTGGTACGCCGAAGAGGCCGTGCGGATCGACGGCTCGCTGTCGATCGCCCCGTCCGGGGCGAACCGGATCATGGCGATCAGGCAGCCGGTCGGTGTCAGCTATCTGATCACGCCGTGGAACTTCCCGGCGGCGATGGCCACCCGCAAGATCGGCCCGGCGCTCGCGGCCGGGTGCACGGTCCTGCTCAAGCCCGCCAAGGAAACCCCGCTGACCGCGCTCGCGGTCGCGGACGTGCTCACCGAGGCTGGGGTGCCGGACGGCGTGGTGAACGTGCTGCCGACGACCAAGCCCGGCCCGCTGACGGAAGCCATCCTCGCCGACCCACGGGTGCGCAAGCTGTCGTTCACCGGATCCACGGAAGTCGGCCGGGTGCTGCTCAAGCAGGCGGCGGACCACGTCACGAACTGCTCGATGGAACTCGGCGGCAACGCTCCGTTCCTCGTGTTCGATGACGCTGACGTGGATGCGGCGGTTGACGGTGCTTTCCTCGCCAAGATGCGCAACGGCGGTGAGGCGTGCACCGCCGCGAACCGGTTCTACGTGCACGAGCTAGTGGCGGACGAGTTCGCGGCCAAGCTCAGCGCGCGACTGGCGGCGCTGCGGGTCGGCCCCGGCCTCGACGAGGGCGTGGACCTCGGCCCGTTGGTCAACGCCGACACCAGGGACAAGGTGGCCGGCCTGGTGGCGACGGCGGCCGGTGCCGGGGCCCGGCTGCTGACCGGCGGCCAGGCGCCCGACCGGGTGGGCTACTTCTACGCGCCGACCGTGCTGGACGCCGTGCCGCCTGGGGCTGGCATCCTCGCGACCGAGATCTTCGGGCCGGTCGCGCCCATCGTCAGGTTCACCAGCGAACAGGACGCCGTCGCGCTGGCCAACGCGACCGAATACGGCCTGGTGTCCTACCTGTACTCGACTGACCTGCGCCGCTGCCTGCGGGTTGCGGAGGCACTGGAAGCGGGCATGATCGGGGTTAACCGGGGCGTGGTGTCCGACCCGGCGGCGCCGTTCGGCGGCGTCAAGCAGTCAGGTCTCGGGCGCGAAGGCGCACACGACGGGCTGCTTGAGTTCACCGAGACCAAGTACATCGCCGTGGACTGGTAGCCGGATGGACAGTGTCCGCAATGGATAGGCGCATCTTCGGTCTGGAGAACGAGTACGGCGTCACCTGCACGTTCCGCGGTCAGCGTCGGCTATCCCCAGACGAGGTAGCCAGGTACCTGTTCCGGCGTGTCGTGTCGTGGGGCCGCTCCAGCAATGTGTTCCTGCGTAACGGCGCCCGGCTGTACCTGGATGTCGGCAGCCACCCCGAGTACGCGACGCCGGAGTGCGACAACCTGATCGACCTCGTCACCCATGACAAGGCTGGCGAGCGCATCCTGGAGGGACTGCTCGTAGACGCCGATACCCGGCTGCGGGAAGAGGGCATCGCCGGCGACATCTACTTGTTCAAGAACAACACCGACTCGGCCGGCAACTCCTACGGGTGCCACGAGAACTACCTGGTCGGCCGTCACGGCGAATTCGGCAGGCTCGCCGACGTGCTGATCCCGTTCCTGGTCACCCGGCAGATCATCTGCGGGGCCGGCAAGGTGCTGCAGACTCCGCGGGGGGCCGTGTACTGCGTGAGCCAGCGCGCCGAGCACATCTGGGAGGGCGTGTCGTCCGCGACGACCCGCTCCCGGCCCATCATCAACACCCGCGACGAGCCGCACGCAGACGCCGAGCGATTCCGGCGACTGCACGTGATCGTCGGCGACTCGAACATGAGCGAGACCACCATGCTGCTCAAGGTCGGGGCCACCGACCTGGTGCTGCGGATGGTCGAGGCCGGCATCGTGATGCGCGACCTGACGCTGGAGAACCCGATCCGGGCCATCAGGGACGTCAGTCACGATATGACCGGCCGGCGCAAGGTGCGGCTGGCCAACGGCCGCGAGGTCAGCGCTCTCGACGTGCAGATGGAGTACCTGGCGAAGGCGCTGGACTTCACCGCCCGTAAGGGCGCCGACAAGGTCACGAGCCGAGTGCTCGAGCTGTGGGAACGGACCCTGCGGGCGGTCGAGACCGATGACCTGGGCCTGGTCTCGCGCGAGATCGACTGGGTCACCAAGCTCGAGCTGATCGACCGGTATCGGGCTAAGCACGACCTGCCGCTGGCGTCGCCCAGGGTTGCCCAGCTGGACCTGGCGTATCACGACGTGCACCGCGGCCGCGGCCTGTACTACCTGCTGCAAAAGCGCGGCGCGGTCGAACGGGCCTGCCGGGACCTGGACATTTTCGCAGCCAAGAACATCCCGCCGCAGACGACCAGGGCCAGGCTCCGCGGCGAGTTCATCCGCCGGGCCCAGGAACGGCGCCGTGACTTCACCGTCGACTGGGTGCATCTCAAGCTGAACGACCAGGCGCAGCGCACCGTGCTGTGCAAGGACCCGTTCCGCGCGGTCGATGAGCGGGTGGAGAAGCTCATCGCGGGTATGTAACGCCCCGCATGCGGCGATAGCCGGTTCGCTACTGACCGGTAAAGTTCGGGGGTCGTCCCCCGGGGTGCGCACGTGATCGGGGGGTCCGGTTGATGTCACGGCTGCCCCTGACGCTGCGGCCGAGTCGGCCTGCCGACACGCGTGCTCGCACCGAGGAGCGGCTGCCGTGGCCGCGCAGACTGCAGCCCGCAGCCAGGGCCGCCCTGACGGCGGCGGGCTGGCTGGCGGCTGCGGTGGCGCTGTTCGCGTGCTATCTGCACGTGTCGCGCACGGTCCCGGCGAACTCGGACGGCGCCTCCATCGCCCTGCAGGCCTGGGCGATGCTGCACGGGAACCCGCTGCTGCGCGGCTGGTGGCTGTCGGACGTGGTGTTCTACACCACCGAGCTGCCACAGTACATGATCATCGAGTCCGTCCACGGGCTGCGGCCGGACGACATCCACATCGCGGCCGCGATGACCTACACCCTGCTGGTGCTGCTGGCTGCCTTCGTCGCCAAGGGCCGGGCGTCCGGCGCCGAGGGTCTGATGCGCGCCGCGCTCGCGGCCGGCATCATGGTGGCCCCGCCGCAGGGCAGCGTCTACGACCTGATGCTCGAGCCCGACCACGTCGGCAGCGTGGTGCCGGTGCTGCTGCTGGTGCTGGTGCTGGACCGGGCTGGCCGCCGGTGGTTCGTGCCCGTGCTGGCGTTTCTGCTGGTTGCCTGGGCGCTCGTCGCCGACCAGGTGATCCTCATCTCGATGGTCGGACCGCTGATCATTGTCGCGGTGGTGCGCGGCTACCGGCGGCTGGCGGTGCTTGGCCGCAAGGCCTGGACGGCGTGGTTCGAGGTCGGCCTGATCGTTGCCGCGGTGGCGGGTGCCGTCGCGGCCAGCCGGATTCTCAAGCTGATCAAGGACAGCGGTGGCTTCCGGGTGAACCCGGTCAACAACCAGCTGGCCTGGTTCGACACGCTGCCGCACAATGCCCTCGAGACAATTCAGGCGTTCCTCGTGCTCTTCGGCGCGAACTTCCCCGGCCACCAGATTGGCTTCGTGGCAGCGGTGGGCCTGCTGCACCTCGTCGGCATCGGCCTGGTGCTGTGGGCGGTCTGCGTGGCGCTGCGGCGGCTGTGGCGGCTGCCGATCGCGGTCGAGCTGATGGCGGTCTCGGTCTGCTTCACCGTGCTCGCCTACCTGCTCGGCCCGAACGCGCTCACGGCGCAGTCCAGCCGGGAGATCGCCGCCGTGCTGCCGGTCGGGGCGGCCCTGGCCGGAAGGCTACTCGCCCGGCGACTGCGCCGGGCCCGGCTGGCGCCCGCGCTTGCGGCCGTGCTGGCCGTGTACCTGGCCGGGCTGGCGTTCTACGCGACCCGGCCGCCGGTGCCCGCGAACAATCAGACGCTGGCCGCCTGGCTGGCTCAGCACCGGCTGACGTACGGACTGACCCCCAGCTACTGGATCGGCAACTCCACCACGGTGGACAGTGGCGGGAAGATCGCGGTACGCACCGTGCAGACTGGCGGGAAGACCGTCTCGCCCAACCTCTGGGAGATCGATCTCCGCTGGTACTCGGCCAAGGCGCACGTGGCGAACTTCGTCGTCATGCCCGGGCCCGGCGTCTGGCGCGACAACCCGGCTGCCTACCCCATGCTGCACAGCTTCGGCAAGCCTGCCCACGTGTACGTGCTGCCCGACTACACGGTGCTGGTCTGGAACCACAACCTGCTGTCGCAGCTCACTTGACGCCTGCGCTCGGCGCGTGGTACGAGCCAGCCGCAACCGGCGGTAGGCTGGCCGCCATGCGCCGCATCGCCCTCGCCGTAGTCGCACCCCTTGCCGCCGCCGCCGTCCTGGCGGGCTGCGGAGGGGCGCCTTCCGGCAACTCCAACGACGCCGTGAAGGTGACCGGCAGCTTCAACAAGTCGCCGTCGGTGACCATCCCGGCCGAGAAGGCCAGCACCAACCTGGTCGTGCGGAAGCTGATCGACGGGAAGGGCGCGCTACTCAAGGCGGGCAACGCCGCCCTCGCGAACGTGGTCATTTACAAGTGGAGCGGCACCACGCACAGCCTGGTCGACTCCACGTTCAGCACCGGCCCGCAGATAATCCCGTCCGACTCGGGCCTGCCGGGCCTCACCACCGCGCTGAAGGGCGCCCGCCTGGGCAGCAGGGTGGTGGCCGTGCTGCCGCCCAAGTACGGCTACGGCAGCTCGGGTGACTCGTCGCTCGGCATCACCGGCACGGACACGCTGGTCTGGGTCATCGACCTGCTCCAGCAGTATGCGACCAATCAGTCGGCGTCGGGCCAGCAGGTCTCCACCGGAGGCGGCGCGCTGCCGACCGTGACGGCGCAGCCGGGCCAGGCCCCCGTGACAACCATCCCGAAGACCTCGCCCCCGAGCACGCTCTCGGTGACCACGCTGGTCCAGGGATCGGGGCCCCACCTCGCCAAGGGTGACACCGTGGTGGCACAGTACGTCGGGTCCATCTGGCGGACCGGCCAGGTGTTCAGCAGCACCTGGCCCTCGACAGACCAGCCGATAGGGGCGCCGTTCAGCTTCCAGCTCGGTGGGAACGTGCTGACCGGATTCTCGGAGGGCCTGACCGGGGTGTCGGTCGGCAGCCGGGTCATGCTCGTCATCCCGCCGTCACTGGGCTACGGACCGGAAGGCGGCAACTCCAGCGCGGGCATCGAGAAGAACGACACGCTCGTGTTCGTCGTCGACGTGATCGGGTACCTGCCAGCCCACAGCTAGCGAAGCCTGCTTCGGAGGTCGTGCCCTCGGGGTCCCGGCGGTGTCAGTTCCACCGCTCGAACGGCTCGATGAGCTCGACGCCTGCCAGGAAAGCTGGCAGCAGCTCCGGGAGCCGGCCCGGATAGAAGCGCTCGGCGCTGGACGCCAGCTCCGGAAGCCGCCACCAGCGCGCGCCGGTGTACTCCTCGCGCTCCTCGGCCGTGCGCCCGCCGCCGCTGATCGGCGGGGCGCTGGCGTCGAGGTCGACGCCGACCACGACCTCATGCTGGAGCCGCCGGAGCCCGCGCGCGGACCAGGTGGCACTGCGTCGCCAGCGCGGCGGTCCCACCTGACCGGGTGATATCACCAGCCCGGTCTCCTCGCCGAGTTCGCGCACCGCTGCCTCGACGTACCCTTCGCCGGGTTCGATCCCGCCGCCCGGCAGCTCCCACCAGTGCCCGGCGGCTCTGGAGGCGAGCTCGGCGCGCAGCAGGAGGATCCGGCCGTCGCGGTCGCGCAGCACGACCCGGACGCAGGACCGCTCTGCGTCGTAGCGCGGGCGCTCGGCGGCGAGGGCGGCCGCGTGCCGCCCGGCAGCCGCCGCGGCCAGGAAATAGGACGGGTCCTCGTCCAGGCCGCGGCCCATGGTCTGCAGCGCGACCGGGCTGGTGCGCAGCGCCTCGGCCAGCCCCGCGACGCTCACGGATACCAGGTTGTGCCTGCTGGCCAGGCCGGCGACCGCGGCGTGCACCCGCGCGCCGAGTTCGCCCGCCAGAGCGGGCACTACCAGGTCGGCCCGAGCCAGCGCCACCTGACCGTAGGCGGTCAGGCTGTGGTGGGAAACGCCCTGGTGTCGCTCGCGCTTGTCGGCGCCGCTGATCCGCAGCGAGCCGACCGGCCTGCCGTGCAGCACGGCGGCCGCGTTGACCGCCTCACCCGCGGCGACGCCGGAGAATCCCCACCGGGTGCCGGTGCCCAGGTTGCCGGGTCCCTGGGCCACGATCGCCAGCTCAGCGCCGAGCGCGTGCCGTGCCGCCAGCAGGCCGCTGTGCACGGTCACCGCCTCAAGGTCGCCGCCGAACGCCTGTCCCACGGTGACCGTGCCGGCCAGCCAGCCGGCTTCGGTGAGCGCGGCAGCGGACCGGGAGAACCAGGCTGGGAGCGCTCCGCCGTCCTGCATCACGTAGCCGATGCGGGCGCCGGGCCTGCTCGCCAGGTAACCGGCCGCGATGGCTGGCACAGCGGAGTGCAGGTCGGCGACCACCACCGGGAGGCCAGCCAGGTCGTCGGCGTCGCGCAGCGCGTCGTAGAACGGCGAACCCGGCTCGTCAGCACCGGGGACGCACGCCTGCAGCGGCGTGTATCGGGCCTTCACCAGATGGCCCAGGCTGCCGGGATCGGGCGGCAGCCGGTCCGGGACGGCAACCACGAGGGCATAACCACCGGTACCGAGGCCGAGGTCCAGGGCGGCGGTGTTCAGCAGGACCCGGTCGCCTGGCCGCGGCGTGCCGGTGAGCGCAGGGTAGGCGATGGCGGGCACGCTGGCACCGTCGACCGCCACCTCGACCTCCAGCGCGCCGCGCCACGCCCGGCCGAGCGCGGAAACTTCGCCAGTTCGCCACCTGATCACTCCGGCAATGTAGCGTCACCCACGGGAGGCAAGCCCCCCGTGCGCCACCAATTAACCTTGTTGCGGGAAGGGGTGGCGATGTCCAGGCGCAAGACTGAACGGCTGCTGAGCCTCGTGGTTTGCCTGCTGTCGGCGCGCAGACACCTCACCGCCACTCAGATCAGGGCGGCGGTACCCGGCTACCCGGAGTCGTTCGACGCCTTCAAGCGGATGTTCGAGCGAGATAAGGAAGAGCTGCGCGAGCTGGGCATCCCGCTGGAGACGGGCACCAACGCCACCGGCGACGAGGAGCTGGGCTACCGGATCTCACGGCAGGCCTATGAGCTGCCTGATATCAGGCTGGAGCCGGACGAGGTCGCCGTGCTCGGCCTCGCGGCCCGGGTATGGCGCCGCGCAGAGCTGGCGGAAGCGGCTGACGGTGCCTTGCTGAAGCTGCGCGCCGCGGGCATCGATGCCGAGGACGACCTGAGCCAGCTCAGGATCGAGCCGCGCGTCCGGACCGCAGAGCCAGCATTCAGCCCGCTGTGGGAGGCGGTCAGGGACCGCCGGCCGGTGTCGTTCGGGTATCGGGTGCCGGGCCGGGATGCCGCGCTGCGCCGCCATCTCGAGCCGTGGGGGGTGGGCTACCGCAGCGGCCACTGGTACGTCGTCGGGCTCGACACCGACCGCGGCGCCAAGCGCGTGTTCCGGCTCAGCAGGATCGAGGGCGCGGTCGCCTTCACCGGCCCAGCCGGGTCGGTCACCGTGCCGCCCGGCACCGACGTCCGGGCTGCGGTCCGCGACTGGGACTACGAGGCAGCGGCGGCGCGGACGTGCCTGCTGCGGGTGCGGGCCGGCGCCGGCCACGACCTGCGCCGGTACGCCGACCGGATTTCGGCCGACCGGCACCCGGGCTGGGATCTGGTCGAGGTGAGCTACACCGACACCACCTGGTGGAGTGAGCACATCGCGTCGTTCGGTGCCGACGTGGTGGTGCTCGAGCCGAGCGACCTGCGGGATGCCGTGATCGGGCGGCTTAAGGGGGTGCTCGCGTGACGTCGCGGGCGGATCCGCGCCCGGCCAGCGCGGCGGGCAAGCCCAGCCGGGCGGCTGGCGAGACCGCGACCGAGCGGCTGCAGCGGCTGCTGGCCTTGGTGCCATACGTGCTGCGCAGGAACGTAGCCGGGATGGCGGAGACCGCGGCGGCCTTCGGCATCACCGAGCGCGAGCTTGTCGATGACCTGAACCTGCTGTGGTGCGTCGAGCTGCGCTCGCCCGACCCCTACTGCCCCATCGACCTGTCCTACGAGGGCGGGGAGATCGTGGTGAGCGAGGCCGAGGGCATCGACCGGCCGCTCCGGCTCGGCGTCGACGAAGCCTGCGCGCTGCTGATCGCGCTGCGCATGCTGACTGAACTTCCCGACGTCGGCGACGGCGCGGCGCTGGCCCGCACGATTGCCAAGCTCGAAGCGGCGGCCGGGGCGGCGGCTGGTCCGAGCGCCCAGGTGGCCGTCGCGGTCGACGACGTCGCGGCGCAGTCAGCCGTGACCGCGGTCGCCGACGCCCTCGAGCGCGGCAGGCGGCTGCACATCTCGTACTACGTGCCGGGCCGGGACGAAGCCACCGAGCGTGACGTCGACCCGATGCGGCTGGTGGTGTCGGAGGGCTTCACGTACCTGGAGGGCTGGTGCCGACGGGCGGACGCGGTCCGGCTGTTCCGGCTGGATCGGTTCCTTGCCGTCGAAGTTCTCGAGGTGCCGAAGAACGTGCCGCCAACTGCTCAGCACGTCGACGTCGACCACGGCCTGTTCCGGCCCTCGCCGCAGGACGTGCACGTCGTGCTGGAGCTTGGCCCGCGCGGTCGGTGGGTTGCCGACTACTATCCGTGCGAGCAGGTTACGGAGCTGCCCGACGGCTGGCTCCGCATCCGGCTGCGAACGCCAGACACGCGACTGGCGCGCAGGCTGGCGCTGCGGCTCGGCGAGGACGGCCGGCTGGTGTCGCCGCCCGGCCTCGTCAGCGAGCTGATGTCCGACGCTAGGGCCGCGCTGAGTAATTACGATAATTGGGATGAATAGTGCAAAGCGCTGCTCGTCACCTCCGTAGCGAAGTAACCGGACTTATCGCGGGCCGGTAACGTGCTGGTCACCGGTCGGCCGCCCGGCCGATACGTGCGCTGGCTTGACTGGAGTCGGTGTGTAAACTCTGGACCGAGAGGCGCGGGCTCTACGGTTCCGGGCATGCTCTGCTGAATGGGGACACTGAGATGGGCGATGCACTAGCTCCCTGGCACATCATCATCCTGGTGATCGTGCTGGTGCTGCTCTTCGGGGCCAGGCGACTGCCGGGGGCGGCCAAGTCGCTCGGTGAGTCCATGCACATTTTCAAGCGGTCAGTCCAGGGCCTGGACTACCAGCCCTACACCGGAGTGCCGCCGGGTGACCAGGCGACCGCGGCCAACCCGCCGGAAGCGGCGGCGGCTGCGCTCCCGCTCGCCCCGCCGGATGCCACCCAGCAGCAGCTGGCTGACCTGCAGCGGCAGGTAGCGGAGCTGCAGCGGCAGGCTGCGACGGTCGGCAACGGGCAGGCTGGGCAGCCGCAGACTCAGCAGCCCCTGTAGCTCGCCGCCGACATGGCCGCCGACGACGGGCTGGCCGACGAGCCGGTCCACCAGGATCTGGGCTTCACCCGCCGGGCCAATCCAGAGGCCCGGATGCCGCTGCTGGAGCACATCCGCGAGCTGCGGAACCGGGTAATCAAGATCGCCAGCGCGATCACGGTCGGCTCGATCGCCGGCTGGTTTGTCTACCCGTGGGTGTGGAACTTCATCAAGGCGCCGTACTGCAAGGCCCAGATAACCTCGCCGGTCGCCTCGGCGATCTACAGCTCGGCCGGCACGCTCGGCCCGCACTGCACGCTGTATGTGACCGGCGTGTTCGACGCGTTCTTCCTGCGCATGCAGGTCGCCATCGCCACTGGCGCGATCATCTCGCTGCCGATCTGGCTGTACCAGCTCTGGGCCTTCATCGCGCCCGGCCTGTACCGGCGGGAGCGGCGGTGGGCGTACTACTTCGTCGGCGCCGCCGTGCCCCTGTTCGCCATTGGCGCCACCATCGCCTACTTCGCGATGACCAGGGGCCTGCGGTTCCTCGTGCACTACATGCTCCCGAGCGACGTCACCGCGCTGATCACGATCAACACCTACCTCAGCTACGCGGGCGCCATGCTGCTGATCTTCGGCATCGCGTTCGAGCTGCCGCTGGTGCTCGTGCTGCTGAACATGGCCGGCGTGCTCACCCACGCGCGGTTCCGCAAGTGGCGGCGGGTGATCATCTTCCTGGTGTTCGCGTTTGCCGCGGTCTTCACGCCCAGCCCGGACCCGCTGTCCATGCTGCTGCTCGCGGTCCCGTGCGTCGTGCTGACGGAGGCCGCCGAGGTGTTCGTCTGGGCCAATGACCGGCGCCGGGCCAAGACCGGCAGCCTGGAGTTCCCCGGCCTGACCGACGAGCAGGTCGCGCAGTACGGGCTGGACAAGCCGCTCGGCGAGCAGGCCAGGTCCAGCAAGTAAGCTGGGCAGCAGGGTCGCTCGTCGCCTCCCAGCCAGAAGGAGGCTGTGGGCATGTCCGTGTGCTCGCTCGCTGACTATTACGCCGATCGCGCCGCCGAGTATGACGAGGTCTACCGCAAGCCCGAGCGACAGGCCGACCTCGCCCGGCTGAAGCAGCTGCTTCCGCCGCTGGTGGCCGGCAAGCGGGTGCTGGAGATCGCCGCGGGCACGGGCTACTGGACCCAGGTGCTGGCCACGACCGCGGCCACGATCACCGCGACTGACGTGAACGCGGAGACGATCGCGATCGCGGCGCAGCGCGAGTATGGTCCGGCACCCGTCGCCTTGCGCACGGCCGACGCCTACCGGCTGGACACGGTGCCGGGCGAGTTCGACCTCGTGTTTTGCGGCTTCTGGTGGTCGCACATCGCGCGCGCGGACATCCCGCGGTTCCTGGCTGGCGTGCGCGCCCGGACCGGGCCCGGCACCGTTCTGGTGCTCACCGATAACCGTTACGTGCCCGGCAGCAGCACCCCGGTCAGCCGCACCGGGCCAGACGGCGACACTCATCAGGCCCGCAGGCTCGCCGACGGCCGCGAATACGAGGTGCTGAAGAACTTCCCGAGCCGGGAGCAGCTAGCGGCCGACACCGAACCCGCAGCTAGCGACCTGACCTGGACCGAGCTTGACTACTACTGGCTGGCCAGCTGCGTGCTGCGCTGACCGGGCCAGCGGCGGGGCCGGGGGTTCGGGCTACACCGCCTAGTCTTGGGCTATGAGCTCGCTGGCGGGTCCGCGGCCTGGCGAGGCGGTTGACCGGCCCGAGCTGGCCGCGTTCCGTCGCCTCTATGACTTTGACTTCGACGACTTCCAGGTGACCGCCTGTGCGGCGGTCGACGACGGTCACGGCGTGCTGGTCGCGGCCCCGACCGGCTCCGGCAAGACCGTCATCGGCGAGTTCGCCGTGCACCTGGCCCTCGCGACGGGCCGCAAGTGCTTCTACACCACGCCGATCAAGGCGCTGTCCAACCAGAAGTACGCCGACCTGGTCGCCCGGTACTCGGCCGCCCGCGTCGGGCTGCTGACCGGCGACAACAGCATCAACGGCGAGGCACCGATCGTGGTGATGACCACCGAAGTGCTGCGCAACATGCTGTACGCGGGGTCGCTGACCCTGGCCGGGCTCGGGTACGTGGTGCTCGACGAGGTGCACTACCTCGCCGACCGGCTGCGCGGTGCGGTGTGGGAGGAGGTGATCATCCAGCTGCCCGAGCCGGTGCAGGTGGTTGCGCTGTCTGCCACGGTCAGCAACGCGGAGGAGTTCGGCGAGTGGCTCGAGCAGGTGCGCGGCGGCACTGCGGTGGTGGTCGACGAGGTCCGGCCGGTGCCGCTGTCGCAGCACGTCCTCGTCGGCCGTCGGATGTACGACCTGTTCAGCCCCCGCGGCGCGGTCGAGCCCGAGCTGCGCCGGGCGACCCAGCGGTACCTGGTGGCTGACCGGCGACCGGGCCGGGGCGGCGGCCGGGGTCAGGGGCCGGCGCGCTACCGCACCCCGAGCCGCCCGGACGTGATCGATCGCCTGGACAGCGAGGGCCTGCTGCCGGCGATCACGTTCATCTTCAGCCGAGCCGGCTGTGACGCCGCCGTGCAGCAGTGCCTGGCGGCCGGGCTGCGGCTCACCACGCCCGAGGAGGCCGCGGAGATCGGCCGGGTCGTCGCGGCGCGAACCGCCGGGCTGGCCGACGCCGACCTGGCCGTCCTCGGGTACGCGGACTGGCTCGCCGGGCTGCGCCGCGGCATCGCAGCCCATCACGCCGGGCTGCTGCCGACGTTCAAGGAGGTCGTCGAGGACCTGTTCACGGCGGGGCTGATCCGGGCGGTGTTCGCCACCGAGACGCTGGCGCTCGGCATCAACATGCCGGCCAGGACCGTGGTGATCGAGAAGCTTGATAAGTGGAACGGCGAGCACCACGCCGAGCTCAGCGCGGGCGAATACACCCAGCTGACCGGGCGGGCTGGCCGCCGGGGCATCGACGTCGAAGGACACGCGGTCGTGGTCTGGCACCCGGCCCTCGACCCGGTCGCGGTGGCGGGCCTCGCGGGCACCCGGACGTATCCGCTCACCTCCAGCTTCCGGCCGACCTACAACATGGCGGTGAACCTGGTCGGACAGGTCGGGCGGGCCCGCGCGGCCCGGCTGCTGGAGTCGTCGTTCGCGCAGTTTCAGGCCGATCGCGGGGTGGTCGGGCTGGCGAGGGAGGCGGCCAGGCTGCGCCGGCAGATCGCCACGCTGTCAGTCACGTGCGAGCGGGGCGACATCGAGGACTACGACCGGCTGCGACGCGAGCTGAGTCAGCGCGAGCGGGAGGAGTCCCGGCAGCGGTCGGCCGCGCGCCAGGCAGCGGCCATCGCGTCGGTGGAGAAGCTGCGGCCTGGCGACATCATCAGCGTGCCTGGTGGCCGGCGGGCGGGCATCGCCGTGGTGTTGCAGCCGGGGAAGGCGGCCGCGGCCGGCGGCCCGCAGCCGCTGGTGCTGACCGCCGGCCGGCAGGTCAAGCGGCTGTCGCTGGCCGACTTCCCGGTACCCGTGAGCCCGATCGAGCGGGTCAGGATCCCGAACTGGTTCAGCCCGCGGTCGCCGAGCGACCGGCGAGACCTGGCGTCGACGGTGCGGAACAAGCTGGCTGGCCGGGAGCTGCCGACCGAGCCGCGGCCTGCCGCGGAGCGTGACACGCAGGCCGTCGACGAGCTGCGCCGCCGGCTGCGCAAGCACTCCTGCCACGACTGTCCCGAGCTCCAGCTGCACCTGCGTGACCTGACCCGGCGGACCCGGCTGGACCGGGACGCAGAGAAGATCGAGGAACGCGTCGCTGGCCACTCGCACGTGCTCACCCGTACCTTCGGCCGGGTGTGCGCGGTGCTGGCCAAGCTCGGCTACATCGCGGGCGACGAGGTGACGGCGGATGGCGCCCGGCTCGCCGGGCTGTATGCCGAGCTCGACCTGCTCGCCGCCGAGTGCGTGCGGCGCGGCACCTGGGCCGGTCTGACCGCGCCCGAACTGGCGGCGTGCGTGTCGGCGCTGACGTTCGAGTCGCGCCGCGAGGACGGCGGTGCGGTACGGCTGCCGCCGGGCCAGCCGCGCGAGACGCTGGCCCAGATGACCGCGATCTGGGCCGAGCTGTCGGCCGTCGAGGACGCTCACCACCTGGCGTTCCTGCGCGAGCCGGATCTGGGCTTCGCCTGGACCGCGCACGCCTGGGCCAGCGGCACGCCGCTGGCCCAGCTCGTGGGCCCCGACCTCGGTGCCGGCGACTTTGTCCGCGCCATGAAGCAGCTCATCGACCTGCTGGGGCAGATCGCGGTGGTCGGGGGCGAGCTGGCCGGGACGGCCAGGGCTGCCGCGGACGCGCTGCGGCGTGGCGTCGTCGCCTACTCGTCGGTCGAGTAGCCGCCGGGGGAGGGGGACCAGCCTGGCGGCCCGACAGCCCGGCGGCCCGGTCTGGTATCGCCGGCGCAGTGGAGCCGGTCAAATCGAGTTGCGCGAGCTCGCTCGGCAGCCGAGGCTCGTTGTCCATGACCGAGCTGCCGGTGCGGCGACTTGCCGCGGACGACTGGGCACAGTTGCGCGACGCTCGTCTCGCGGCGCTCGCGGACGCGCCGTACGCGTTCTCGTCCACGCTCGAGCGGGAGCGGCAGTTCACCGAGCAGACGTGGCGGGATCGGGCTGGCAGCGGCAGCACCTTCGCGGCGTGGGACGGTGACGCGATCGCCGGGCTGGCTACCGGCCTGGACGAGGGCGGCGGCGGCTGGCACCTGGTCGGGATGTGGGTGTCGCCGCAGCTGCGCGGCGTGCGGATCGCGGACCGGCTGGTGGCTGCCGTGTGCGAGCTGGCCCGGCAGTCCGGGGCTGCCTCGGTCACGCTCTGGGTGACCGAGGTGAACGGCCGGGCGCGCGCGTTCTACCGCCGGCTCGGTTTCGTGCCCACGGGTGGCCGGCAGCTGGTCCGGCCCGAGGAGCCTGACCACTGGGAAGAGGAACTCGTCCTGCGGTTGCGCTGACGGCGGTTGCGCTGACGGCGGTTGCGCTCACGTTGACCTTGATCGTTGTGAGTTTTGCATGCCTGGACCCATAGCAAACCCGCTCCGACGGCCCGGCGGTGAGACTGCAGCGGGTGCCGACGCGGGTGCCGACGCAGGTGCCGACGCCCGCCCGCTGGCCCAGCTCTCGCCGCGGGTCACGCACCCAGCGGCCCACCGGACCCGGAGATCAGGCGCTGCAGTTGCTGCCAGTCAGGTTGTTCGCGATCGTGTACGCCTGCTGCAAGTACCCGTTGACGGTGGTGACGTAGGAGTTGGCCTGGGTGACCGCGTTGCTGATAGCGGTCTGCGCCTGGCTGATGACCGCCTGCGGATTCGGGTCACCGACGGGCGAGCCCCCGGCCTTCGCGAGCGCTTCGGCGTCACTGGTGAGCTGGCTGATGTCACCTTGCACCGTGTCGACGTCGTCGGTGACTGTCGTCCCGTCGGCCCCGACCGTTGTCCCGTCGTCGTCGACGGTCGTCGCGTCAGCGTCGACGGTGCTGACGTTGTCGCAAGAAGGGCCCGCCCCGTTCGCGGCGTCCGACTGCAGCTGGGAGAGATCCGCGCTCACCTGTTGCACGTCCGTGCTCATCTGGGTCACGTCACTGCTCAGCGTGGCTACATCGCTCTGCAGCGTGCTGATGTCGTCGCTCACGTGCTGCTGGTCGGCGGTGACCTTGGCGGAGTGCCCGTGGCTCACGTGCGTCCGCTTGGCCGCCGTGTTCGCGTGGCTCACGTCCTGCCGCAGCGCAGCCAGGTCGGAGTGGTACACCGCGGGAGTGGCCGGCCTGAGCACGGCTGAGCCCAGGTATCTGCTCGCGTCGGGCGCTGTGATGCTCAGCCGCCCGGCGCTGAGCGTGCCGGTGATCGTCGTGGCGCCTAGTGCGTAGATCCCGGCCCCGGTGAAGGAGACATACCTGCCATCGAACGTCACCGTCACCGGCGCGGTCTGGACCTGCACGGTTTCGGTCGGTGCGGTGCCCGACAGCGTGTCAGCGGTGATGGTGCCGCTGGCCCGGCCCTGCCTCGGTGCCGACCACGTGATCAGTGCCACCGCGCTGTGGTCGGTCCCCGCGTAGTACCCCGGCTCGCTGTTGCTGCTACAGCCGACTGCCAGCAACGCAGCTGAAGCCGCGACGATGGGCAGGATGCGCCTCATGATGGTGGGCCTCCGGGCGGAACCAAGGTCAGCGTACTTCTCCTGCCCGACGGGCGACACGGGATGGCGACGAGCTCGCCAGCTAGAGCCGAGGCGGCCGAGAGCTAGCTACCGGGCCGAGGGAGCAAGCACCGGCAGGTCATAGGTACGGCGGATGCTGGTGCCGAGCCGGGTGATGTCCGCCCCGTAGACGTGCAGCGAGATGGCGACGCCGTCGCCCACGTTGCGGACCCGGTGGATGTCACCAGGCGGCGCGAAGCCGCTGACCTCACCGGCCTGGTTCTCGCTGCGGCCGACGTCGACCAGATGCGACCCGTCAGCGGCGAGCGCGAACAGCTCCTCGTACTCCACCCCCTGCAGCACGCCGAACACGCACCAGGTGACATGGTCGTGGATCGGCGTGACCTGGCCCGGCCGCCAGACCATAGCGGTGACGGAAAACGAGCCGTCCGGCTCGACGTGCAGCACGTGGCACTGGTAGTCGTCCGCGGCGCCCTCGCGCTCGGCGGCGGTGAGCATGTCCGGGGCGGGCAGATGACGGCGAAGTGCCGTGGCGACGAAGTCGGCGGTCTGCTGCCAGTCGGAGTGCTGGCCCGTCGCGGTGCGGATGGCGGCGACGAGGTCGGCCGGACATCGGGTGCGGACCGGACTGAAAGCCGCCATGCTGAGCTCCCTTGCCTACTAGCCGGGTGGAGATTACCTACTAGACCACTAGACAAAGGCTACGGCGCGGGGCCACCAGGCGCCAATGCCAGCTATCCATGGATCGATAGAACTCGACTATCGAATGTCTGCTCTGGGGTCACGGCTGTGCGACCGGCCAGAACCCCGCGAGCGGCCCGGCCCGGCTGGCAGGATTGCCGGTATGCGCGAAGCCATGCGCACCACGATGCTGCTGGACGCCGCTTCGATGTACTTCCGGGCGTTCTACGGGGTGCCGCAGGAGACCATGCGGGCGCCGGACGGCACGTCGGTGAATGCGGTCAGGGGCCTGCTCGACATGATCGCCACGCTGCTGCGGGCTCGGCGTCCTGACCGCCTGCTGGCGTGCATGGACGCGTCCTGGCGGCCGGCTTTCCGGGTGCGCGCGATTGCCTCGTATAAGACGCACCGGGCGAACCCGGACGGCTCCGAGCAGATCCCGGCCGGATTGACCGTGCAGCTACCGATCATCGTGGCCGTGCTGGACGCGGTCGGCATCGTGATGAAGTGGGCCGACGGCTACGAGGCCGACGACATCATCGGCACGCTGGCGGCCCAGGCCACCGGGCCGGTGGAGGTGGTCACCGGCGACCGGGATCTGTTCCAGCTCGTCGAGGACGCACGCGACATCAGGGTCGCCTACATCGGCAAGGGCGTCGCCAGGCTCGAGCTCGTCGACGAGGCAGGCGTGACGAATCGGTATCAGATCCCCGGCCGGTCGTACGCGGCGTTTGCTGCGCTGCGCGGCGACCCGAGTGACGGGCTGCCGGGCGTTCCGGGCGTGGGGGAGAAGACAGCCGCAGCCCTCGTGCGCGCGTTCGGCTCGGTCGAGGCGATGCTCGCTGCGATCGACGCGGGCCACGGTGGCTTCCCGCCGGGCAGCCGGGCGAAGCTGGTCGCGGCGCGGCCATACCTGGAGGCGTGCCTGCCGGTGGTTCGAGTCGCGACCGATGCGCCGGTCGCGCTCAGCGGCGGCACGCTCCCGTCGGTGCCCGCGGATCGGGCGAAGGTCGCGGCGCTCGACGAGCGCTGGGGCCTTGGCTCCTCGCTGGGACGGGCGCTGTCGGCGCTCGCCGCCGCACCGTGACCGGGTGACATGATGGATCCGCATACCGCAACCAGCTGGAGGAGTCCGTGGGTCACGCTCAGGAGGGAACGGAGTTGTTTCCGGCCAGTCGGCTGCGCGCGGTCGCGGTCGCCGCAGGCACGGCCGGGCTGGACGCGCTGCTGCTCACGCCCGGGCCCGACCTGCGGTACGTGACCGGCTACAACGCGCACGAGTCCGAGCGGCTGACCTGCCTGGTGGTGCCGGCCGACGGGGAGCCTGTCCTCGTCGTGCCGCGACTGGAACTGCGGGGCGTGCACGCGTCACCCGCCGGCGCGCTCGACCTCGAGATCGTCGGCTGGGACGAGACCGACGACCCGTACGCGCTGGTGGCGCGCCGCCTCGGCAGCGTCGCGGCGGTGGGCCTGTCGGACCGGATGTGGGCGCTCATGGTGCTGCGACTGCGAGCCGCGCTGCCGGCCGCCCGGCAGGAGTTGGCCAGCGTCGCGGTGCGCGACCTGCGGGCGCGCAAGAGTGCGGCGGAAATCGAGGCGCTGCGCGCGGCGGGCGCGGCCATCGACCGGGTGCACGCACAGGTGCCGGGCTGGCTGCGGCCGGGGCGCACAGAGGCCGACGTGGCCGCCGACATCAGGGCGGCGATCCTGGCCGAAGGGCACGCCACCGCCGACTTCGCCATCGTCGGCTCGGGGCCGAACGGGGCTAGTCCGCACCACACCGCCGCTGACCGGGTGCTCCAGCGCGGTGACACGGTGGTCGTCGACATCGGCGGGACCATGCCCACCGGATACTGCTCGGACTGCACCCGCACCTACGCGATCGGGACGCCCCCCGCCGACGTGGCGGAGTACTACCAGGTGCTCAAGGACGCGCAGCAGGCGGCGTTCGCCGCGGTGCGCCCCGGCGTGACCGCAGAGTCGGTGGACGCGGCGGCCAGGGGGCCGATCAGCGCGGCGGGCTACGGCGACTACTTCGTGCACCGCACCGGGCACGGCATCGGCCTGGAGACGCACGAGGATCCGTACATCGTGGCCGGCAACAGCGAGGCCCTGCAGCCCGGGCACGCGTTCTCGGTCGAGCCCGGCATCTATCCCGGCCCCAGCGGGGCACGGATCGAGGACATTGTCGTGTGCACGCCAGACGGCTGCGAGCGGCTGAACCAGGCCAGCCGCGAGCTGATCGTCGCGTCGGCCTGATGCCCGGCGCGACACGCGAGGCGCGTGACGACACCGCGGCTGCGCTGTTCGCGCTGACGAAGGAGATCGCGGACGCCGAGCTGCGGCCTGCAGTCGCGGACGCCGAGCGCGAGGCATACTTCCCGCGGGCGCAGTTCCGCACGCTCGGCCGGGTCGGCCTGCTGAGCCTGCCCTACCCGGAGGACTACGGCGGCGGCGGTCAGCCCTACGAGACCTACCTGCAGGTGGTCGAGGAGCTGGCGACCGCGTGGCTGGCCGTCGGTCTCGGGGTCAGCGTGCACACGCTCAGCTGCTTCCCGATCGCGACGGCGGGCACGGCGCAGCAACGCACCCGGTGGCTGCCCGACCTGCTCGGCGGCGACGTGCTAGGTGCCTACTGCCTGTCGGAGCCAGGCAGCGGCTCGGACGCGGCAGCGCTCGCAACCCGGGCGGTCGCCGACGGAGCCGAGTTCGTCGTCGACGGCGTGAAGGCCTGGACCACCCACGGCGGCCAGGCGGATTTCTACACGCTGTTCGCCCGCACGTCGGGTGACCCCGACGGGCCGAGCCGGTCGCGCGGCATCAGCTGCTTCCACGTCCCGGCCGGCACGCACGGCGTGTCCGCGGCTCCGCCGGAGCACAAGATGGGCATGCGCAGCTCGCCCACAGCGCAGGTCCGGTTCGAGTCGGCCAGGGTGCCGGCCGCGCAGCTGATCGGCGAGCCCGAGCACGGCTTTCCGATCGCGCTAGCTGCTCTGGATGCGGGCCGGCTCGGCATCGCCGCGTGCGCGACCGGCGTGGCCCAGGCCGCGCTGGACTGCGCCGTGTCCTACGCCGCGCAGCGGAGCCAGTTCGGTCGGTCGTTGATCGAGTTCGAGGGGCTGCAGTTCATGCTCGCGGACATGGCGACCGCCGTGGCCGCCGCGCGTGCCCTGTACCTGAGCGCGGCGCGCCGCAAGGACGCTGGCCTGCCATACGGCCAGCAGGCGGCGATGGCCAAGCTCCTGGCGACCGATACTGCCATGCGTGTCACCACCGATGCGGTGCAGGTGCTCGGCGGGTACGGGTACGTCGAGGACTATCCGGCCGAGCGGCTCATGCGCGAGGCGAAGGTGCTGCAGATCGTCGAGGGAACCAACCAGATTCAGCGCATGGTCATCGGCCGCCAGCTGGCGGCGCAGTGATCGCCGGGGCCACGGGCGGCTAGTTCGCCGGGTGGCCGATCGCCAGGCCGCTCGCCGGGTCAAAGAACTGCAGGTTGGCGGTGTTCACCGCGAGCGTGGCCGACGAGCCCGGCCTGATCCTGCTGCGCGCCGCGACCCTGGCCGTCCAGAGCGTCTTGTTGCCGGCCAGCGGAATGGTCCCGTCCTCGCCGTCGTCGGCCCTGGCGTCGCTGATGCTGGCGTGCTGCACCGCAGGCGCGTCGACGGCAAAGATCACCTGGACCTCGCTGCCGAGTTCCTCGGTGACGCTGGACTCGACTGTCATGCGCGGCCAGGTCGGCTCTGCGAGCTCGGCGTCCTCGAAGTCGGACGGCCGGATGCCGAGGATCACCTCGCGGCCGACGTAGCCGTCGAGCCCCTGCCGCGCCTCGACGGCCCGATCCGGCACGGCGAGCTTGTACCCGGCGAAGACCGCGGCCGGTCCGTCGTCGCGGACGAGCTCGGCCGCGGTGAAGTTCATCGCGGGCGAGCCGATGAAGCCGGCGACGAACAGGTTGACCGGAGCGTTGTACAGCGCCTGCGGCGTGTCCACCTGCTGGAGCTTGCCGTCGCGGAGCACGCAGACCCGCTGCCCGAGGGTCATCGCCTCGACTTGATCGTGGGTGACGTAGACGGTGGTCACGCCGAGTCGCTCGTGCAGCTGGGACAGCGACGCGCGCATCGAGACGCGCAGCTTGGCGTCGAGGTTGGGCAGCGGCTCGTCCATGAGGAACGCCTGCGGCTCGCGCACGATGGCGCGGCCCATCGCGACGCGCTGCCGCTGGCCGCCCGACAGCGCGGCCGGCTTGCGCTTGAGGTAGTCCTCCAGACCGAGCATCTTGGCTATCTCGGTGACCCGCCGCCTGATCTCGTCCTTGGGCGTCTTGCGCTGCTGCAGGCCGAACGCGAGATTCTGCTCGACCGTCATGTGCGGATAGAGCGCGTAATTCTGGAACACCATGGCGATGTCGCGGTCCTTGGGCGGCAGGTCGTTCACCACCCGGTCGCCGATGGTGATGGTGCCGGAGGAGATCTCCTCCAGGCCCGCGATCGACCGCAGCGCGGTGGACTTGCCGCAGCCCGACGGGCCGACGAGCACCATGAATTCGCTGTCGGCGATGGCCAGGGTCAGGTTGTCGATGCCCTTGACGCCGCCCGGGTAGACCTTGTCGACGTGCTCGAGCCCGATCTTCGCCATGCCGACCTCGCTCCGCAGCTGGCTCGGCCCCGAAAGGCCGGCGACTGCCCGGAGCGTACTTGTACGTCCGCCGATGCGGCTATCGAGCGGACCGTCATGTTACGGTAGTGTAAACGTCGTTACCATTTCGTTAGCGGGTCACGAAGGCAGGCGGCAGGGCTGCCACGTAACGTTGCCGCGTGGAAGAGATCAACGCGACGATTGTCTCGCTGCTCGCCCGGGATGGCCGGATGAGCTTTACCGAGCTCGCCCGCCGCACCGGCCTGTCAGTATCCGCCGCGCAGCAGCGCGTCCGCAGGCTTGAGCAGCGCGGCGTGATCAGGGGCTACGGTGCCCTCGTCAGTGCCGAGGGGATCGGCCTGCCGCTGACCGCGTTCGTGTCTATCAAGCCGTTCGACCCGGCCGCTCCGGACGACGCTCCGGAGCGCTTGCAGCACCTGACCGCCATCGAGGCCTGTCACAGCGTCGCGGGGGACGAGAGTTACATACTCAAGGTACGCGTGTCGTCGCCGGGAGCGCTCGAGGAACTGCTTCAGGAGATCAGGGCCGCCGCCAACGTGTCGACGCATACCACGATCGTGCTGAGCACGCCGTTTGAGAACCGTCCGCCGCACATCTCCGCTACCGCGCTCGACTAGGCGGTGTCTCGGCAACAGCTCCGCAGACATTGCCGTGCTGATACCAGCGTCGTATCATAGTGATATCAGTTTTACGGAGATGCCAGCGGTTCCGGTAGGGAGGCAGTCATGAGCGCACCGGCAAGCGGGCTCACCGGGTGGAACGAACGGCCTCGAACAGCAGGCTCCGCGATCACGGTGCGCGGCCTCAGGAAGAGCTTTGGCGGCGATAGCGCAGCCGGGCCGAAGACGGCGGTCGACGGGATCGACCTGGACATCGCCGCGGGGTCGCTCGCCGGCCTGGTCGGTCCCAACGGCGCCGGCAAGACCACGTCGCTGTCGATGATGACTGGCCTGCTGCGGCCGGACGGCGGACAGATCCTGCTGGGCGGGCTCGACGTGTGGACTGATCCGGTCGCCGCAAAGGCCATGATCGGCGTGGTGCCGGCCGAGGCCCGGCTGTTCGATCGGCTGAGCGGTGCCGAGGTGCTCGAGTACTCAGGGCGGCTGCACGGCCTGCCGGCGGCCGAGGCGCGGTCACGCGCGACGCAGCTGCTAGACGTGCTCGACCTGACGGCGGACGCGAAGCGGCTGGTGGCCGACTACTCCACCGGCATGCGGAAGAAGGCCGCGCTCGGCTGCGCGCTGATCCACAACCCGTCGGTGCTGTTCCTCGACGAGCCGCTCGAGGGCGTCGATCCGATCTCGGCCGACGTGATCCGGCGGCTGCTCACCCGGTTCGCGGACTCGGGCTCGACGGTGCTGTTTTCCAGCCACGTCATGGAACTGGTCGAGCAAGTCTGTGACCACGTGACGATCATCGACCGGGGCAAGATCGTCGCCACCGGTACGACCGACGAAGTGCGTGCCGGGAAGACCCTGCAGCAGGCGTTCATCGACCTGGTGGGACCGCGGGCGACCGACGAGGAGGTGCTGTCATGGCTCGGCTCCTCGTCCAGCTGAAGCTGCGGCTGCTGGTCAACGCGCTGAAGTCGTCTGCAGCCGTGCAGGCATCTTTCATCATCAGCTGCTTCTTCGCCATCGTGCTGGCGGTCGGCGGTTTCCTGGTGCTGTCGCTGTTCCGCGGCAGCGCGACATCCGTCGACGTGACCACGGTCATCTTTACCTTCTTCGCCTTCGGCTGGCTCATCCTGCCGATCTTCGCGTTCGGGCTCGACAGCACGCTGGACCCGACTACGTTGCAGCTCTATCCGCTGCGCACCCGCCCGCTGGCGGTGGGGTTGCTGGCCGCGTCCTGCACCGGCGCCTGGCCGATCGCGAACGTCATCGCCCTGCTCGGCGTCACCGTGGGGCTGGCGAGCGGATCGGTCGGCGTGCTGATCGCGATCGTCGCTGTGCTGCTTCAGGTGCTGTTCTGCCTCGTCCTGGCCAGGTTCGTGACCACCGCGATGGCCAGGCTGCTGCGCTCCCGTCGCGGCCGCGACCTGGGGGTATTCCTCATCGTGCCGATCTTCGCGCTGTACGAGTTCTTCGCTCAGGTGGTGCCGAGGCTGCTCGCGTCGGGCAGCTTGCACGCGTCGAGCTTCAACGGCTTCGACGCGTGGATGCGCTGGCTCCCGCCGGGTCTGGCCGCGCACGCGATCCGGGACGCGTCGACCGGACACGCTGGCACCGCGCTGCTGCGGCTCGTGATCCTCGCGGCGGTCATCGTGGCGCTCGGCGCGCTGTGGATACGCTCGCTCAACCGCGCCATGGTCACTGCCGATACGACCACCGGGTCGTCCCGGGTGCGGGGCGGAGCGCTGCCGTTCGCCCGGCCCGGCGCCTTGGCCGCCGTCGCCGCGCGGTTCTGGATCTACCAGCGCCGCGACCCGACGTCGCTGGTCTACTGGCTGCTCACCGCCGTGATCATGGCCGTGGTCTCGGCCAGCGCGATCCTCGGCAAGCAGCACCATCCCGCCGTGCTGCTGGCGAGCGCGGTGTTCGGCGCAGCGTTCGTCGGCTACTTCCACGCCAATGCGGTCGGCCAGACCGGGCCGGCGTTCATCTACGAGGCTGCGGCCCTCACCGGCCGCCGGGAGCTGCGCTCGTACTTCTGGGGGCAGGACATCGCGCTCGGCGTGATCGCCGTGCCGCTGCTGTTCGCCGTCTCCCTCGGCCTGGCAGCAGCGGTCGGCCGGGTTGAATACGGGCTCTTCGTCGCGGCCGTCGCCCTGGCGGGGCTCGGCGCGGGCTTGGGCATCTGCAACATCCTGACGGCGACCGCCGCGTTCCCGATGGTCAAGCGGGCGGGAAACCCGATGCGGCAGCCTGCGCCTGGCTATCAGGCCTACGGGATCGGCGGCGTGCTCGCCAACCTCGCGACCGTCGCGGTGACCGCGATACCGATGATCGTGGCCGTGGTTCTCCTCGGCCAGCATCCGGCCGTGGCGTGGTACCCGGTGCTGCTCTGCTGCGGCATCGGGTACGGCTTCGGGCTGCTCTACCTCGGCGTGCGGCTCGCCGCCATCGCGGCCACGCAGAAGCTGCCGGAACTGTGCCAGGTCGCGCTGGCCAGTCAGCTGTGACGGGCTAGGCGACCGGAAACAGCCGGAGCGACTCGGCGCTGCGCACCGCGACACCGAGCGGCACGATCGCCGCGGTGCCGCCGTGCTCGGTCGCCGCGGTTGCCAGCTCGTCGATGCTGGCCACCGCGGCGACGGTGGCGCCGCTCAGCAGGGCGTGGTCGACGAGCGCGGTGTACGACCGGCCGTCGCCCACCGGCGGTGCGGCCAGCACGATGTCCCGCTCGGTGACATCGGCGGTGCTGCGCAGGTCGGTGAGCTGGGCAGCCAGGTCGAGGTGCGTGAGCCCGAGCGGGCGCAGCGTGCCGTCGCCGGTGCGCCGGTAGGGCAGCAGCGCGAGATCGTGCGGGCGAGCGGTGGGTGGCTGCAGCGAGCCCATGCCGAGTAGTGAGCTGAACGGTGTCGTGGCCGGCGCCTCACCGAACGAGATCACCTGCCGGACCCAGGAGCGCTCCGCGGCGGCGATCGCTGCGCAGGCGAACGGCGCGGCGGTGAGCAGCATCCGTGCGCCGCAGTCGGCGAGCTGACCGGCCGCCTCGCCGACCGAGAGCTCCGGGGCGACCGGGCACGGGACGCCGCCGGCGGCGCTGATCGCGTGACAGGCGAGCACGTACGAGGCCCCGTCGCGCACGTACACGCCCACGACGTCGCGTGGCCTCAGTCCCCGCCAGGCGAGTCCGGCCGCGGCGCGCTGGATGGTGCTCGCCAGCTCGGCGTAGCTGTACGGCTCGCCGGGGGCCGGTCCGATCAGCGCGGGACGACTGCCGTGCGCCGTCGCCGTCTCGACCAGTTGCTGCGTGACCGTGAGGTCCGTCATCGCTGTCACCGTCATGTCCGTTACCCTCGCCACCGCCCTCACATCCAACCCTGTCCGCTCGCAGCCGTCGTCATGACGGTACGGCTACCCGGCCCGCGGCCACATCATCAGGATTATGTAGCCGGGTATGTATTCGGAGTCGTGGCCGGCCATCCCCCT
Source organism: Streptosporangiaceae bacterium (assembly GCA_030037785.1). GTDB lineage: Bacteria > Actinomycetota > Actinomycetes > Streptosporangiales > Streptosporangiaceae > JAJYUU01. The sequence goes on from JASHQA010000118.1 coordinate 54,283, forward strand.
CTGATGGCCGGCCACCACGATGACTCTCGAACTGCGGCCACGCTACGGATCGATGGCACGCGCCGGCATCGGCCGAATGGGCCATTCCGCTATGCAGTTTCTGAACCGGAGCCGCGGCCGAAACGTGCAGGCCAGCGCTCTGGCCGGCTACATACGCGGCGCGCGACCGGTCTGGGTATGCACGGGACGAGCCGGGATGTGTACACCCGGCCGAGCGTCGTTACTGGGCACCCCGGCTGACGACCCAGGCGGCCACCTGCGCGCGCGAATTCAGTCCGAGCTTGCCGAGGATGTTGGCGACGTGTCGCGCTGCGGTGGCGGGGCTGATGAACAGCTCCTCGGCGATGCCGCGGTTGGACAGGCCGCGCGCGATCAGCAGCGCGATCTCCTGCTCCCGAGCGGTCAGGCCGGACGCCGCGGTGGCATCCTCGGCTGCCTGGGTCGCGAGGCCACCGGGCCGCCGGGCTGGAACCGCGGACCGGAGCGCGTGGGCTACCGCGTCGTGCGTGCTCAGATTGCGGCCCTCGGCGCTCAGGTCGGCAACGAGCTCTGCGCCGAGGCGCTGCTGTACCGCGGCGAGCAGGGCGTCGAGGCGCGCCTGCGCGGTCGCAGGCCGAACCAGTCCCGCCGCGGCGCGCAGCGCGGTGGCGGCGGCGTCGAGCCGCACGGCGGTGGTGTCGTCGCCGCGGACCACGGCGAGCGCGGCGAACGCCTCGATGCCCCTGACGATGCCGAGGCGCTGACCGGTGGCCACGCTGAGCTCAAGGCTCTCGGCGAACGTCGCCGACGCGGTCGGCACGTCGAGCTCGTCCAGCGCGACCCAGCCGATGCCGGCCTGGCACCGGGCGATCTCGGTCCGGGCGCCGAGCTCGGCAAACAGGTCCAGCGCGGCGCGGAAGTGGCGCAGCGCCGCGGCGTTGTCGTGCGTCGCCCTCGCCAGGCTGCCGAAGCCATAGAGCGCGTTCGCGATACCCCAGCCGTTGTGGCCGGTGAGCAGGTGCAGCGCCGCCTCGTAGGCGGCGTGGGCGGCGGCGGCCTGTCCGGCGCGGGCCAGGATGGTCGCGCGCACAACGTGCGCGAGTCCGGCCTCCCAGTTGTCCGCGTGCGCGGCAGCCGCGGCCACCGCGGCGTCCGCCTGCGCGAGCGCCTGCTCGGCGAGCCCACCCCGCAGGCTGATCAGGGCGAGGATCCGCAGTCCGCCGGCCGGGCACGTCGCCTGGTGCGCCCCGCACATGGCGACGGCGGCGTGCGCGTACCTGGCGGCCGTCTGATAGTCCTGGTGCTCGAACGCCAGCTCCGCGCCGAGCATGAGCGCACGCGCGCGCACGTCGGCCGGCGCCCGCTCGGGTAGCAGCAGGAGCTTGCCGAACCACGCCACGCCTTCGGTGACGTCGCCGTTGACGACCCACGGCGAGCGCAGCACCGAGCAGAGCCGGAGGCCGTTCTCAGCGTCGCGAGTGTCGAGGCAGAAGGTGAGCGCGGCGCGGAAGTTGGCCCGCTCCGCCGACGCCCGGTGGTAGAGCGTCACCTGATCTGCCCAGCTCAGCGCCCCCGGCGTGAACGCCCGGGTGTCGATGTTGTCGGCGAGCGCGAGCAGGCAGCGCAGGTGCCGATCGGCGATCACGGCCTGCTCGCCGGATGCGGCGAGCCGGTCCGCTGCGTACTGCCGGATCGTGTCAAGCAGCCGGTAGCGCGCGTCACCCACCAGCTCGTCTTCGAGGGCGACCAGCGATTTGTCGATGAGCGCGGCGAGCAGGTCGAGCACCCGCGACTCCGGGATCAGCTCGTCGGCGCAGACCTGCTCGGCCATCTCCAGGCTCCAGCCGGCGAACACCGACAGCCGCCGCAGCATGGTCTGCTCGTCCGGCGTCAGCAGCTCGAAGCTCCAGTCGACCGCGGCCTGCAGCGTCTGCTGCCGCGGCGGCGCGGTCCGGTCGCCGGACGCGAGCAGCCGGAACCTATCGTCCAGGCGCGCGGCAATCTGCTCGACCGACAGCGCCCTGATCCGCGCCGCGGCGAGCTCGATGGCGAGCGGCACGCCGTCGAGCGTCTGGCAGATCTGCACCACGTAGGCCCAGTTGTCGTCGGTGAGCGCGAAGCCCGGACGCACCGCAGCGGCCCGGTCGGCGAACAGCCGAGCGGCTTCGTCCGCCTCGCCATCGCCATCGGCGTCGGCGTCGGCGCGCTCGAGCGGTGGCAGCGTTCGCGTCGACAGCGTGAGCGGCTGCACCCGCCAGACGGTCTCGCCCCTGACCCGCAGCGGCTCCCTGCTGGTGGCCACCACCCGCAGCTGCGGGCAGCCGGCGATGAGGTCGTGGACCAGGTCGGCGACGGCGTCCACGAGGTGCTCGCAGGTGTCCAGGATCAGCAGCAGCTGCCGGCCGCGCAGCGCGTCCGCGAGGGTGGCGGCGGCCGGCCGGCCGCGCTCCTCACTGATGCCGAGCGCCGCGGCGACCTGGCGTGCGGCGAGGGCCGGGTCGCTGGTCGCGGCGAGTTCGACCAGCCACACTCCGTCCTGGAACTCGTCCGCGAGCTGCCAGCCGAGGCGCATCGCCAGCCTGGTCTTGCCGATGCCACCCGGACCGCACAGCGTCAGCGCCCGCACGCTGCTCACGAGCAGCCGCAGGTCGCGCAGATCCCGATCGCGTCCCACGAAGCTGTTCGGCTCCGCGGGAAGATTGCCCAGCCGCTGGAGCGTGTCTGCGGTCATTTCTGCTCTGCCGTCATAGCCGGTGGGGTGATTGATCCGGTGATAAGCGTCAGTGTCTCACTGGTCAGGGACTTATGCACCGCTACCGGATCGGTACAGCGACGCGCACGTCGACGGGCTCGCTGTAGAGCACCCGCCCGAAGTACATGATCTTGACGACCACCCACCACTGCTCGCCCGGCCGCGCCCAGGCTGGCACGGCGAGCCCGAACCGCAGCGTGCGCTCAGCGCCGGCCGCCAGCGCGAAGCCGGCTGACCACGGTCCGGCCACGCGCCAGCTGCCGTGCGGGGATATGAGCTGCGCCTCGCCGCGGATAGCCGACCCGGTCCGGTTGCGGACGAGCACCTCGACGGTGCCGGACCCGCCGGGCCGCAGCGTCACGGCCGGGCCGAGGACGCTGAGGTCTAGCTCACCCGCCAGCGCGGTCTGCGCCGCGGCGTGCATCGCCTGCACCTGCTGCGCCGGAAGGTTGCCACCGGGCGGCGGCGGCTGGCCGATGGCCAGCAGCGCGCTGTCCTCGATGGGCTGGCCGGCCGGGCCGTCGACCTGCGCTGTCACGAACCAGCGGCCGGGCGTCATACCGGGCCGTGGCGTGACGGTCAGCTCGAAGGACTGGTATCCCATCGCTGCGAGGTCGTAGCGGAGCGGGCCCGGCGGCGTGAGGGCGAAGTCGCCGGGAGCCTCCAGCCGCACGGTGCCCGCGGCCGGCTCCGGCCCACAGGCGACGGTGAGCGTCAGGGTGCCGGGCCCCTCGTCCAGATGCACCGCGCCGGGGGACACGTGCACGGCGACCGGTACGTTGCCGGCCGGGGCCGGTCCCTTGCCGTGCAGCCAGTACCGGGCGAAGACCGGCTGCGCCGGCTCGATGTCGGCGGATCGCGGGTCGGCCGGCGGCGACGGGTCAGCGGCAGGCGCGGTCAGCCGGCGAATGGCCGGGGTGACGACGACGGTGGCCAGGCCTGCCGATGGCACGGTGACGGTCGCGCCGGCTGGCGTGACCGGCACGTCCGGGCCCGGGCCGTCCTCGCAGAGGCCGGTCAGCGCCGCGCCGGTCAGTCCCGTGAACAGACTCAGCCGGGCAGCCGTCGGACCGGCACCGCCGGCATCCCGCAGCCGAAGGGTCACGCCGGCGGCCGGATCGGGCTGCGCGCCCGGATAGAGCGGGTTGCCGTGCGGCTTGAGCGCCGACAGCTGGACTCCGGCTGGCTGGATGCCAGCCAGCCGGGCGCTGGCCGGCAACGGCCCTGCGTGCAGCCCGGTGACGGTCGTCAGCAGGTCGTGGTTGTAGTCGTGGCCGACCGCCCACAGGCCCGCCTGGCGCCAGTCGCCCGGACCGGCGGCGAGCGCGTACTCGAACGTGTGGCTCCAGTGCTGCCAGGAGAAGCTGGTGCCGTCCGGGGAGGTGCGCTTCTTGCCGTCGATCCACACCCCGGATGGCCACGTGCTGCAGGCCCGCATGAGCGCGATGCTGAGCTGGCCCTGGGGGGTGACCAGCCCGCTCGGGGTGCCGCGGTTGAGCAGGCCGACCGTGTGCCCGGCCAGCGCCGTCCCGGCACCCCCCGCGGTGTCAGCCTCGGGTGCGGTGGCCGACAGGCAGGATGCGTCGATCACGGCGTCGGCGACGTCGGCGACGAGGCCGCTGGTCGCGGCTTCGAGGTCGGCCCCGGTGACGATGAGCACCGGCAGGTCGAGTGGCCCCCGCACGTCGGCGCCGGGCCCGAACGCGTCGGCGCGGTAACGCTGCGCGGGCAGCCACAGCCGGACGGCGCCGTCGGCGGCAAGCCGTGCCGTGAGCTCGTCGGCCGCGCCCGGCCCGGCGGCAGCCAGCACCCGAGCGGTCAGCGCGTTGTCGTCCGGGCCACCGAGGCAGATCCGGAAGTCCGGCAGGTTGGAGTCGAGCTCGGAGTAGCCGTACCGAGGGCCGTCCGGCCGCGAACAGGTGGCCGTCACGCCGCAGCGGGCCAGCGCGACGACCAGGTCGCGGACGAGGCCGCGAAGCGTCGGCGGCGCGATCACCTCCGCCACCCCGATCGCCTGCAGCTGCGTGCGGCCGTCCGGCCCGGTCAGCCGCACGGCCGCAGTCGATCCCACCGCCAGCCACTCGCTCGCCGGGCAGTCGAGGGTGTAGGGGTGCTCGGCCACATCGGTGTCGATGGGGCCGGGTGGTCGGCCGATGACCGAGAGCGCCGTCTGGTAGACGGGCAGCCCGCCCGGCACGTTCACCGGGAACACCACGCGCAGCAGGTGATCTTGGCCTATCGAGCCGTCCACGTGGGTGCGGAACTCAACTCGGTCGGCGCCGTGCCACAGCAGGGTCTCCTGGGTGACATGCAGGCCACCGAGCTGCACGGTGACCAGCAGCCGGCTGCCGACCGGGCTGCGCTCGGCCCGGACGTCCGCTGGACCGGCCGTCGTGCCGGTGCCGGGGCCGGCCGGGCACAGCAGCCATGGCCCCTCCGCCCAGCGCGGGTGCCCTGGGTGCTCTGGCTGCAGCACGAGTTCGTTGCCGCCGCCGTCTGGCTGCAGCAACTCGGTGCCTGACCGCTTGTCCAGCACCCGGCGCAGCGTGCCGCCGCGACTCGGATCCGCCGGGTGTGCGCCAGTTTTGTAGGTAGCAAGATCAGCTCGCATGCGCGGTGAGGTTGGCGGGCGGGGTCTGGCTGTGGGGTCGCTGCCAGATCTGCTCCCAGCGGTTGCTGGCTTCCTGGCAGCGCAGGGTTGCGATGCCGGTGGCGCCGGGGATGTTCCAGCGCATGCCGGAGAGCTTGAGCCGCTGGCCGATGACG
>JASHQA010000119.1 GCA_030037785.1 Streptosporangiaceae bacterium
TCCCGCCAGTCGCTGGTGACGAGCGCGTTGTTCACCCCGTACATAGGGTCTTGCATGTAGCTCGTCTTGTAGCAGATCACGAGCCGGTTCTGCCCTAGCGGCGTGCTGTCGAGCCGAGTGCGCCGGAACATCGTGTTCGCGCCCATGAATGCGATGTTGACCCCGGCGTTCCTGGCCGCAGTCACGTAAGCCCGCTCTGGCGGCGACCAGTACTCGTCGTGACCCAGGCAGAACAGCGCGCTGGCGCCCGTGAGCAGTTTTGGGTCCGCCGCGATGTCCATGCTGGTCGTGTACGCCAGCGGCATGCCGAGCTCCTCGGCAAGCGAGATGAACTTCTGCTCATGCCACGTGAAGTAGTACGCGCCGTTGGAGTCGAACGGCCGGTCAAGGCTCACCGCAAGGGATCGGTCGTTGTAGTCGGCGGTTCCGCCCGGCCCGTTGTACAGGTCGTAGCCCCCGTAGGTGTTGTAGGCCTGCCAGGTCGCGGTGCTGTTCTTGATGACGGTCTTTCCGGCCGTCGATGCCGACCTGACGGTGACAGGCGCGTACCGCTGCGGGCCGGTTTCGGAGTCCATCCGCAGCAGGTAAGAGCCCTCGGGCCAGTCGTCGGTGGGTATGGTGAGCGACGGCTCCCAGCTGCACGAGACCGTGTTGGTCCCGCCAGCCACAGCGGGTTGAGCCTGCTGCCGGCCCGTCGTGGTGGGGGAGGTCCACACCAGGCGGGCGTTGTCGCCCCCGTAGTACCCGATGCGGAACGCGCGCACCACGAAGGATGGCGCAGTGGTTGACGCATAGAGCGTGATGGGCTGACCCGGTAGGACGCTGGCCTGGCCTGCGTAGCCGAGCATGTCGTTCGGCTGGCCCAGGTTTGCGATCCCCCAGTTCGGGTCCCCCGGCAGCGAGTTCTCGGTCACGATTTGCTTGAGCTTGGGCGCCGCGCGCTTGGCGGCGGTGGAAACCTTCTTGGCCTCCGGCATGCCGGGCGCGGACATTGCCTTGTCCACTGCGATCGCAGCCGCGGGTACCGCAGCCGCCGCGGCTGCAAGCCCGATGAATCGCCGCCGGGACGGGCCGCGCCGTGAAGCCGGGCGCGCATGACGGTGTGTCATGCAGGTAGCTTCCCACGAAGGGCTGCGAGGGTGACTGGTAAGTCGGCACCTTGCACATGTTCTCGACGACGCTTGACAGTTATATTACGAGATCTTTACTGAGCATTCGACCTGAATAGGAGATTTCAGGCAGATCTCGGCATCTGCCCTACGTAGGTTGGCCAGATGAGCCGGAGCCCGATTCGGCTGGTGCGCGTGAGATGTGTCTCAATCCTGCCCGATATCGGGCAGGATTCTTGCGATTGGCGCCGCCAGGTGGTGATGATGGGTTCGTGAACGTCGGCCAGGTCCCGCAGCATGACGATCTCGTCGAGTACCTGGCGGCAAGCTGTCCGCTGAGCCGGGCTGAGGCGGTCCGCGTGGTCGCGGAGGTGCTCGGGTACTTCTCCGAACTGCCCGAAGAGTACGTGCGGCGGCGGCACCGCGAGCTCAAAGCCGGCGGTCTCAGCAATGACCTGGCGTTCCGTCAGATCGCTGCGGAGATCCCGCAGCGGCGCTACGTGCCGCCGGACCTCTCGCTCCGGCAGTTGCGCAGGATCGTGTACGGCTGACCCGTGGGCCGCTTCTCGATAAGGAGACAGTAAGTGTGCGGAATCGTGGCATACATCGGCGGCCGGGACAGTGTCCCGATCCTGCTGGAGGGGCTCGCCAGGCTTGAGTACCGCGGTTATGACTCGGCCGGTCTTGCCGTCGTCGGCCGCAGTGGGGACCTGCGGGTCCGCAAGGCCAAGGGCAGGGTGTCCGAGCTTGCCGCAGATGTGCCGGCGCGCCTCAAGGGCAGCCCCGGCATCGGCCACACGCGGTGGGCTACACACGGCGAGCCGAGCGACGACAACGCTCATCCGCACGCCTACGGGCCGATCGCGATCGTGCACAACGGCATCATCGAGAACGCTGAGGAACTCCGGTCGGGCTTGCTCGCAGGCGGTGCCACGTTCACCTCACAGACCGACAGCGAGATCTTCGCCCATCTCATCGCGGCCGCGGCCGACCGTGACGGCGTTGACGGGCCGCGCGATCTCGAGGAGGCGGTGCGGATCGCCCTGCAGTCGGTCGTCGGAACCTACGGGCTGGCAGTGCTGGACGCGCGATCCCCCGACCGGCTGGTCGTCGCCCGCAACGGCAGCCCGGTGCTGGTTGGCATCGGCGACAAGGAGATGTTCGCTGCCTCCGATGTCGCCGCCCTGGTCCGCTACACGCGCCAGGTGGTGCACCTGGACGACGGCGAGATCGCCACGCTCCGTGCCGACGGATTCCGCACGACCACGCTGGACGCGCGCCGCACCACCAAGCAGGCTGCCGTCATCGAGGCGGACGCGGCCAGTTACGACGCCGATGGTCATGCGCACTTCATGCACAAGGAGATCCACGAGCAGCCGGGCGTGATCGAGAGGGTGCTGCGCGGCCGGCTCGACGAGCGGTTCAACACCGCGCATCTCGGCGGGCTCAACCTCGACCCGCGCGAGGCTCGGGGAATCAGGCGCGTGAAGATCCTCGGCTGCGGATCCGCCTACTACTCGGGTGTGCTGGGCGCCCAGCTCATCGAGGAACTCGCGCGGGTTCCCGCCGATGCCGAGCCGGCGTCGGAGTTCCGCTACCGCAGCCCGGTGATCGAGGAGGGCACGCTCTACATCGGCGTCAGCCAGTCGGGCGAGACCTATGACACACTTGCCGCGGTCCAGGAGGTCAAGCGCAAGGGCGGCCGCGTCCTCGGCGTCGTGAACACCGTCGGCAGCACCATTGCCAGGGAGGTCGACGGCGGCGTTTACCTGCACGCTGGCCCCGAGGTCAGCGTTACCTCCACGAAGACATTCACGGCCACGGCAACGGTCTTCGCGCTGCTGGCGCTGCACCTGGGGCGGATCCATGACCTCTCGCCAGCCGACGGCCGACGGATCGCCAGCGGGTTGCGGCGGCTTCCCGGCCAGATCGCGGAGATCCTCACGATGGAGGCGGAGATCGCCGGTCTCGCCAAGGACCTGGCTCAGTATCCGGGGATGTTCTTCGTGGGCCGGGTCCGCGGCTGGCCCGTCGCGCGAGAGGGTGCCCAGAAACTCAAGGAGATCTCATACTTGCACGCCGAGGCGTACCCGGCGAGTGAGCTCAAGCACGGGCCGCTCGCGCTGGTCGGGCCGGGCCTGCCCACGGTCGCGACCGTGCCCGATGACGAACTGGTGGAGAAGAACCTCTCGACTCTCGGCGAGATAAGGGCGCGGCAGGGCCGGGTGCTATTCGTCGGCCACTCGGCCGCGGCTGCCGGGCAGCTCGCCGACAACGTGCTCGTGGTGCCGAAGAACGAGCCGGAACTCGACCCGATCTTGCTGTCGGTGCCCCTTCAGCTGCTGGCGTATCACGCCGCGGTGGAACTCGGTAACGACGTGGACCGGCCGCGGAACCTGGCCAAGAGCGTCACGGTGGAATGACCCGACCGCGCGACCACGGGGCAGGCTGACCTGCGGCGCGTTCCATCTGTGCCGATAGCCAGCGCATTCCGCGTTGATATGCCGGGCCGCCTGTGCTTGCCCCGGATATCTGTGGGCGCGGCCATCACGGACACTGACAGCCGCATGCCGCAGACTGGCTGTCATGGTGATCCGGGCCACTGCCGAGCTGCCAGAGCCGCTCGCGGCAGCGCTGGCTGGGTTCGGGCGCCACCTTGCTGCCGAGCGCGGCGTGTCGCCGCACACGGTGCGCGCCTACCTCGGGGACGTCTCGGCGCTGCTGCGGTTCGCCGCCGCCGACCGGCACTGCGAGAAACTCGCCGACGTTGATATCGCCGTGCTGCGCGGCTGGCTGGCTGGGCAGCACCGGGCCGGACAGGCACGGACCACGATCGCTCGGCGGGCAGCAGCGGCGCGCGCGTTCACCGCATTCGCGCACGGTCGCGGCTGGCTCGCCGTCGATCCAGGAACTCAGCTCGGTAGCCCGAAGGTGCCCAGGCACCTGCCGGAGGTGCTCGCTCAGGAGCAGGTGACCCTGCTGCTCGAGCCGCCGCGCGGGACCCGGCGGCTCGGCCTCCGGGTCGGCGACCGCAGCGGCACCGGCGACCCCGATGACCCCGGCGAGCCCGATGACCCCGGCGACGCCACCGCCGCCGCTGCCGCCGCGCTGGAGCGGCGCGACACGGCGATCATGGAATTGCTGTACGCCACCGGGATCCGGGTTAGCGAGCTGTGCGGGCTCGACGTGGAGCACCTCGACACGAGCCGGCGCACCGTTCGGGTGCTCGGCAAGGGTGCCAAGGAGCGCACCGTGCCGGTGGGCATCCCGGCGGTCCGCGCGGTGCTGCACTGGGTCGAGCACGGCAGGCCGGCCGTCGCGGCCCCGAGGTCGGGCCGGGCCCTGTTCCTTGGCGCCAGGGGCGGCCGCATCGATCCGCGCACCGTCCGCCGCGTCGTGCACGCTCGCATCGCCGCCGCCGGGTCGGTGCCTGACACCGGTCCGCATGGCCTGCGGCACACAGCGGCGACCCACCTGCTCGAGGGTGGCGCTGACCTGCGCAGCGTGCAGGAGATCCTCGGGCACGCCTCGCTCGCCACCACGCAGCTATACACCCACGTCAGCATCGATCGGCTGATAGCGGCTTACCGGCAGGCACATCCGCGGGCTTAGCGGGCCTGCCCCCGGTCTCTTCAGCGGCCGATGGTCTCTTGAGCCTGCCGAGGCGCGGGTGGTCTCTTGAGTGGACCGACGCGCGGGCTGAGTCGGACCTGGGCGGGGGGTGATACGTTGACTCGCCGGACATCCCGGCCTGGCCAGGGCATGTAGACTGACCAGACAGCTGCCTCGTGGCGTGCACGCTAGCGCGCCAGCGTTGAGGCGGCCGAATTCGCGCGTCTGCTTGCTGTGCGGCTCGCCCGCGCAGGACGCCCTCTACCGGTCCGCTGGCCCCACTGCAGCGGCGATGGGCGTCCGGACGCCAGGAAACTCAACCGGGCGGCGTCCTGCCCGCTGGCGGGACGTCCTGAACAGGAAGGACACCGGCATGGCTCCGGTCGTCACCATGCGCCAGCTGCTGGAGAGCGGCGTCCACTTCGGCCACCAGACCCGGCGCTGGAACCCGAAGATGAAGCGCTTCATTTTCACCGAGCGCAACGGCATCTACATCATCGATCTACAGCAGTCGCTGGCCTTCATCGACCGGGCCTACGACTTCATCAGGGAAACGGTCGCGCACGGCGGCTCGGTGCTGTACGTCGGCACCAAGAAGCAGGCCCAGGAGGCCATCGCAGAGCAGGCCCGCCGGGTCGGCATGCCGTACGTGAATCAGCGCTGGCTGGGCGGCATGCTGACGAACTTCGGCACCGTCTACAAGCGGCTGCAGCGGCTGAAGGAACTCGAAGAGATCGACTTCGACGACGTCGCGGGCTCCAACCTCACCAAGAAGGAGTTGCTGGGGCTGCGCCGGGAGCGAGACAAGCTCGACCGCTCCCTGGGCGGGATCAGGGACATGTCCAAGGTGCCGAGCGCCCTGTGGGTGGTGGACACCAAGAAGGAGCACATCGCCGTCAACGAGGCGCGCAAGCTCGGCATCCCGGTCGTGGCGATCCTGGACACCAACTGCGACCCCGACGAGGTGCAGTACCCGATCCCCGGTAACGACGACGCGATCCGCAGCGTTGCTTTGCTCACCAGGGTTGTCGCCGACGCGGTCGCCGACGGGCTGATCGCCAGAGCCGGTGCCGCGGGCGGCGACGACAAGCCCGCGCGGGAGGGCGGCGACGGAATCGGCGCCGCCGAGCCGCTGGCCGAGTGGGAGCGTGAGTTGCTCGAGGGCAGGGCCGACGAGGAGGCCGTCCAGTCCAGCCCGGTGACGGCCGCGGATGTAGCCGCCGCTGTCGATGCCGGAGACGCCGAGGACACCGGGGATGCCGGAGAGGCCGAGGACACCGGGGATACGGCGGACGCCGGTGGCACCGAGGATGCCGTGGACGCAGGCCAGCAAGCCGCTGCCGAGGAGCCGACTGCCTGAACCGCGAGGTCGGCACGAGCCAACCGGGGCCCGGCTGCCAGCGGCACGTACCGACCACAGCCGTCAGGAACTGCCACGACGACGAAAGATGGAGACATGGCGAACTACACCGCCGCGGATGTGAAGCGGCTGCGTGAGCAGACCGGTGCGGGCATGATGGACTGCAAGAACGCGCTGGTGGAGGCCGACGGGGACTTCGAGGCGGCGATCGAGGCGCTGCGCCTCAAGGGCGTGAAGGACGCGGGGAAGCGCGCCCAGCGGACGGCTGGCAACGGCCTCGTTGCGTCGCGGCTCGACGGCAACGCCGCTGGCGTACTGCTCGAGCTGAACTGCGAGACCGACTTCGTCGCCAAGACCGACCTGTTCCAGCACGTTGCCGCCGACATCGCCACCGCCGCGCTGGCCGCAGGCCCGGCCGGGGCCGCGGACCGGCTGGCCGTGCTCGGCCTGGAGGTGCGGCCCGGCCAGACCACCCAGGAGCTGATCGAGGAGGCTGGCTCCGCGCTGAAGGAGAAGCTGGAGCTTGGCCGCTACGCCAGGTTCGACGGCAGCTATATCACCAGTTACCTACACAAGTCGAGCCCGGACCTGCCACCTACCCGCGGTGTGCTGGTCCAGCTGGACAAGGCCGACCCGCAGATTGCCCAGGAGATGGCGTTCCAGGTCGCCGCGGCCGAGCCACAGTACGTGACCAGAGCCGACGTTCCCGAGGACGTGCTAGCCAACGAGCGGCGCATCGCCGAGCAGATCACCCGGGACGAGGGGAAGCCGGAACAGGCGATTCCCAAGATCGTCGAGGGCCGTGTCAACGCGTTCGTCAAGGACATCGTGCTGGTCGACCAGCCCTCGGTCCGCGAGGAGCACAAGAAGAAGACCGTGGGGCAGTTGCTGGCCGAGCACGGCGCACACGTCACGGGCTTCGCGAGGTTCAAGATCGGCCAGGCAGGTTGACGCTGGCGGAGGGCGGTGCCGCGGTGGTAGCAAGCCCGCCGGAGGACCAGGAGTCGCAGGTCAAGCGCAATCCGGAGAGCCCAGGCTCCCGGCCAAGCTGGCGGCGCGTGGTACTCAAGCTGTCCGGCGAGGCGTTCGCCGGCAGCGAGCCGCTCGGCATCGCCCCCGACGTGGTCATCCACCTGGCGAAGGAGATCACCGCAGCCGCGCGGGCGGGCTCTGAGATCGCTGTCGTGGTAGGCGGCGGCAACATGTTCCGCGGCGCGGCGCTGTCGGAGCGTGGCATCGACCGGTCCCGCGCGGACTACATGGGCATGCTGGGGACGGTGATCAACTGCCTGGCGCTGCAGGACGTGCTCGAGAAGCTCGGTATCGACACCCGAGTGCAGACCGCCATCGCCATGGGCCAGGTGGCCGAGCCCTATATCCCGCGGCGTGCGATTCGGCACCTGGAGAAGGGCCGCGTCGTGATCTTCGGTGCCGGGCTCGGCGCGCCGTTCTTCTCCACGGACACCTGTGCCGCCCAGCGGGCGCTGGAGATCGGAGCGCAGGCGGTGCTCAAGGGCACCCAGGTTGCCGGGGTGTACGACGCGGATCCGCGGCAGAACGCCGACGCGGTGCTGTTCCACCAGCTCGACTACACCGAGGTGCTGCGCCGCGAGCTGCGGGTGATGGACGCCACCGCGGTCAGCCTGTGCATGGACAATAACCTGCCAATCGTCGTATTTGATCTGATGGGAGCGGGCAACGTGGTCCGGGCCGTGCGCGGCGAGCCGATCGGGACGCTCGTGAGCCGTGTCCCGAGGTGATGGCCGGGCGCTGCCGGCTTGCGATGGCAGCATGTCGCGCCGGGGCGCACCATGTACGTATTGGCCCGAGCCCCTACACCAGGAGCCGCAGTGATTGACGACAGCCTCCTCGAGGCCGAGGAGAAAATGGAGAAGGCAGTAGCGGTTGCCAAGGAGGACTTCACCAGCATCCGGACTGGCCGCGTTCACCCCTCGTTGTTCAACAAGATCACGGCCGACTACTACGGCACGCAGACGCCGGTGCACCAGCTTGCGTCGTTCCACATGCCGGAGCCGCGAATGGTGATCGTGCAGCCCTATGACAAGGGGTCGATGGGCGCCATCGAGAAGGCGATCAGGAACTCCGATCTCGGCGTGAACCCCTCCAACGACGGCGTGATCATCCGGGTCGTCTTTCCGGATCTGTCCGAAGAGCGCCGCAAGGAGTACATCAAGATCGCCCGGAGCAAGGCGGAGGACAGCCGGGTGTCCATCCGCAACATCCGCAGGCACGCCAAGGACTCGATCGACAAGCTCGTCAAGAACGGCGAGGCGGGAGAGGACGACGGCCGCCGGGCCGAGCGCGAGCTCGACGAGCTGACGCACACCTACACCGGACAGATCGACGAGCTACTCAAGCACAAGGAAGCCGAGCTTCTCGAGGTCTAGCTTGCGGCCAGACGATTCGATGCGTCAGCCGGGTCCCGCGCCACACCGGTCCGGTGCACCAGCGCAGGGGGGAGCGCAGCAGGATGCCGACGAGCACACTGGCGCCCCGGTAGCGGCGGAGTTGTCCGCGCCCGAGGGCCGGCGGTCGATACGGACCGGCCGGAATCTGCCGGCTGCCATCGCCGTCGGTGTGGTGCTTGGCGGTCTCGTGCTCGTCACGCTGTTCACCGTCAAGGCGACCTTCCTGCTCTATGTCGGGATCATGGTGGCCATCGCGCTGTGGGAGTTCAGCCGCGCGCTGCAATCCCGCGACATCAATCTGCCGCTGGTCCCCATAGCGGCTGGCGGCGCCGCGATGGTGACCCTCGGCTACTGGACACAGACCCGGTGGGCCCTGGTCGCGCTGGCCCTGGCCGGAATCGGCGTGCTCGCCTGGCGGCTGCGCGGCGGCGCGGCCGGGTACGTCAGGGATGTCACAGCGGGCATCTTCACCCTCATGTATCTGCCGCTGATGGCCGTATTCGTCGCCCTGATGCTCGCGCAGGCCGATGGGACACGGCGAACGCTGATCTTCGTCGTCCTCACCGTGTGCAGCGACACCGGAGGCTACGCGGCCGGCATCCTCCTGGGCAGGCACCCACTGGCCCCCGCCATCAGCCCGAAGAAAACCTGGGAGGGCGCCACCGGGTCGCTGGTGTTCTGCCTGGCGGCCGGCGCGATCATGGTGCCGGAGCTGTTGGGCGGTCACGTCTGGCAGGGCCTCCTGCTCGGCCTCGCCGCCGTCGTCGCGGCCACCCTTGGCGACCTCGCCGAGTCGATGATCAAGCGGGACCTGGAGCTCAAGGACATGGGGCACCTGCTCCCCGGTCACGGCGGCATCATGGACCGGATCGACTCCTACCTGGTCATGGCCCCGGTCATCTGGCTGCTGCTGGCCGTTTTCGTGCCGAACGGACACGCCCACTAAACCAAAGGCACGGGAACGCGGTCGGCTTGCGGCCCGCCCGTCGTCCGGTCGCGGCTACCGGGCGTAGACCCAGTTGCGTCGCTGCGCTGCGAGCTGGGTGACCAGGCTGGCCGAGTTCCGCTGCATGGCGAGCCTGCGCTCGCGCTCGTTGATGGGGATGACCCAGAGCCAACGCACCGGCTCGTTGCTGGCCCGGAAGCCGTCGAGACGCGGTACCTCCGGACCCGGCAGCCGGGACGGGTCGTCCAGCAGCAGGACCGCCTCGTTGCCGCCGCCAAGCGGGAACGTGGCCGGTTCGTGGTACCAGGGAATGCTGTGCCCGGACCCAAGCCAGGTCACTTCGCGCCAGGGATACTGAGCCAGCCACAGGAAGATGCGCGCCGCCTCTGTGCTGGGCATCGTGGTGGCCAAGGCAAGCTCGATCCTGGACCGGCCCACCGCGTCCTCGCCCGTCTGCTCGACCACCGGCATGCGCTGGCAGCTCATGCCCACAGTGGTCAGCACCGTGTACGGTCGGCTCGGAAGCGGCGGTCGCTCGGAGACGCCGACCGTCGGCGACTTGCCGCCGCTTACGTCCCAGTAGCCGCCGCCTGGCCCGAGCCGGGTGAGCAGGTGGCCCAGCAGCGCCTCCTGGAACAGGTGCCATGAACCGGCGCTGGCCCGCCACCGCCAGAACTGGGCCGACTGCCTGACTCGCAGCTCGAGCCCCTCCAGCGCGTCGTCCAGGGACCAGCCGAACGGCGTCTGGCCGATGACGTCCCGGCTGTAGCCGGGCATGCTGGTGGCGAGGTCCGACCAGCCGGGGATGACCGCGAGCAACTCGCCGTGCTCCAGGATGGCCGCCCCGTCGCCTTCTTCCAGCCAGACCGCCGACAGGGCGTCCCGGTCGAAGAGCTCCCGGCCCGCCGGGTGCTTTGTATGGGCCGCGGGCATCTCGGGCGCTACACCAGCGCGCAGCCTGGCGAGGTCGACGTCGTCGGGCGCCCGCGTGTGGTTCGCGATCCAGGTGGCCGCGATCGGCCCGTCGTTGTCGTGTAGGTACGCCGACGTGGTGCGGCCATCGAACTCCACGACGAGGCGGCGGCTGCCGTAGGGACTGACGCTGTCGAGCAGCACGACCTGTTCTGCGGATGCGGCCGGGCCGGGCGCCGCGGCCTGGCCGCGGAAGCGGGGTGCGCCAGCCGAGGCCGATATCCTGAAGTCCTGACCGGCTCGGTTCCATGGCATCGGCACGACCGAAAATCTATCGAATTAATGCAGGTAGGTGGACAGCGCCTGGCGACTGGAGCTTTCGGCAAGCGGAGCAGCTGGAGGGGGTGAGCGCTCGTGGCTGACCCGACAGCGCCGCCATCGGCACACCGGCTGCCGATGAGCCTCGCTGCGCCGGCGCCCGGCAGCGCCGGC
>JASHQA010000120.1 GCA_030037785.1 Streptosporangiaceae bacterium
GTCCCCCCGGGCCAGCAGAGCGGAGATCAGGGCATCCCCGCCGCCGGCCGACCCGAGGTGACGGTCCGGTACCTCACACCGCACTCGAAGTGGTCGATCCACTCCGAGTACGCCGACAACCTGCACATGCTGCGGCTGTTCCGTGGCGGGCCGGTGCTGTGGATGAGCCCGGCAGACGCGGCGACGATCGGGGTTACCGATAACGACTGGATAGAGGCATGGAATCGGAACGGGGTGGTCGCCTGCCGCGCGGTCGTGAGTCACCGGATGCCCAAGGGCACCGTCTTCATGTATCACGCCAAGGACCGGCACCTGATGACGCCCAAGTCGGAGATCTCCGGCTGGCACGGCGGGTCGGACAACTCGCTCACCAGGCTGGTTATCAAGCCGACGCACCTGATCGGCGGGTACGGCCAGCTGTCGTTCGCGTTCAACTACTACGGCCCGACCGGAAACCAGCGCGACGAGATCGCGGTCGTCCGGCGCCGCTCCCAGGTCGTCGAGTACCGATGACGCGACCTGGTCCCATAGCCACCCCGTTCCCGTATTCGGAGGTGTCCACGTGCGGGTGATGGCGCAGATGGCGATGGTGATGAATCTCGACAAGTGCATCGGCTGCCACACCTGCTCGGTGACGTGCAAGCAGGTGTGGACCAATCGGCCGGGCACCGAGTACGTGTACTTCAACAACGTCGAGACCAAGCCGGGCACCGGCTACCCGCGCCGGTACGAGGATCAGGAGCACTGGCGCGGCGGGTGGACGCTGGACCGCAAGGGCCGGCTGCAGCTCAAGGCGGGTAGCCGCGTCCGGCGGCTGTTGTCCATCTTCTGGAACCCCAACCTGCCCTCGATCGACGACTACGGCGACCCGTGGACCTACGACTACGAGACGCTGATCGACGCGCCGGCCGGCACGCTCACCCCGAGCGCGCACTCGATCTCCGCGCTCACCGGCAGGGACATGGCCGTCCGGTGGGGCAGCAACTGGGACGACGACCTGGCGGGCGGCCCCGCCCACGCCGCGGAGGATCCCGACCTCGCCGGGCTGAGCGACCAGGTGCGGCTGGCGTTCGAGCAGGTGTTCATGTTCTACCTGCCGCGGATCTGTGAGCACTGCCTCAACCCGTCCTGCGTGGCGTCCTGCCCCTCCGGCGCGATGTACAAGCGGGAAGAGGACGGCATCGTGCTGGTCGACCAGGACCGCTGCCGTGGCTGGCGGTTCTGCGTGTCCGGCTGCCCGTACAAGAAGGTGTATTTCAACCACCGAACCGGCAAGGCAGAGAAGTGCACGCTGTGCTTCCCCAGAATCGAGTCCGGCCAGCCCACCATCTGCTCCGAGACCTGCGTCGGCAGGCTGCGCTACCTGGGTCTGGTGCTCTACGACGCCGACAAGGTGCTGGCGGCCGCAGCCACGGCCGACCCGCGCGACCTCTATCAGGCCCAGCTGTCGGTGTTTCTCGACCCTGACGACCCCGCCGTGGCGGCCGAGGCTGCCCGCCAGGGTATTCCGGCGGACTGGCTGGACGCGGCGCGCCGGTCCCCCACGTACGCGCTGATCGCGAGGCACCGGGTCGCGCTGCCCCTGCACCCCGAGTACCGGACGCTGCCGATGGTCTGGTACATCCCGCCGCTGTCGCCGGTCACCGACGCCGTGAGCGCCGCCGCCGCCGTCGGAGGGGGAGACGGCCGGAGCCCGGCCGCTGACCACGCCGACCCGGACCGGGTGTTCGCCGCCATCGAGTCGCTGCGGGTGCCAGCCGAGTACCTGGCCAACCTGTTCACCGCGGGAGATCCCCGCCCGGTCCAGCGGGTGCTCCGCACGCTCGCTGCCGTGCGCGCGGTCATGCGCGCGCAGCAGCTCGGGCTCACCGTGCCGGACGGGCTGCCCGGCCTGGCGGATGCCAGCGAGGCGGACCTGGCTGACTTGTACCGGCTGCTGGCAATCGCCAAGTACGACGAGCGGTACGTCATCCCGCCCGCGCACGCGGAGGACGCCGGGCGGCTGATGGCCCAGCACGAGCAGCTTTTCTGCGCGCAGCCCGGCGGCCCGGAGTCCTTCCATCCCGACGAGAGCAGCGAGCCCATCCGCGACAGCGAGGGCCGGCTGCACCTGAACCTGTCCCCGCGCGGACGAGACACCGCGCCATGACCGTCAGCCCCTACAAGATCGCATCGGTGCTGCTGCAGTACCCCACCGTCGCGCTGTTCGACGGCATCGGGGTGCTCGAAGCCGAGGCAGCCAGACTGCCGCGTCCGGCCGCGGCCGGTTTCGGCCAGTTCCTGGGCTGGCTGCGAGCCACTCCCCCGGACGAGGTCGCCCGGCACTACGTGGCCACCTTCGACCTGCGCCGCCGCTGCGCCCTCTACCTCACGTATTACCGGTACGGCGACACCCGGAAGCGCGGCATGGCGCTGCTGACCTTCAAGGCCGCCTACCGCGCGGCCGGATTCGAGCCCGCCGACGACGAGCTCCCGGACTACCTGCCGCTCGTGCTCGACTTCGCGGCCCTGCACGCGCGCGGTGAGAAACTGCTGCGCGCCCACCGCGCCGACCTCGAACTGCTGCTGCGCGGACTGAGCCAGGCTGGATCTCCGTACGCCAGCGTGATCGAGGCCGTCGGCGCGCTGCTGCCCGCGCTGCGCAAGCCAGACCTGGCGGCGGTCGCACGCGCCTGGGCGAGCGGGCCGCCCGCCGAAGAGGTTGGCCTCGAGCCGTTCGCGCCACCCGACTATCTGGGCGGGTTCCGCGGGGTCGACCCCGCGGGCGAGCAGAGCCTCGGGGG
>JASHQA010000121.1 GCA_030037785.1 Streptosporangiaceae bacterium
CACCCGGCCGCTGGCCGGCCCGCAGCGCGGCGGCCGCCGCCTCACGCTCGGCCCGCGTCGCCAGCGCGTCGCCGCGGTAGATCCAGACCTTGACGCCGATCCGGCCGAAGGTCGTGCGTGCCTCGTAGAAGCCGAAGTCGATGTCCGCGCGCAGCGTGTGCAGCGGCACCCGGCCCTCGCGGTAGAACTCCGACCGGGACATCTCCGCGCCACCGAGCCGACCTGAGCACTGCACCCGGATGCCCCGCGCGCCGCTCTTCATCGCGGTCTGCATCGCCTTGCGCATTGCCCGGCGGAACGACACCCGGCTGGATAGCTGCTCAGCCACGCCCTGGGCGACAAGCTGGGCGTCGATCTCGGCGTTCTTGACCTCGAGGATGTTGAGCTGCACCTGCTTGCCGGTCAGCTTCTCCAGGTCGCCGCGGATGCGGTCGGCCTCGGCACCACGACGGCCGATCACGATGCCCGGCCGGGCAGTGTGGATGTCGACCTGCACTCGGTCCATGGTCCGCTGGATCTCCACCTTGGAGATGCCGGCCCGCTCCATGCCGCGCTGCAGCAGCCGCCTGATGGCGACGTCCTCGGCGACGTAGTCCTTGTACAGCTTGTTGGCGAACCACCGGCTCTTGAAGTCGGTGGTGATGCCGAGCCGGAACCCGTGCGGGTTCACTTTCTGGCCCACTAGCGGGTCCTCTCCCTGCGTCCGGCACCAAGGCCGGATTGGTCACCGTCGGACACGATGACCGTGATGTGGCTGGTGCGCTTCAGGATCCGGTAGCCACGGCCCTGCGCGCGCGGCCGGAATCGCTTCAGCGTCGGTCCCTCGTCAACCCAGGCGCGGCTCACCACGAGCGAACTGGCGTCGCCCGAGCCCAGCTGGCCCGCGTTGGCGATCGCGCTCGCCAGCACCTTGCCGACGGGATCGCTCGCAGACTGGGGTGCGAACGCCAGCGTCGCCTGCGCCTGGTCGGCGGGCATGCCGCGGATGAGGTCCACCACGCGGCGGGCCTTCCGCGGCGTGACGCGAACGAACCGCGCCTTCGCCCTAGCTTCCATCTCAGTCTCGCTTCCCTATCCGTTCGATCGGCTCGGTTACCTGCGGCTGCGCCGGTCGTCCCGCACGTGGCTGCGGAAGGTCCTGGTTGGCGCGAACTCGCCGAGCTTGTGCCCGACCATCGACTCGGTGATGAACACCGGCACGTGCTTGCGCCCGTCGTGCACGGCGATCGTGTGGCCGAGCATCGCCGGCACGATCATCGAGCGGCGTGACCACGTCTTGATCACGTTCTTGGTGCCCTTGTCGTTCTGCACGTCCACCTTCTTCATGAGGTGGTCGTCGACGAACGGACCCTTCTTCAGGCTACGAGGCATCGCTGGCTGCTCCTACCGCTTCTTCTTGCCACGCCGTCGGGTGATCATCTTGTCGCTGGGCTTGTGCGCCCTGCGGGTGCGGCCCTCGGGCTTTCCCCACGGGCTGACCGGGTGCCGGCCGCCGGAGGTCTTACCCTCGCCGCCGCCCATCGGGTGGTCGACCGGGTTCATCGCCACACCGCGCACGGTCGGCCGGCGGCCCTGCCACCGGCGGCGGCCCGCCTTGCCGAGCTTGATGTTGGCCTGGTCGGCGTTGCCTACCTCACCCACGGTGGCCCGGCAGGCCACGTCCACCATGCGGATCTCGCCCGAGGGCATGCGCAGCGTCGCGCGGTCGCCCTCGCGGGCGAGCAGTTGCACGCCGGCCCCGGCCGACCGGGCGATCTTTGCGCCCCCGCCCGGCCGCAGCTCGATCGCGTGCACCACGGTGCCGGTCGGGATGTTGCGCAGCGGCAGGCAGTTACCGGTCTTGATGTCAGCGCCGACGCCGTTCTCGACCCGGTCGCCCTGCTTGAGGCCCACCGGAGCGAGGATGTACCGCTTCTCGCCGTCCGCGTAGTGCAGCAGCGCGATCCGCGCGGTGCGGTTCGGGTCGTACTCGATGTGCGCCACCTTGGCGGGCACGCCGTCCTTGTCCGCGCGGCGGAAGTCGATCAGGCGGTAGGCGCGCTTGTGCCCGCCGCCCTGGTGCCGCGCGGTTATCCGGCCGTGCACGTTGCGACCGCCGCTGCCGTGCAGGGGGCGCACCAGCGACTTCTCCGGCTCGCTGCGGGTCAGCTCGGAGAAGTCCGAGCCGCTCGCGCCCCGCCTGCCGGGGGTCGTCGGCTTGTACTTTCTGATGGGCATCTGGGTAACGCTCCTTGAGGTCGCCGGCTAGCTGACCGGTCCGCCGAACTGCTCAATCCGGTCGCCAGCGGCGAGGCTGACGATGGCCCGCTTGGTGTCTGGCCGCTTGCCCCAGCCGAACCGGGTACGGCGGCGCTTGCCCGGTCGGTTGACGGTGTTCACACCGGTCACCTTCACGTTGAAGGTGGCCTCGACCGCCTGCCGGATCTGCGTCTTGTGCACACCGGGGGCGACGATGAACGTGTACTTGCCGTCGTCGGCCAGCCGCAGGCTCTTCTCCGAGATCACCGGGCGCAGCAGGATGTCACGCGGATTAGCGATCTTGTTCACTGCCGCCCCTCCAGCTTGCCCGTGGTCCGCGCGACGAACGTCTCGAGCGCCGCCCTGGTGAACACGACGTGGTCGCTGACGAGCACGTCCCTGGTGTTGAGCTGACCCTCGTCGAGAACGTGCACGCTCGGCGCGTTGCGCAGGCTCAGGCGGGTAACGGAGTCGTCCGGCGCGATCACGACGAGCACGTGCGCGGCCGCCGGGCCGGTCAGGGCCGCGAGCGCGGCCAGCGCGGCCTTCGTCTTCGGCGTCTCCGCGGTCACCAGCGCGTCCACGACGTGCACCCGGTCGTGGCTGGCCCGGTCCGACAGCGCGCCGCGCAGCGCGGCTGCCTTCATCTTCTTCGGCGTGCGCTGGTCATAGGACCGCGGCTGGGGACCGTGCACCGTGCCGCCGCCGGCGAACTGGGGCGCCCTGGTCGAGCCCTGGCGGGCCCGGCCCGTGCCCTTCTGCCGGTACGGCTTCCGGCCACCACCGCGTACGTCACCGCGGGTCTTGGTGGCGTGCGTGCCCTGCCGGGCAGCGGCCTCCTGCGCCACGACCACCTGGTGGATCAGCGGTACGTTGACCTTCGCCTCGAAGATCTCGGCCGGCAACGCCGGCGCCGCCGAGCTCTGCGCCGCCTTCGGGCTCACTTCGCCTCACTCCCCACCAGCTTCTTGGCGGCGTTGCGGACCAGCACCAGCCCGCCGGCCGGGCCCGGCACCGCACCCTTGATCAGCAGCAGGCCGCGCTCGGAGTCGACGCCGTGCAGGGTCAGGTTCGCGGCCGTGGTGCGCTCCGCACCCATCCGGCCGGCCATCCGCAGGCCCTTGAAGACGTGGCCGGGGAAGGCGCAGCCGCCGATCGAGCCGGGTGCCCGGTGCTTGCGCTTGGTGCCGTGCGAGGCGGACAGACCCTTGAAGCCGTGCCGCTTGACGACGCCAGCGGTGCCCTTGCCCTTGCTGGTGGCGGTGACGTCGACCAGTTCCCCGGCGCTGAACGCCTCCGCCGTGACCTCCTGGCCGAGCGTGTAGTCGGTCGCGTTGTCGGTCCGCAGTTCCACGAGGTACCGGCGCGGCGTGACGCCCGCCTTGGCAAAGTGGCCAGCGACCGGCTTGGTCACCTTGCGCGGATCGATCTCGCCAAAGCCAAGCTGGACGGCCGAATAGCCGTCTGCGGCTGGCGTCCGCACCGCGGTGACGACACATGGGCCGGCCGCGACCACCGTGACGGGAACCATCCGCCCGTCATCGGCGAAGACCTGGGTCATGCCGAGCTTGGTGCCCAGGACCCCCTTGATCTGCTTCGTCATTGTGGTGCGTTCCCCTAGAGCTTGATCTCGATGTCGACGCCG
>JASHQA010000122.1 GCA_030037785.1 Streptosporangiaceae bacterium
GGTGCTCGCGTGGCGGAGGCTCGCAGACGGCGGCATATGAGCGGCACCGAGCTGGGTGAGGCCGTCGGGCTGCGCAAGGATCAGATTTCCAAGATCGAGTCTGGCCGCCGGCGCCTGGACGTCGGCGAGCTGCCCCAGGTGGCCGCGGCCCTTGGCGTCACGGTGCGCCATCTTCTCGGCCAGGCTGAGCGGCCCGCCCTGGCGGCCGCTGCCCGGCTGGCGGCCGGAGCGCCCTCGGAGGCTCTGCGCCCGGCCCGACGGAGAGCACGCCAGCTGCTGGAGATCGAGGATCTGCTCACGCAAGTCACCGAGCTGCCCCCGGCCAGCGCCAGCACCAGCGGCGCCAGCGTGGCCGGACAGTCGCGAGCCAGGTTCAGCGACCTGCCCCGCTCAAGGGCCGCCGCCCAGCGCCAGGGACGCGACCTGGCCGAGCTGACCCGCCGCGAACTGGACCTGGGCACCGACGCGCTTGGGGACATCGCCGCGCTAATCGAGCAGAGCTTCGCAGTGGACGTCGCCCTGTCGCCACTGGGCACCGAGGCCGACGGCCTGTGCGTCCACAGCGGTCCGTCTGCTCTCATCCTGGCCAGCACCGACTTCCCCGACGGCCACCTGCGCTTCACTCTCGCCCACGAACTCGGCCACCACCTGCTGGGCGACCCCGGCGACATCATCGAGGAAACGGCCGGCGACATGTTCGCCGACAACGCCAGGGAGTCCCGGGTCAACGCCTTCGCCGGCCACTTCCTCATGCCCGAGCGCGGCGTCCGGTCCGTGCTGGCCTGGCTTGGCGAGCCGCCCGGCCAGGTCAGCGACAGGTCAGCAGTCGCACTCATGGAGCACTTCGGCGTATCCATGGCAGCGCTGGCCTACCAGCTCAACACCCTGGGCATCCTGAGCTTCGACGACGTGCAGAAGCTGCGCAGCCGCGGGGTCGCGTCACTGGTCAGCCTGCACCGCGATGTCTCCCCATCGGGAGCCGCAACCGCCGTCAGGCACGTCCGCCGCCCGCCGGAGCGGCTCACCCGCCAGGCCCTGGCCGCGGCCCGGGAGCAGCGCCTTGGCTTGTCTGCCATCTCGGTACTACTCGAACGCGACGACGACGACCAGCTCTGGGACGACATCATGACCGCCCGCTCCGAGGGCCACGCCAGGTCCGGCATTTCCCTGTGACCAGCGCGCCGTCCGAGCCGACCGCCGGACCCGGGCGCCAGGTGTGGTTCCCCGACACCAGCGCCCTGGTAACCCTGGCCGTGCATTCGCCGTTACAGCAAGCTGTCGTAGCGACACTGTCTACCCACGACCGGGTGCTGGTCGATGCAGTCGCCGCAGAACTGCACGGGCTGGCAGCTACCGCCGGGCCGGTCAGCGGATGGGCCGGGACCGCGCTCAAACAGCTGGACTGGCTCGGCACGCCGGTCCGCGTCAATGACCCAGTCGGCACCAGGCTGGCAGTCGAACTGCAGGAACAAATCGCAGGCGGCCGGGCACTGTCACATCCGATGCAGCATTACGGCGAGGCGGCAATCATCTCCCTGGCATCGCGGGCACGGTATCTACGACCACTGATGCTGTCCGACGACTATGACGCCCGGGTCGCGGCAAAGAACCACGGCGTCGAGCCAGTCAGCGTCCACAAGCTGCTGCACCTGATGATCAGGCAGGGCAAGGTAGCCGCAGGCCAGGCAGCCAGCTTCTCCGACGCTCTCAACACCGCGGGCCGCGCGCAGGACTACACGGCGGCTGAGCTGGCCTCTGGCCACCTGGGCCGCGTCGGACAGCCATGACGATCTTCGGACGCGCGACTCCGGATAGTTGTGACCCTGCCGGACCGGGTCCGTTTCTCGCGGTACTTGTCCGGCAGGCAGCGCATGGTGAGACTTCAGGCTCTGGGACAGCCAGATTCCCACGGCGTGGGCGCTCCAGCCTGTTCATGATCGGCGGTGCTGTCGGCTATATGTCCGAGGACAGCTGTCGAGAACAGGACCCAGCGGGCTTCGGCGGGACTCGCAGGCACGAGCGACCTACCACACAAGGTCTCCCGAACCTAGGAATGCCCAGATCACGGGCGTTTCAGCTGGTGGTGGCAGGTGTTGGGTTCGAACCAACGTAGGCTGAGCCGACGGCTTTACAGACCGTTTCTCCCAGACCATCGAAATGGCCGGTGACCTGGCCCTTCTTCACACGGCGCCGCGCATGATCTGCGTTGCGTCCGCCCCACCTCCGTGCTCTCCGAGTTGGGCTGGTCACTGTCTCTAGCATAATTGATCATGTCCCAGCGCGTTTCACCGCGTCCAACTGTGTCCGCCCATTCCTCGTAGCCGCGATTGTCGGATGCCTGCCTCCAGTGGATCGCGGGACGTTCAGCCGACATGTGGGCTAGGTAGCGTCGACGTCCTAGCCCGCAGCACCATGAGGCTGATCAACACCACCGTGCAGAGCGAGGAGGCCACCAGCGGCGACACCGCCGGCGCGAGCAGCACCTCACCAGCGAGGGCGGAGGCAGCATGGTCATCGTCACAGCACCTGGCGGATCTTGTCCTGCTAAGTCCAGCTCAGTCCCGCCAGCCGATCGCGCTAGCGGTCCCGTCGTCCGGTGACGCGACGTCCAGCGGCGATCGCCACTGGAAACGCCTGTCGGGCGAGCTCGCGGCGCGGATCCTGGCCGACCAGAGCGCCGACATCGTCGACGTCGGCGGGGTAGGCGGCACGCTGGCCGGGAACGCGCTGTCGGTGGCCGCGACGCGCGCCACCCTGGAGCACGTGCTGACCGACGCCGCATTCACCTCGATGATCGCAGTCGCCGACCGGTACACCGCCGGGGTGCAGGCGGTGCTCGACAGCCGCGATCTGCCGTGGAGCATCACCC
>JASHQA010000123.1 GCA_030037785.1 Streptosporangiaceae bacterium
CCGCCAGGGCGAGGACGCCGATGATGGCGGTCACCCGCCTGGCGGCCTGACGGGCGTCGTCGGGTTGCGCGGTACGGCCCTGATCCGGGCGTTGCAGGGTCTGGACGGTCCCGCCGGCGCGGCTTCTCATGATCATCCCTGAGTTAGTCCGAAATCTGGACTAACCAAGGGTACAGCGCCGGACTCAGGTAAGTCCAGTTTTCGGACTAACCTGCTATGCTGGCGGTATGACGGCAGTAGCCCAGCCACGGGAGTGCTCGGTGGCGCGGACGCTGGAGATAGTCGGCGAGAAGTGGGCCCTGCTCGCGCTGCGCGAGGTGTTCCTGGGTAACCGCCGGTTCGACGAGATGGTGCGCCGGATCGGCGCGCCGCGGGACACGCTCGCCGCGCGCCTGCGCTCCCTGGTCGGCGCCGGCATCCTGGAGCGACGGCAGTACAGCGAGCACCCTGCGCGCTATGAGTACCGGCTGACGACAGCCGGCCAGGAACTGTACCCGGTGATCCTGACGCTGATGCGGTGGGGCGATGAGCATCTCGCCGCGGACGGCAAGGCTCCCATGGTGCTCGAGCACGCCTGCGGCCATCGCCTGGTGGCCCGGGTCGTCTGCGAAGCCTGCGGCCAGCCTGTGCAGCCGCGCTCCGCGCGGCCGGCCACGGCCGCCGGGTTGTGACGGTGGCGCGGAAGCCCGATCCGCCGGGTTGTGACGGTGGCGCGGAAGCCCGATCCGCCTGGTCTCGGTGGCGTCGCGGGTCGATGACGGGCGCCCGGAGTCAGTAGTCTGGCGCGGTGGAGCAGCAGACAGACACGAACGCCGCAATCTGGAAGTCCGACACGACGGTCGCGACGTGGGCGGCGCAAGCCGCCGAGCGCGAGCGCAATCACGGCGCGCAGTGGCGGCTCATGGCGCAACTGCTGCCCTTCAGCCAGCACGAGAGCGTCACGTTCCTCGATCTGGGCGCGGGCACCGGCGCGGCGTCGCGCGCGATCCTCGAGCGGCATCCCCGCAGCACCGCGATACTCGCCGATTTCTCGCCGGAGATGATGGGCGCGGGCGAGGCGGAACTGCAGGCGTTCGCTGGCCGCTACCGGTATGTCGAGTTCGACCTGCTGGCCGGTGGCTGGCCCGCGGCTCTGCCCGTCGCCGTGGACGCCGTCGTGACGTCGCTGTCCGTGCACCACCTGCCCGACGAGCGCAAGCAGAG
Source organism: Streptosporangiaceae bacterium (assembly GCA_030037785.1). Lineage (GTDB taxonomy): Bacteria > Actinomycetota > Actinomycetes > Streptosporangiales > Streptosporangiaceae > JAJYUU01. Next base: position 1,204 of record JASHQA010000123.1, read on the forward strand.
CCTGTTCGCCGAGATCTTCCAGCGCCTCCGGCCGGGTGGCTGGTACCTCAACTACGACCCGGTACGCACGGACGACCCCGTGGTGACCGCCACCTGGACCCGGCTGACCGACGAGGACGACCCGGAGGCGGCGCGCAAGCGGCTGCATCGCACGGCGCACGAGCAGGCGAGGTACGAGAATCATGTCCGGTTCATCAGCCCGCTAGCCCCCCAGCTCGACTGGCTGCGCTCGGCCGGGTTCCAGGGCGTCGAGCTGTGGTGGAAGCGACTGGACTACGTCATCTTCGGTGGCTACCGTGCGAGGGCGCTATGACCATTCCGGCCGAGAACGCAGCGCGCCTCGCGGTGCTGATCGACGCCGACAACGCGCAGCCTGCGATCGTCGACGTGCTGCTCGCCGAGATCGCCAAGTACGGCACCGCGCACGTCAAGCGCGCTTATGGCGACTGGACTACTGGGACGCTGCGCGGCTGGAAGGACCAGCTGCTCGCCCAGTCGATCCAGCCGATCCAGCAGTTCGCCTACACCAGGGGCAAGAACGCGACGGACGCGGCCATGGTCATCGACGCCATGGACCTGCTGTACTCGGGCCGGTTCGACGGCTTTTGCATCGTGTCCAGCGACAGCGACTTCACCCGGCTGGCCGCGCGGATCCGGGAGTCTGGACTCACCGTCTACGGCTTCGGTGAGCGCAAGACGCCCAAGCCGTTCGTCGCCGCCTGCGACAAGTTCATTTACATCGAGAACCTCGGTTACGCCGAGGGTGCCGTCGAGCCCGCCGGCGAGCCACTCGACCGGACGACCCGCGCGTCCGCCGCCCAGCTCAAGGCCGACAACGCGCTGGTGAGCCGGCTGCGCAACGCCATCGAGGCAGCCTCTGACGACGACGGGTGGGCTCCGCTGGCGTCGGTGGGGCAGATCATCACCAACCAGAGCCCGGACTTCGACTCGCGCACCTACGGGTATGCCAAGCTCAGCGACCTGATGGCCGCGACCACGCTGTTCGAGCTGGAGCGCCGCAGCCCCGGTGAAGGGAAGTCAACGGTCATCTACGCCAAGGACAGGCGGCAGCAGCCGGCCAGGAAGACAGCACGAACAGGCACGGCGCGGTCCCGGTCACGCGCAGCCGCCACGGAAAGCTGACCAGCGCGGCAGGGCCGCCGTTCCCTCATTCTGCGATCGCGCCGGGAATACACCTCACGCGCCACGGTTAACGGTTGCCATGAGAGCTGTGGGAGTAACGGAGTTTGGCGGCCCCGACGTCCTGCACGTCGTGGAGTTGCCCGATCCGCAGGCCGGTCCCGGAGAGGTGCGCATCCGCGTGCACGCGGCCGCGGTCAATCCGACCGACACGGGGCTGCGCGCTGGCGCCAGGGCGGGCCTGCTCAAGGACATCCCGCCGCCGTACGTACCCGGCATGGACGCCGCGGGCGAGCTCGACCAGATCGGTCCGGGCGTGTCGACCGACCTGCAGATCGGCGACCACGTCATGGCGATCGTGGTGCCGCACGCCTCGCACGGCGCCTACTCCGAGCTGCTGGCTGTCCCGGCCGAGTCCGTGACCAGAGTGCCGGCCGGCACCACCGACGCCGCGGCAGCGACGCTGCCGATGAACGGCCTCACCACCCGGCAGGCACTCGATCTGCTCGAGCTCGCTCCCGGCCAGACGCTCGCCGTGACCGGTGCCGCCGGCGCCGTGGGCGGCTACGCAGTGCAGCTCGGCAAAGCCGAGGGGCTGCGGGTCATCGCCGACGCGTCGGCGCGGGACGAGCAGCTCGTCAGGGAACTCGGCGCGGACGTCGTGGTGCCGCGCGGCCCGGAGTTCGCCGCTCGGGTGCGCGAGGTGCTGCCCGAGGGGGCCGACGGGCTGATCGACGCGGCTCTGCTGAACGAGCTGGCTATCCCCGCGGTACGGGACGGCGGACGGATCGCCACCGTGCGTGGCTTCACCGGTACCCCCGAGCGCGGCATCAGCTTCCATCCAGTGCTCGTCCGCAACTACGCGCGCGAGCACGGCAAGCTCGACCGGCTGCGTCAGCAGGCAGAGGCTGGCGAGCTGACGCTGCGCGTCGCGAGGACGCTGCCGGCCGAGCAAGCCGCCGAGGCGCACCGCATCCTCGAGGCCGGCGGCACGCGCGGCCGGCTCATCCTGGAGTTCTGACCGTGCCCGAGCGGATCACGTCCGTCGAGGCATACCTGGCCGCCCTCGGCACCATCGACGAGAGCGCCGCGCGGGCGGCGGCGGTCGGCCCCGCCCTAGCGGGCGACGTGCTCGTGCAGACGAACTTCGGTCGCGGTGAGGGCCGCGAGGCGGCGATCGAGCTGTTGCGCGAGCCCCGGACGGCCGGCCTCGTCGCTGCGGGCGTGCAGTGGTCGTCGCCAGCCTTTGACGGCGACCGGGCGGTGGTGACCGGCACGCTGCCAGACACCGCGCCGTTCGGAGGCTTCGAGCTGGTCTTCGAGTTCCGCGGCGACACGATCGTCCGGGTGGAACAGCAGACCCTTCCGCCGCCGCCGCTACCGCCGGGTCCGCTCCGCCTCACGCCCGAGATGACCGCGGCGGTCAACGGCGCGCTCGACAATCAGACGCCCATGCTGATCGCGTATCTCGACGAGCAGGAGCGGGTCCACCTGTCGTTTCGCGGCACGATCCAGGCGTACTCCGACCACCAGCTCGCGCTGTGGGCGCGCGATCCGGACGGCGGCCTGCCGCGGAACATCGCCGCGCGCCCGAACGTCACGCTCTTCTACCACGACCCCGCCCGCCGGACGTCCTACACCTGCTACGGGCGGGCCCGCATCGCGCCGGACCCGGAAACCCGCGCCGTGGTCTTCGAGAACTCGCACCCGCGCGAGCAGCAGGTGGATTACCGGCGCCGCGGCGTCGCGATCGTCGTGGACCTCGACAGGGTCGAGGGCCGGGACGCGGGCGGCAGGCTGCTGATGCAACGAGCTCAGCCGTGACCGTCCGGCTCATCGCAGGACGCGCCCTCAGGGCTCGATGAGGCCGAGCCGCGCCGCGGTGGCGATGGCGCCACCCCGGCTCTGGGCGCCGAGCTTGCGCATGATCGCCGACACGTGGTGATCGACGGTCCGCGGTGACACCACGAGCTGCCCGGCGATTTCGGCGTTGCGCAGCCCGGCGGCGAGCAGCCTGAGCACGTCGGCTTCGCGCGTGGTGAGGCCGACCAGATGAGCCGGGACCGCCGCGCCGGACCGCGGTGACAGCTCTGGCTCGCCCAGCTCGCGCAGTTCCCTCGCCACGATCGCCATCGCGGGCCGGGCTCCGAGGCCGCGCAGTACCTCGAGCGCGTGTCGCAGCGGCTCGGCCGCACCCGACCCGGCCCACACGAGCGCGGCCTGGTACGGCTGGCTGCGGTCCTGCCACCAGGCCGCGGCGCCCGGCCGGTCTCCGGTCAGCAGCAGCCGGTACGGCTCCCGCAGCTTCGCCGGGTCCCGGCCGACCGCCCCGGCGCGCCACCGCCAGTAGCTGAGGTCGTCGACGGTGAACGGATCCGTCCCAGGGGCCGCGGGATCCGGGACCTCCGCCTCGGCCAGCAGGGCCGCGTGCCGTCCCTCGAGCCAGGCTGCCTCGGCGCGGGCCGCCGCCACCGGAGCCAGCAGGTGCGCGAAGCCAAGCTGGCTGGCCAGCTCCCTGGCGTCATCCAGCAGCCGCCAGCAGCCGGGCTGCCCGCGCCGCGCCCGCAGCGTGCCCAGCGCGATCAGCGCCTCGCACCGGGCTACCGCGGATGATCGGTCCGTGGCCGCCAGCAAGGCCTCGGCCGCCGCGGCTGCCTGCTTCCACCGGCAGCGGGCGAGATGCGATCCCATGTGGAGGGAACGAAGTTGTTGCAGCCAGGGCTCTTGTCCATGGTCGCGGCAGAAGGTGATCGCCGAGTCCAGGTAGCGCTCGGCGAGCTGCCACTCCCGGCGCAGCCCCAGCATCCAGCACAGATGCAGCTGCGCGCGGCCCGTCACGAGATAGTCGCCGTGCCGCTTCGCCAGGTCTCGGCTGCGCTCGAGGTCCGCGACGCCGGTCAGGTTGCCGTTCAGGATCTCGATGCAGCCAACCATGTTGAGCCCGGCATAGACGGCCTCGGCGCAGCCGACTTGCTCGCCCAGACCGATCGCCTTCAGCCCCCAGTCGCGAGCCTCCGGGTCGAGCCGGATGCCGTAGCTGGCGGCAAGGTTGACGTAGCAGAGCGCTAGCTCGGCGCTGGGCGGGATCTTCTCCAGGACCGCCACCGCTCCAAGATCGCTCGCCAGCGACTCGGCTACCCGGCCGTCAAGACCGAGGTGCCTGGAGAGCAGCCGCAGCGTGCGGCCCTCGGCGAGCACGTCACCGCGGTCGCGGTGGATCGCCAGCGCTTCCCGGAGCGCGGCGATCGCCTCCTGGCCGGAGGAGGTGAAGTAGCCCTCGTCGGCGTAGCGCTCCAGCAGGCTGGCCCGCTCGGGGCCGGTCAGCCGGCTGGCGTACGACAGGGCCAGCGAGTACAGGCGCGCCGCCTCCCGGTGCGCGCCCAGCACCGCCGCCGCCCTGGCAGCGTCCGGGGCGTAGCGCAACGCGGCCGCGCCGTCCCCGGCGGCCTCGGCGTGATGCGCCAGCCGGGCCGGGTCGCCGGCGCTGTCGTTTTCTTCCTCTTTCTCGAGCGCCGACAGCACGCGGCCGTTGAGCTCCGTGCGGCGGCCGGGTGCCAGCGACTCTTCGATCACGAGCCTCGCGATCTCGTGGCGGAACCGCACCCGCCCGTCCGATGCCGTCAAGATGCCCGATCCGACGCACTCGTCGAGGCTGCCCATGGCAGCCGGGTCGACGGCGGCCAGCAGCCAGCGCTCGGCTGCGCCAGGCACCACAGCGGCGACGTCCAGCAGGTCGCGCGCCGACGGGCTGAGCCGGGCGGTCCGGGCGAGAACAGCGTCGCGAACCGAGAGCGGGGTGCTGCTCGTCCCGGCGCCGATCACCTCCGTCACGAAGAACGGATTGCCTGCGGTCCGGTCGTGCAACTCCACCGGATCCAGGCCGGTCCGGCCAGCCAGCGTCGTGACCGCCGCGGCGGACAGGCCGGTCAGATGCAGCCGCGCGAGGATGCGACCGGCTGCGGTCAGCTCGCCGACGACGACGCGCAGCGGCTGCGTGCGGTCGAGCTGATCGTCCCGGTAGCTCAGCACGAGCAGCACGGGCGCCGCCGCGAGGCGGCGTGCCAGCAGCCGCACCACGTCGAGCGTCGCCTCGTCGGCCCAGTGCAGGTCCTCGATGACCACGACAGCGGGTGCGACCCGCTTGAGCTCGCGCAGCAGCGCGTCGGCGACGTCGAAGGGATCGACGCCGGTGCCGAACTCGGCGGCCAGCCCGCTGCGAATGTCCCCGGCCAGCTCCAGGAGCGGTCCAAGGGGCCGGGGGGTGAACAGCGGGTCGCAGGCCGACCGCAGGACTCGCGCCGGCGGGCCGATGCTCGCACAGAACTGCCGAATCAGCGACGTCTTGCCGATGCCGGCCTCACCCGGCACGAGGACCACCCCGCCCGCGCCGCCGGCAACGCGGGCGAGCGCGGCATCGAGAACAGCCAGCTGATCCGCGCGCTCCAGCAGCGTGCCGCCGGCACGCAAGCCGCCCGCATCCGCCACTAGCCACCCATACCGATCCGCCACGTGTGGCGCGGGCGTGCCGCCGCCCGTACCCCACCGGAGCATCGCGCGCTCGGCCGGCGCCGCGGCGAGCGGGACGCGGCGACCAGCCGAGAACAAATGACACTTAGTGGTCAGCATAGGCGGCGAGCGGCCCGCGTAGCGAGAGTCAGCCACGCCGAGCTGCGATCTTTCGCAGCTCGGCGTGCACCAGTGCGGCAATTGCGGCCGGCCGGCGACCACCAGGCCGGACCTGCTCCGTGGGAGTGGCTTTGCTATGGATGGAGCCATAGCAAAGCCACTCCCACGGCTGGCGGGCGACCGCCGAGCCGTCGCCGCTGGCCCGCTCGGCCGAGGCGTGGCGCCGCCACGGCTAACGCGGGCGGGTCCGCACGGCGGTGCGTCACGAACCTGCGGTCACCCGCCGGACAAACCAGGCTGCCTGGGCTACCGCGCTGTCGGCGGCCGCGAGCAACCCCGGCTGCAGCGCGAAGTCGTGCCACATGCCCGGCCACCTGGTGTACGTCGCGTCGACCCCGGCCGCCGCCGCGCTCGCGGCCAGCGACTCGGCGTCGGGCGCGAGCAGGTCGTCGGTGCCGGACTGGATCAGCAGCGGCGGCAGCCCGGCGTGGGCGGCGCGCCCCGGCGAGACCATGATCCCGTCCTGGGCCTGCGGGTCTGCGTAGGCGCGGGCGCACGCGTCGAGCCAGGCCGGGGTCAGCAGCACGTCCCGGCGCACCAGTTCCGGGACGGCCCTGCGGTCGCGGCCGAGATCGAGCCAGGGGGACAGCACGATGCAGCCGGCCGGCTGCTCCGCGCCGTCCTCCCGGCGCGACAGCAGCAGGGCGAGCGCGAGCCCGCCGCCGGCCGAGTCGCCCGAGACCACCACCGAGTCCGGCTTCGCGCCGGCGAGCAGGGCCGCCAGCACCGCGCGCGCGTCGTCGAGCCCGGCCGGGTAGGGGTTCTCGGGCGCCAGCCGGTAGTCCGGGAGCACCACGCGGCAGCCCGTTCGCGCGCTCAGGTGCGCCGCCCAGGAGCGGACGGTCCGGGCAGAGCCCACGCAGTAGCCGCCGCCGTGGAAGTGCACCACGGTGCGCTGCGCGGCAGCGTGCCTGGCGGACACCACCTCCGCCCGGACCCCGCCGACGACCTGCTCCGCAATCGCCGTGCCGCGCGGCAGCAGGGCGGCGCCGGCGAGCCGGTCGAGCCGGGTGCGCTGCACCGGCCACGGCAGCGCGGGGTCGAGGCAGCGCCTGCCGAGCTGCCGCGCCCCG
>JASHQA010000124.1 GCA_030037785.1 Streptosporangiaceae bacterium
CCACGCTGGCGGCTGGCGCGCCGCCACCCGCGGCCGGTGCTCCTGACCGGGCGAGCCGGTGGCCGTCTGGCTTCTGGCTGCGCCTGGCGTTCGGGCTGACCGTCGTCGGCGTCACCGCCCAGGTGCTGGCCATCCTGCTTCGCGGCCTCGCCGAGCACCGGACGCCATGGGGCAACATGTACGAGTTCATCGCGGCATTCACGTGCGTGGCCGTGCTCGTGCTGCTAGCGGCGTCGGTCTGGCAGCGGGCCTACTACCTGGGCCTGTTCGTGCTGGTTCCTGTCGTGTTCGGGCTGGGCATCGATCTCACGGTGCTGTACACGCCCGCTGGGTCGCTCGTGCCGGCGCTGCAGTCCTACTGGATCGCGATTCACGTCACGGCCATGCTGGTGGCCATCGGGCTGTTCGTCTTCGGCGCCGTGGTGACCATCCTGTACCTGCTCGCCGACCGCAGTCAGCGGCGGCTAGCGGCCGGCCGGCCGTCCTGGTCGGCGGGCATTCTGCAGCACCTGCCGGGCGCCGGCGTGCTGGACCGGTTGTCCTACCGCGCCATCTTGTTCGCGTTCCCGGTCTGGACCTTCGGCGTCATAGCGGGAGCGATCTGGGCCGACCACGCCTGGGGGCGGTACTGGGGCTGGGATCCCAAGGAGACCTGGTCGTTCATCACCTGGGTCGTCTACGCGATGTTCCTGCACGCCCGGGCCACGGCCGGCTGGCGGGGTCGCCGGGCTGGTTACATTCACCTGATCGGGTTCGGGTGCCTGATGTTCAACGTGATCGGCGTCAACCTCTGGATCACCGGCTTGCACTCCTACGCCGGCATGAGCTGACCCGCCGGCTGTAGTCAGCGGGCCTGCACACTCCCGCTGGTGTGGTCAGCGGGCCCGCACACTCCCGCTGGTGTGGTCAGCGGGCCTGCAACTCCTACGCCGGCATGAGCTGACCCGCCGGTGCGGTCAGCGGCTGCGTGGGAGTGGGTTTGCTATGGCTCCAGCCATAGCAAACCCACTCCGATGGCCGCAGAGAGGGGCTGCCGCGTGCCAGCCGAGGTGGGCAGGTCGGAAACCCGCGCGGGACGCGGACGAATGCCAGCACTGGCTGCGGTTGCCGGTACGGTCTAGCACTGGCTGCGGTTGCCGGTGCGGTCTAGCACTGGCTGCGGTTGCCGGCGCACGGCACATACGATTCGCTGCGGTTCCGGGTGCGGCCCCGCGCTGACTGCGTTGCCGCGAGGCGGGCGGGGCCGCGCCGGATAACGAGACCTCGGTACCGCCGTCAGCGCGGCCGTCGCGGATGCGGCGCCCAAGCTCAAGAAGGAACTCGGGGTCGTCGTCCGGGCCGAGCGGCCTCGGGTCGGTCAGAAAGCCGATGGCGCCGGCAGGCTCGGCGTAGCCGCCAGCGGCGCGCGCCGCGGGATGCCGGTACAGCGACTCGGCCGGGCCAAAGCCGCCGGGCGGGTACGGGTTAGACCGGTGGAGAGCCAGCAGGCGCCGCGGCCGTCCCACCATCAGCCAGGCTGTCGCGCCGAACACCCAGAACGCACCGGCGATCATCAGCCACGTGCCCTTGGTGCAGGTGGTGAACTCCGAGTCGGGTGTCATGGTGATGTCGAGCATGCACGGCAAGACAAATCCGACAGTCACAAGGACGACAAGCGCACAAGCCAGCCACATGTGGGCAGCCTAGTGGCTATGGGAGTGTGCTCGGTCATGAAATGCAACATCTGCGTAAGTCGCCCCCTGCGCGGCCCAACTGGGAGGTTCGTCAGCTTCAGTGGTGCAGCGTGGCGGTGTAGCCGATTTATCGGCTGCTGGGCGCGTTTCGGGGAACCCTGGGCGAGGTGAAGCATAGCCCGGCACCGCTGGCTGGCGCGTTATGGCTGCGGTCCGTGAGATTCCGCACACTGGAAGCCACGCCCATCTAGCTGCGGCTGACCGCCGCAGCCGCGCGACTGCGATGGACCGAGGGCGGGCACGGTCGCGGGCGGGGGCAACCGGCAGGGGCCGCGGGCGGGGGCTACCGGCAGGCGTCGCGGGCGGGGGCAACCGGCAGACGTCAGGGGCTGGCGCTACGGGGCTGAGGCGGCGCGGCGGCCGATGCCCGCTCCGCAACGGAGAGCACGGTCAGCGCCAGTCTCGCCGCGCTGGCCGTTCCCAGATTGGCTGGCCGGGAACGGCGTCGCGGGCGGCTGGAATGACGGGAGTGAAAGAGCTGCCGGTCAGCCCGTGCCATTACGGTAACGGGACTCGCCGTCGAGCAGCTCGCGCACTTCGGTCTCTCGGAACCGGCGGTGCCCGCCCGGTGTGCGGATACTACTGATCCGCCCCGACGCGGCCCACCGCGTGACCGTCTTCGGGTCGACTCTGAAGAGCGCGGCCACTTCCCCCGGGGTGAGCAAGCGCTCGCTGTTGCCGTCCATCGTGTGCTACCCCCTGGGTCCAAGGTCCGTCGATAAGTGTCGCAGAAACTCGCGAACTTAGCCACAAACTGCAGCTTTATCCCTTGATTCGGAAAATTCCGTTTGACTGGTCAGTCAATGGGCGTAACGCCGCGTAGCCGCGAGCGTCTGCCCGCGGCAGGAATGGGCAGCTCCGCAGCCGTAAATGGCCGGCGCTGCCGATCCGCGCCGCGTTTGCCGGTCGGCACGGCTGGCGCGGGCCTAGTTGCACCGCGCCGGGCTCGGGGCCGGTCGCCACGGCTGGCGCGGGCCCAGTTGCACCGCGCCGGGCTCGGGGCCGGGTCGCGGCACCGTCGCTGCGCGCTCTGCACTAGGCTCGTGGTGTTATGCGCGCGACGCTGTCCTACACCCTGCTGCGGGTCTTGCTGTTCCTCGCGGTGGCGCTCGTGCTCGCGCTGGTCGGGGTGCACGGCGTCACGCTGCTAGCGGTGGCGCTGGGCATCAGCGCGATCCTCAGCCTGCTGTTTCTATCGAGGCTGCGGGACCGGATGTCGGCGTCCCTGACGCGCCGGGTCGACAGGTTCCACGCGCGGCTCGACGAGGGCACCAGGGCCGAGGACACCGACTGAGCCGCGGCGGTCGAGTCAGCGGCCGATAGCTGGCTGTGCCGCGAGCCAGCCGCCGCCGGTCAGCATCGATAGCACCGCCTGCACCGCGTCCGGCCTGCTCATATCCGAGGTGTCGAGAATCAGCTCGGCATCCGTCGGCTCCTCGTATGGATCGGTGATGCCGGTGAACTGGTCGATGAGACCCGCCCTCGCCTTGGCGTACAGGCCCTTGCGGTCACGCTCCTCGCACACCTCGAGCGGCGTCGCCACGTAGATCAGGAAGAAGTCACCGACCTCGCTAACCTGCTGGCGCACCCGCGCGCGGGCCGCGGCGAACGGGGCGATCGGGGCGCAGATGGCGATGCCGCCGTGCCGCGCCACCTCGGCCGCCACGAAACCGATCCGAGCGATGTTGAGGTCTCGGTCTGCGCGGGAGAACGTCAGCCCCGCGGAAAGTAGCTGCCGGACCAGGTCGCCATCCAGCAGTGACACCTGCCGATCGCCTCGCTCCGCGAGCACGTCGGCGAGGTCCCTCGCGATCGTCGACTTACCGGATCCCGACAGGCCGGTCAGGAACAGCACAAGACCGCGCTCGGACCGTGGTCGCCGGACGCGGCGAAGCTCGCGCGCGACGGCCGGCGCGGTGACCCAGGACGGAATCTCGCTGCCCGCGTCCAGCAGGTCACCGAGCTGGTCGGCAGACAGGTCTGCACGCTCGGTACCCGGCTCGATGAGCGCGTGCGGCCGCCAGACCTCGGCGGCCGGGTCGTAGGCCCAGTCACCGGACGGCAGGATGGGGACCACCGCGGTCGCGTCCAGGTCGGCGCCGTCGGGCGCGTCGGCGGCGCCGGGTGCGGCTCCGTCGGCCATGAGGTGGGTGGCGCCGTAGGCTGCGGCGACGCGCGCCCTGAGGGCGAGCTCGGCGGCCCGGCCAGCCTGGCCAGTTCCGCTCGCGCGCGGGGGCAGCGGCACCGGGACGACCAGTGCACCGGGAGGCAGGCCCGGCATCGCCGCGAGCACGGCGCGGACCAGGGCCTGCGGTGTCCCGACCACGTCGGCGTGCCCGCTGACCAGCGGCATGATGAGCAGGCGGGCGCCGAGCTGGCCCGCCCGGTGCCGCAGCTGGCCGATCTGCCTGCTGCCGAGCGGTCCGCGAGTGGCGAACGCGAGCACCGGTCCGTCGCCGAGTCGGCTCCTGGCCGCCGCGGGTGTCAGCATCAGCCGCCGGAACGGGCCATGCTCGGGCGGGCGGCTTGCCTGCACCGGGCCAGCCAGCCGGAGCAGCCCCGCTCGCGGACCGGATCCGAGTGCCGTGCGCTCCAGGATGGTTAGCAACGCGATGGGCGTGCCCTCCGGGTCGGCGAGCAGCAGCCGGTCAGGGGAATCGACGGTCCGGGCGGGTACGTCGGCCGCCGGCAGGTCGAGGGTGACCACCGCCGGGAACGGCGTGCCGTCGGCAAGCCGCCACGAACTGGTCACGGCGGCGACGTCGGCGGCCGTCATGAACCCGGCCAGGGGCGCGAACGCGCCCGACAGCAGCAGTTCGAGATCACCGAGCTGCGTCGGCGTGATCGGGCACATCGGTGCCGAGCTGAGCTCGGCGGCCGAAACAGGGTCGGCTGCCACGTCCCCTCCTCCCAGCCGGGCAGTGCCGAGGGTACAACGGATCTGGCCAGGCCGGGGCGGGGGGCAGAGGCTGCCGGGACAACCCCAGACGGCGTTGTTGTGGCCGGGCGGTCGCGGGCCGGGCCGTAAGCTAGAGACGTTCCCGCGCCGTGTCCGTCAGGCGCACCGGCCGGCAGGCCAGGAGCCCGGCTAGCTCGGCTGCGGGCCTTTCGTGCTGCCTACGTAGGGATTCACGTGACCCTCTCTGGCCTGCTCCCTGTCATCGCTGACGATCCCGATCTGCGGCAAGCGCTCGACCATGCGGTCGAGGTCCCGGCGCTCGGCGGTGACCTGATCGCGCCGACCGCGCTCCGGCCGCTGCTGGTCACCACGCTGGCGAACACGGGGCCGGCGGGCGGCGGCGACGAGGTCACCCTTGCGGTGACCGCGACCGCCCGCGAGGCCGAATATCTCGCCGTCGCGCTGAGCTCGCTGCTCGGTCCGGACGTGGTTGGCTACTTCCCGTCCTGGGAGACGCTGCCGCACGAGCGGCTGTCGCCGCGGCCCGACACGTCCGGTCAGCGGCTCGCCGTGCTGCGCAGGCTCGCCCACCCCGATCCGTCTGATCCGCGCTCCGGTCCGTTGCGCGTGCTCACGACCCCGGTGCGCAGCCTGCTGCAGCCGATGGTGCGCGGCCTCGGTGAGCTCGTCCCGGTCAAGCTGGCTGCGGGCGAGTCGGCCAGCCTGGAGGACACCGTGAGCCAACTGGTCGGCATCGGCTACGCCAGGGTCGACCTGGTCGAGCGGCGCGGCGAGCTGGCCGTCCGGGGCGGCCTGCTCGACGTCTTCCCGCCCACCGAGGAGCACCCGCTCCGGGTGGAGTTCTGGGCCGACGAGATCGAGGAGATCCGGTACTTCCGGGCCTCCGACCAGCGCAGCCTCAGCGCCGCTGCGGACGGCCTGTGGGCGCCGCCTTGTCGGGAACTGCTGCTAACCGACGCCGTGCGGGCCAGGGCTCGCCAGCTCGCTGCCGAGTGGCCGGGCCTGCACGACATCCTCGGCAAGATCGCCGAGGGCATCACCGTCGAGGGCATGGAAGCTCTCGCCCCGACGCTGACGGACGGGATGGAGTTGCTGCTCGACTACCTGCCGCGGGGCAGCAAGATCATCGCGTGCGACCCGGAGCGCATCCGGGCCAGAGCCGCGGACCTGGTCGCCACCAGCCAGGAGTTCCTCGAGGCGTCCTGGGTGAGCGCCGCGGCCGGCGGTCAGGTGCCGATCGACCTCGGTGGCGCGGCGATGCGGCCAATCGCCGAGGCGCGCGGGCTGGCGGCCAGTCGGGAACTGCCCTGGTGGACGATCACGCCGTTCGGGCCGACGGGCGAGGCCAGCGGCCCCGACGGCGGCGACCTGGCGACCGGAGGGGAGGACGAGCCAACCCCGTTCCCTATATCGGCACAGCCAGCGGCCAGCTACCGGGGGGATACCAGCCGCGCGCTGCCCGATATCAGCCGGTGGCTGGCAGACGGCTGGCGGGTGGTGCTCGTCACCGAGGGGCACGGACCCGCGAGGCGGCTGGCTGAACTGCTGCGCGGTGAAGGGCTCGGTGCCACCGACGGCGACCTGGCCGAGGCGCCGCAGCCCGGCGTCGCGCACGTCGCGACCGGGATGCTGGAGTCGGGTTTCGTGTGGCCGTCGGTGCGGCTCGCGGTCCTCGCGGAAGCCGATCTCGCCGGGGCGCGGCCGGGCAGCAGGCAGGCGCACCGCATGCCGAGCCGCCGCCGCGGCGGCATCGACCCGCTGCAGCTCACGCCCGGCGACTACATCGTGCACGAGCAGCACGGGGTCGGCCGGTTCCTGGAGATGACCAGCCGCACCGTGCAGGGCGCCACCAGGGACTACCTGGTGATCGAGTACGCGCCGAGCAAGCGCGGCCAGCCGGGCGACCGGCTGTACCTGCCGACCGACCAGCTGGACGAGGTGACCCGCTACACCGGCGGTGAGGCGCCGTCGCTGCACCGACTCGGCGGCGCGGACTGGGCCAAGGCCAAGGGCCGCGCGCGCAAGGCGGTCAGGGACATCGCGGCCGGCCTCATCCGGCTGTACCAGGCGCGGATGGCCTCCCCCGGGCACGCGTTCGGCATGGACACGCCGTGGCAGCGCGAGCTCGAGGACGCGTTCGGCTACGTGGAGACGCCCGACCAGCTCGCCGCCGTGGACGAGGTCAAGTCCGACATGGAACGCGCCGTCCCGATGGACCGCCTGATCTGCGGCGATGTGGGCTACGGGAAGACCGAGATCGCGGTGCGGGCGGGGTTCAAGGCGGTTCAGGACGGCAAGCAGGTGGCGGTGCTGGTGCCGACCACCCTGCTGGCCGCGCAGCACTTCGCCACGTTCAGCGAGCGGTACGCGCCGTTCCCGGTCACCATCAGGGCGTTCTCCCGGTTCCAGTCGGCGGCCGAGGTCGCCGACACCCTCGAGGGCCTGGCGTCCGGCAAGGTGGACGTCGTGATCGGGACGCACCGGCTGCTGTCGCCGGAGGTCCGGTTCGCGCGGCTCGGCCTGCTTGTCATCGACGAGGAGCAGCGGTTCGGCGTCGAGCACAAGGAGTACCTCAAGCAGCTCCGCACCGAGGTGGACGTGCTAGCCATGTCGGCGACGCCCATCCCGCGGACGCTGGAGATGGGCATCTCCGGCATCCGGGAGATGTCGACCATCCTCACCCCGCCGGAGGAGCGGCATCCGGTCCTGACGTCGGTGACGCCGTACGACGAGAAGCAGATCGCCGCCGCGGTGCGGCGCGAGCTGCTGCGCGACGGTCAGGTGTTCTTCGTGCACAACCGGGTTACCTCGATCAACAAGGTCGCGGCCCGGCTGGCGGAGCTCGTGCCCGAAGCGCGGATCGGCATCGGCCACGGTCAGATGAACGAGCACGTCCTGGAGCGGGTGATGAGCCAGTTCATCGACCGCGAGTTCGACGTGCTGGTGTCGACCACGATCGTGGAGTCGGGGCTGGACATCCCGAACGCGAACACGCTGATCGTGGACCGGGCAGACGCCTACGGCCTGCCGGACCTGCATCAGCTGCGCGGCCGGGTGGGTCGCGGCCGGGAGCGCGGCTACGCCTACTTCCTGTATCCGCCGGAGAAGCCGCTGAGCGAGATCGCGCACGAGCGGCTGGCCACGCTGCAGCAGCACACCGGCGTGGGGGCGGGCCTGCACATCGCGCTGAAGGACCTGGAGATCCGCGGCGCCGGAAACCTGCTGGGCGGCGAGCAGTCCGGGCACATCGCCGCGGTCGGGTTCGACCTGTACGTGAAGATGATCGGCGAGGCGGTCAGGGAGCTGCGCGGTGACGGGCCCGCCGAGCGCGCCGAGGTCAGGGTCGAACTTCCGGTGGACGCGCACATCCCGCACGACTACGTGACCGGCGAGCGGCTGCGGCTCGAGGCCTACACGCGGATCGCCGCCATCGACGCCGACCATGACATCGACGCGGTCCGGGACGAGCTCACCGACCGGTTCGGGGCCGTGCCGCCGCAGGTGGAGAACCTCCTCGCGGTGGCTCGGCTGCGTGCGGTCGCGCGCGCAGCCGGGCTCACCGACATCGCGGTGCAGGGCACGAGGATCAAGTTCGCGCCCGTCGACCTGCCGGAGTCCCGGCAGGTGCGGCTGCAGCGGCTCTACCCCGGCTCCATCCTCAAGGCTGGCGTCAGTACGATGCTCGTACCGGTGCCGAAGGCGGTCGCTGC
>JASHQA010000125.1 GCA_030037785.1 Streptosporangiaceae bacterium
CTCCTCCGGTACCCGGTTGAACTCCTCCAGGTACAGCAGCGCTCCGGCCCGCATCGCCTGCAGCAGCGGGCCGTCGGTGAAGCTCGCGGCCACGTAGCCCTCGGCCAGGACCTGCGCCGGGTCGTACTGGCCGATTAGCCGGGCGGGAGTGAGCTCGGCATTCCCCTCCACGAACACAACCCGGGTGCCGAGGTCTCGGGCGATGTGCCGCAGCAGCGTCGACTTGCCGGTTCCCGGCGGCCCCTCCAGGACGACATGCCGCCCGGCGCCCAGCGCGACTGTCAGTACCTCGCGTTCACGCCGCAGTCCGATGACCTGCGGAGCGGCGGGAATGTCAGGCTGAGCCATACACGATGAGGCCGCGGATGTTCTTGCCGTCGAGCATGTCCTGGTATCCCTGGTTGATCTGCTCGAGGTCGTAGGTCGTCGTGATGAGCTCGTCGAGTTTCAGGTCGCCGGAACGGTACAGCTCCACCATCCGGGGGATGTCGTGGAACGGGTCGCCCGACCCGAAGAGGCTGCCCTGGATCCGCTTCTCCATCAGCGTCAGCATCGAGCTGTTGATCTGGATGTTGTTCGACACCAGGTCGCCGAGCCCGGTGACCACGACGGTGCCGCCCTTGCGGATCGTGTTGAACGCGTCGGTCACCACCTCGGTCGTCACCGTGCCGACCGTGACGATGGCCTTGTCGGCCATGACGCCGCGGGTGAGCTCGTGGACGAGCAGCGCCGCCTCGCCGCCGCTGGACGCGCTGTGCGTCGCGCCGAGCTGCTCGGCGACCTCCCGCTTCAGCGCCACGGGGTCCACGGCGACGACGTTGCGCGCGCCAGCGAGCGCGGCGCCCTGCACCGCGTTGATGCCGATGCCGCCGATGCCGTAGATCACGATCGTGTCGCCCGGCTCCACCTGGGCCGCGTGCACGGCCGAGCCCCACCCGGTCGGCACGCCGCAGCCGATCAGCGCGACCTTCTCCAGCGGCAGGTCGTTGTCGACCCGCACGCAGGAGAACTCCGACACGACCGCGCGCTCGGAGAACGTGCCGAGCATGCACATCCCGCCCACGTCCTCGCCGGCGGCGGTGTGGAACCGGTAGGTGCCGTCGAGCAGGCCGCCGTCCAGGATCGTCGCGCCGAGGTCGCACAGGTTCGACTTGCCCGTCGAGCACCACCGGCAGTGCCCGCACACCGGCAGGAACGAGCAGACGATATGGTCACCCACCGCGAGCCGGGTCACGCCCTCGCCCACGGCCTCGACGACGCCCGCGCCCTCGTGCCCGCCCACGATCGGATACCTGGGGGTGAGATCACCGGTGCGGACGTGCTCGTCAGAGTGGCACAGGCCAGACGCGACGAAGCGCACCAGCACCTCGCCGTTCTTGGGCGGATCGAGCTCGAGCTCGGTGACCTCCCAGTCATTGCCCACCCCGCGCATCACTGCTGCCCTGGTCTTCATCCGCTCTCCCGTGAGTGAGACTCCGGCCTTTCTGGTAACCCTAAGGACCCCACCACCCGGACCGCTAGGGCCAAGCGACCGCTTGGTATGGGAACGGGCCTCAGTCCGCCAGGCGGTAGATTCGCACGGCATTGCCGCCGAGGGCCAGGGCCACGTCATCCTCGCCGCAGCCGGCCGCCCGCAGCGTCGCCGCCAGCGCGCTGGCGTTCCGCTGGACGCCGGGAACGCCCGGCCAGTCGGTGCCGAACACCATCTTGCGGGCCAGCCGGGCCAGCGACCCGCCGTAGTAGTCGGGCAGCCGGGCGGGCGGCAGCCCGGCCACCTCGAGCCAGGTGTTCGGCCGCATCAGCGCCAGGAACGCGGCCTGGTCGTACCACCAGCCGCGACCGCCATGAGCGAGGATCACGGTCAGGTCCGGAAAGTCGCGAAACACCGGGTCGAGCAGGGCCGGCTCCCCGTAGGCGTTGACCGACCCGGCGAACGTCGACGTGCCGCAGTGCACGATCACCGGCAGGCCCTGTTCCGCGCAGTAGGCGTAGGCCGGGTACAGCATCCGGTCGGCTGGCTCGAACCCGCCATGCACCGGATGGATCTTGCACGCCACCGCGCCGAGGCCGACCTGCCGGGCCAGCTCGGCCCGGATCGGGTAGTGCAGGTGCGGGTTGAGGTTGGCCACCGGGCGGAACCTGACCGGGTTGACCGTAACGAGAGGCAGCACGTCCTCGATCGGCTGGATGCCGGTCGCCTTGGGGCTGTACTCGCTGAACAGCAGCACGTGGTCGGCACCCTCGGCGGCGAAGTACGCGTCCAGCGCGGCCGGACGCGGCGCCCCGTCGGGCTCGAACAGGTCGCCGAGGGGGACACCGCCCCCGAATGCCCGGGCCCAGTCGTGCCAGTCGGCCGACAGCGTCGGCAACCGCGCGACGTGCACGTGGGCGTCCACCAGCACCCGTCCGTCCAGCACCCCGGCAGGCTAGCAGCAGACGTCACGGTGGGCTGAGGTTCTCCCAGCGGATCTGACGGGCGACCGCTCAGAGGCCGCGAGGTGGTGGCTTGCGCCGCTGCTGCGGCTGCGGGTCGGGCAGCCGGTCCGGCCGAAGGCCGAAGAACATGCTGAACATGACGCCGAGGTCGCCGATGGCGACCAGGCCGGCGATGTAGGGACCGGGGCCGCCGAGCCAGGCGAGGTAGCCGCAGAACGCGAGCACGATGACCAGGGCGCCGAGGGCCCTCGGCCGGCCCGACTGCGCGAGCCGCTCGGGCACCTCGTAGGGCGCGCGATCCACGTAGTTCGCGGTCGCCGCCTTGTCCTTGGCGATCTTCAGCCAGAGTTCGTACATCTCGGGAGCCTGCTCGCGCAGCGCGATGGCCTGGGTGACCGACGGGATGTCGGGCTGCTGCCCGTGCACGTCGGGCACCTTGTCGCCGATCCGATCGGCCACCGCGTCGGCGATTTGCTGTGAACCCGTCTGGTCGGGCTGCAGGCCCTGGCCGTCAGGCAGCTTCTCGCCGATCCGATCGGCCACGGCGTCGGCGATCTGCTCGGGGCTTGCCTGGTCAGGCTGGCTTGGGGTGGTCATCTGGCTAACGTCTCACCGCTCTCGTCGGTTGCCGGGTCGGCCGGTTGCGGCCGGGCGGACATGACCGTGGCCATCGCCGCCGCGAATGGATCCTCCTCCGGCGGCGAACTGGGTGGCATGACTGGCCGCATGCGCTGGTAGACGGTCATGCCCGTCAGGTCGAAGATGGCCGTGATCCCCATGGCTGCAGAGAGAATCCGGCGAGCTGACCTGTCCGTCGGCATGTAACGTTTTGTGCCCGCTCGGTTACTCACTCAAACGAGCGACCAGCCTATTCCCGGCAAAGGGCACTAACACCCCGATAG
>JASHQA010000126.1 GCA_030037785.1 Streptosporangiaceae bacterium
ATCGGTCTGGCTCAGGTCAACGCGACGGTGGGCGACCTGACTGGCAATGGCGACAAAGTCATCGAATGGACGATGCGCGCCGCCGAGCAGGGCGCCCGCGTCGTGGTGTTTCCCGAGATGATGCTCACCGGTTACCCGGTCGAGGACCTCGCGCTGCGCCACTCGTTCGTGGCGGCCTCCATCGCACACCTGCACGAGGTGGCCGCTGAACTGGCGGCCGAAGGCCTGGACGGCATCGCCGTGGTCCTCGGTTACCTCGACCGCCGGACCGACCAGGCGCCGCGGGTCGGGGTTCCGGCCGGCGCCCCGCTGGACGCCGCCGCCGTGCTGCACGCCGGGCGGGTGGCCGTCGTCTCGGCCAAGCACCACCTGCCCAACTACGGCGTCTTCGACGAGTACCGCTACTTCCTGCCGGGCACCACGCTGCCGGTCTTCCGGCTGACCACCTCGAGCGGCGACGCCGTGGACATCGCCGTCGCGATCTGCGAGGACCTCTGGCAGGACGGGGGCCCGGTGGCCGTCACCCGGCAGGCCGGGGCGAGCCTGCTCGTGGTGCCCAATGCCTCGCCCTACGAGCGGAACAAGGACGACGTCCGGCTCGCCCTGTGCCAGCGCCGCGCCAGGGAGGCTGGTGCCGTGCTCGCGTACGCGAACATGGTCGGCGGACAGGACGAGCTCGTCTTCGACGGCGACTCCATCGTGGTGGCTCCGGACGGTACCCTGCTGGCGCGCGGGCCGCAGTTCGACGAGGCGCTCGTGCTCGCCGACCTCGACCTCGCGCCCGCGGATCCGCGGCTGCCGACCGGTCAGCAGCGCGCCACCGCGTCCGACGCGATCATGACGATCGAGCGGATCGAGCTCGCACCGCTGCCCGCGCCAGCCGCGGGCGCGCCGCTCGCCGCGCCGATGATCTGGCCCAGGCTGGACGACCTGGCCGAGATCTACGGTGCGCTCGTCCTCGGTACCAGGGATTACGTGCGCAAGAACGGTTATGGCCGCGGCTCGGTGCTGATCGGCCTGTCCGGCGGCATCGACTCGGCGCTGACCACCACGATTGCCGCCGATGCGCTCGGCGCCGACCGGGTCCACGTCGTGCTGAATCCGGGACCGTACTCGTCCGAGCACTCAGTCGCGGACGCGGAAGACCTCGTCAAGCGACAGGGTGTGCACGCCAGGACGGTTCCCATCACGCCGATGGTCGATGCCTTCACGGGCAGCATCGACCTGCACGGCATCGCCGCAGAGAACCTGCAGGCCAGGATCCGCGGCATGATCTGGATGTCCCTCGCCAACGAGGAGGGGCACCTCGTGCTGGCCTGTGGCAACAAGAGCGAGCTGGCAACTGGCTACTCAACGCAGTACGGCGACGCTGTGGGCGCCTACGCCCCCATCAAGGACGTGTTCAAGACGCTCGTCTGGGACCTGGCCAGGTGGCGCAACCAGCAGGCCGCACAGCAGGGCAGGACGCCGCCGATCCCCGAGAACTCGATCACCAAGCCACCGAGCGCCGAGCTGGCGCCCGGCCAGCTCGACACCGACTCGCTGCCGGACTACTACACGCTCGACCCGCTGCTCGACGACTACGTGCAGAAGGATCGGGGCGCGGCCGAGCTGGTCGCAGCCGGTTACGACGCCGAACTGGTCGAGCGGGTCATCCGGCTTGTCGACCGGGCCGAGTACAAGCGCCGCCAGTACCCGCCAGGGCCGAAGATCAGCGCCAAGAACTTCGGCCGCGACCGACGGCTGCCGATCACGAGCCGCTGGCGCGAGCCTCGCGTCGGCTGACCGCGCTGCAGCCGCGATCAGGCCAGCCCGATCGCCCCGTCTACCACGAGAATCACCCCGATGGCCGCGATGGCGCCGATCAGCAGGATCCTGCCGTGCGCCCCGAGCCAGTGGTTCACCGCCGTCAGCACGCGTGTCGTCCGGTCCGGGGCGATGAGGTGGACCGCCAGCGGCAGCCAGGCGAACGCCACGTCGATCGCTACCACCAGCACCAGCGCTCCGGCGGTCGCGACCGGCCCGGCCCGGGCGGTCGCGATCACCTGAACGGCCGCGACGAAGCCCACGCCGGGGGCGAACAGCAGGACTCCGGCCGCCACCGCGGTCCGCGGGCGGGGCTGCGCGGCCAGCCGCGAGATCAGGCCGGGCTTGCCGGGCGCGGCCGGACCGTCGCGCTGCCGCCTGCGCTCGCGCATGGTCAGGTAGGCCGTCACCACGATCGCCAGGATGCCCAGGCCGAGCCGCAGCCCGTAGCGGGGCGTCCGGTCTGCGGGCAGGCTGAGGCCTCCTGCCCGCAACGCCACGAGGATGACCACGCCGCTCACCACGGTCATCAGCACCGCGCCGACCAGGAAGAGCAGGGTCATCCTGCGCGGGCTGACGGAACCGAGGTAGACGGCGGCGATCAGCAGCGCGGGCGGGTACACCGCTGCCAGCGCCGCCAGCCCGGCAGCCTGTTCGTACATTCCGGCCACCATCGCACCCGCCCGCCTAACCGGCATCACCCCGCTAGGATGAGTCACCTGGTGTCGGCGGGCGCCGGTGACGATCCTCAGCGGGCCGCGAGCCCGCGCATCAGCTCTTCGACCAGACGCCTGGCGTAGCGCGCGTCCGCCTGCGTCTGCCCGGACATGCTGGCCAGGACCGCGCCATTGAGCAGCAGCGCGGCCGCGTCGATGTCGGTGTTCTCGCGCAGTTCGCCGGTCGCGACCCCGCGCCGCAGCACGGACGCCACCACCTCCCGGCGAGGCTCCACGACGGTCTCGAGATACCGGGCCAGCAGCCGCGGGTACCCCGCGCCCTCATCCTGCAGCAGCGCGAACAGCCGGGCCCGGCGCGGATCGGACGCTTCCCGGCAGATCCAGTCGAGGATCGCGATCAGGTCTGCCCGCACCGACCTGCCCTGCGGCACCGGCAACTGGCTGCCCAGGCTGCCCACCGCGTCGAGCAGCATGTCCTCCTTGCCGCGCCAGCGCCGGTAGATCGTGGCCTTGCCGACGCCGGCCCTCGCGGCCACCTGTTCGATGCCGAGCGCATCCGGGCCGCGCTCGGCGAACAGGTCGAGCGCGGCGGCCAGGATGGCCTTCTCCGCCTCCGGGCTCCGGGGCCTGCCGCGGCGACGGGGCCCGGCTGGACGGCCAGCTGCGACTGCGCCGTCGGGAGTGTCCATGGCCGCCTTCGGGAAGCACCGGCGGGCCCTGGGCGTTGGCTTAGTGGCCCGTGAAAAGCGATACGAGCCATCATCGTATTGCAAATGCGTCCGGTCGCGCACCCCGTCTGGCTCGCCCGTTGGGGTTACCCGTGAGTACCGATCTGGGGGTTCTCTGACCGAGCTCCGGCATGCGATCATCAGAGGGTCCGGGGACGCCACAGGGGCGCAACGAGACGCAGGAGGATCGATGTCTGCTGGCCAGAGTCAGCCCAGATCAACCGGGACGCCAGCGCAGTCAGCGGGGCAACCACAGCCATCGGCGGGGCAAGCACAGCCATCGGCGGAGCAAGCACAGCCGCTCTACGGCGGCCAGGCGACCTGGCGACTGACTATCAGGGACCTCGCGGCTGCCAAGGCCCGGGGTGAGAAATGGCCGATGCTCACCGCCTACGACGCGCTCACAGCGTCGGTATTCGACGCGGCCGGCATTCCGGTGCTGCTCGTCGGCGACTCGGCCGCGATGGTCGTCTACGGTCACGACTCCACGATCCCCGTCACCGTGGACGAGCTCATCCCGCTCACCCAGGCGGTCGTCAGGGGCACGCGCCGTGCGCTGGTCGTCGCCGACTTGCCGTTCGGCTCGTACCAGGCCTCGTCGATCGCGGCGCTGGAGACCGGAACCAGGTTCCTGAAGGAAACCGGAGCGCAAGCGGTCAAGCTGGAGGGCGGCTACCGCGTGGTGCGGCAGGTCGAGGACCTCGTGGCGGCCGGCATCCCGGTGATGGCGCACCTGGGCCTCACCCCGCAGTCGGTGAACGCGTTCGGCGGTTACCGGGTGCAAGGCCGCGGTGAGGATGGCGAGCGCCTGCTGCACGACGCCAAGGCCATGCAGGCGGCCGGAGCCTTCGCACTGGTGCTGGAGTGCGTGCCGGCCGACCTGGCTGCTCGAGTGACCGCCAGCCTGGAGATTCCGACGATCGGGATCGGCGCGGGACCCGACTGCGACGCCCAGGTACTCGTCTGGCAGGACATGGCGGGGCTGTCCCCTCGGACCGCCAAGTTCGTCAAGCGCTACGCCGACGTCGCGGGCGTGCTGCGGGACGCCGCGGCGTCTTTCGCCGCGGACGTCGTGTCTGGCGCCTTCCCGACGCCCGAGTACTCCTACCGGTAGGGCTCCGCCGATCACACGCCGGTGACGCGGATCCCGGCGTGCGCGGCGTACCGGCGGTTGATCGACACCAGATTCGCGGTCAGCGCCTCGACCTGACCGCAGTTCCGGAGCCGGCCGCCGTAGATACCGCGCATGCCGGGAATCTCGCCGGCCATGGCTATGACCAGGTCCGTGGCTGCCCGGACGTCGCCGAGCACGAGCACGTCCATGTCCACGGTCTCCACCGCGGGGTCGAGCAGCAGCCCGGCGGGAACGTGGTGGAACGCGCCCACCACGGTGCTGTCCGGCAGTACCGCCGCGGCCTGCTCCGCCGCGCTGCCCTCCGGGACGCGCAACGGGTACGCGCCGCGCGAGTCGAAGCCCATCGGGTTCACGCAGTCGATGACGATCTTGCCAGCCAGGGGCCTGGCCAGCGCGGCGAGCAGGTCCCGGTGACCGTCCCAGGGAACCGCCGCGATCACGACGCCGGCCTCGGTCGCGGCCTCGTGGTTCACCCGCCCCGACAGCAGATCGCCGCCGAGCGCTGCCGCTGCCGCGGCGGCCCGCGCGGCGTCGCGAGAGCCGATGATCACCTGGTGGCCGGCCATAGCCAGTCGGCGCGCGAGCCCTCGCCCCTGGTCCCCGGTGCCGCCGAGGATGCCGATCGTAAGGCCCGCGAACTCCGGCTTCGTGGCGGCCTGCACGCGGCCAGCGAGGTCAGTCATGCGCCGATCCTGTCAGATGCCGTCGCCGGGCGAGCCGGTCGGGCACCATGGGAAGGTGAACGCCGACCAGGTCGCCACCCTCCGGGCGCTGCTGGCCCCGACGGGCTGGCTGGACCGGACGGCGGCCTTCGCGCACGCGCTCCGGCGCAGTGCCAGGACGCCGAATGGCCTGCTGATCTTCGGCCCGGCGCAGGACGAGCCGTGGCACATCACCGCCCACCTGGCCGAGGAGAGCCGACTCGCCGACCTCCCAGAGCTGGCCCCCACCCTGGTCCGCTGGGCACCGGCGCCCGGCGCTCCCGCGCACTTGTCGGTGGGTCTGGACCGGCTGGCGTCGGCCACTCCCGGAGAGACCCTGCTCGTGGTCAGCGGCGGGCTCGCACCCGCCGCACTGCTGGAGCGCGTGCACGACGTCCGGCGAGCGGGTGCCACGGTGTTCGCGCTCGACCAGGACGACCCGGAACTCGACCAGCTCGCGCACGAGTCGCTGCAAGTCAGCCCCGGCACCGCGCCGATCTCTTTCGACGCCGCTCAGCACCTGGTCAGCTCGGCGGTGACAGTCGACGCGACACCCGTCCGGTTCAGCATCGCCAGCCCGGCCGGCAGCCGCCCGGCTGGACGGCCGACGGCCGCCACGGAGCACAGCCTGCGGGCCAGGCTCGCGAGGCTCCTGGATGCGATGAGCGGAACGCCGAGCGACTAGGCAGCGGCTGCTTACTCCTCGGGCTGGCTCGGCTCCGCGTCGCCCTCATCGGCGGTCGGCCGCTCTTCCCTGGTGTCGCCGCCGAGGCTGACCGACACTTGCGGGGCGGCAACGGTCGGCACCGGCCGCCGGCCATCCAGCTTATGGATGCCGTAGATGGGCGGCGGCGCGAAGCGGGCGAACTGCGCGATCGCGGTGCCTACGATGGTGACCTCGGCCACGTGATCACGGCTGAACGGCACGATCGGGCACTTGCGCTCGGTGATCCGGGTCTGCAGGTCGCGCACGACGACACCGTCTGCGCCCAGCCGGACTAGGTCGAGCTCAAGCTCGTTCCGTGCGTCGGTGCGCATCTGCCGGACCAGATACGTGTAGCCCTCGACCTCCACGTTCCCCGCCGTCGATCGGGTCTGACCCT
This sequence comes from Streptosporangiaceae bacterium, assembly GCA_030037785.1. Taxonomy (GTDB): domain Bacteria; phylum Actinomycetota; class Actinomycetes; order Streptosporangiales; family Streptosporangiaceae; genus JAJYUU01. The sequence goes on from JASHQA010000126.1 coordinate 6,151, forward strand.
TCGTCAGCCAGTCATCGTGGCGATACCCGACCGCGACGCCGAGCGCGAGCCCCACCGGCATCCAGCCGTGCGCGACCAGCTTGGTGAAGTCCTGCCCGGACAGGTCGGACGCGAACGGCTGAGCCCGGCTCACCACCCCGGGAGCCCGGATGGCGGTGCCGAGCGCGCGGAACTCGAGAATGTCCTCGTCGTCACCGAACGGGCCCACCTCGAGTCGCACTCCGATCACGCCGAGCGCCCCGAGCGCGGTGCACTCGGTCGTCATCCGGCTGATCGCCGCCCGCCGAGCCTGGTAGAGCACCGAGACCAGCGGCCTGGCCGAGCCGATCGCGGCCGCCCCGCTCGGCGGTACCGGCGCCTGCCCGAGGCGGGGCCCGCCGCCTGGCGGTCGGTACGCAGGGGTGCCCTCGCGCCGGTACACCGTCAGGCCGTACGGGCACTCCTCGTCGCCAGCATCGCCCACGTTGTAGACGGCGGCACCGAGTACCTGGCCGACCGGCTCGAAGCCCACCTTGGAGATGGCGGCGAACTCGCTGACGGTCAGCGTCGAGCCCCAGCTGTGCGTCTCGCGCTGGCCAGCCAGACGCTCCTGCGCGGCGGGAGGCAGCTCCTGACCGGGGGGCTCGGCTGACGGCATCGTCGTCAGGCGTCGAGGCTGAGCACCATGGTCGGCGTCTGGATGATGTGGTCGTCACGCAGCGGCCGGACGGCGGTGCCAATGGCAAAGAACTCGGTGGTGTGCGAGCCCCAGGTGTGGCTGTGCTGACGCAACTGCACGCCCACGATGCCCTCGGCGGCGAGTTCCTCGGCTTCTGCCTGCATCCGGCTCATCGCCAGCTCACGGGCGTCGTAGAGCGCCTGGGTGAACTGCTCGAGCTCGACGTTGCGACCAATGTTGCCCATCTTGCTGCCGAACTTCTGGTGCGCGATGTGGTAGACGCACGACCCCATGACCATGCCGAGCGGGGCGTAGCCGGCCCGGATGAGCGTCCAGAAGTCCTGCCCCGACAGGTCGGACGTGAACGGCATTCCCTTGTTGTTGCGCCAGTTGGTCACTCCCCCGCCGCCGGCCCCCGGCTCAGCGACCACCGCGGTGCCGACCGCTATGAACTCGGCAATGTCGGCACCGAACTCCTTCATCTCGACCTCGAGCCGGACGCCCACGACGCCGTCGGCGCCGAGCGCCTGGGCCTCTGCCTCCATGCGGGTCATCGCCAGCTCGCGCGCGTGGTACATGGCCTGCGACAGCACGTCAAGCTCCTGGCTCTGGCCCCACCGGCCAAACTGCAGGCCCACGTGGTAGATGGAGCTGCCGAGCACCAGACCGGCCGGACGGAAGCCAACCTCCCGGACGAGCAGGAACTCGTTGACCGACAGGTCGGACGTGAAGATGGCGCCCGGCCGGCCTGGGCGCAGCTCGGCCAGCCTGCGCATCGCGTCCTGTGGTACACCCAGCACCTCGAGGTCGGTGCCCTGCTGCTCAGTCATCGCGCTCCTTGACGTTCGGTTGACGCGGCCTGGGCCGGCTCACGGGCCGAGCCTGACCCTAGCTGCCTGGCGTCGCTGCGGGTCCAGCGACATTATGGCTAGCGGCGGCCGCGTCGCCCGCGGCTTGCCGAAGTGAGCGATCGCCGTCCCGATGATGGTCGCCTCCACGACGTGGTCCCTGCGGCCCTCCTGGATCGGGCACTCGTGCTCGCCGACGCGCATTTCCATCTCCTGCAGCACCACACCGTCCGCGCCGTGCCGCGCCACATCGCGCTCAAGCTGGTGCCGTGCGTCATGCCGGGTGGCGTTCACCAGCTCCGTGTAGCCGGACACCTCCGTGTTGCCCGCACCCCAGCGGCTCTGGCTGATGGTCGCCCAGTCGTCGTGCCGGGCACCGATGGAGATGCCCAGCACGAGCCCGGCCGGCACCCAGCCCGCCAGGATGAGCTTGGCGAAGTCCTGGCCGGACAGGTCGGAGGTGAACGGCTCGCGCAGCTGCACGCCGCCGGGGGCCCGGACCGCCGTCCCAATGGCCTTGAACTCCAGCCCGCCGGCCGGAAACCCGCCGATGGTAAGCCGCACCCCGACCACGCCGTGCCCGCCGAGTTCCCGGCACTCGGCCGTCATCCTGGCGATGGCCGTCCTGCGCGCCGCGTACATGGTCTGCACCAAGGGCGCATAGGAGCCCAGCATCCCGCTGCTCGACGTCGCCGTCACGCTGGAGTACGGCACGCCGCCATACGCGCCGAAGCCGCCGACATACCGGCTGCCGTACGCCGGGCAGGTGTAGCCGCCGGTGTAGCCGACGTTGTAGACGGCGGCGCCGAGTACCTGCCCGGCGGGCTCGAAGCCGGTGCTCTTGATCGCGCTGAACTCGTCGGCGGTCAGCGCCGACCCCCAGGTGCCGCTCTGGCGGATCTCCGCCATCCGGGCCTCAGCGGCAGGCGGCAGGCCGCTTCGTGGATCGACGGTCACTGTGCGCTCCCTCGATGCGATTCGCCGCTCGTCACACGATACAAGACCGCGGCTAGCTGCGGTCGGTCTCGCCCGGCCAGCGATCCTGTGCGTCCCACTCTTCGTTGCGCCGCGCCGCGGTCTCGCGCCAGTTCTCGGCCGCCTCGCGGCTGGGATAGGGACCGAGCCGGTCCTTTCCCGGACATCCCGGCCCTTGCTCTACCGCGTGATGCCGCAGGCAGTACCACCAGCTCTTGTCGTCGTCCATGCCACTAGACTTCCAGATCGTGTCTGTTACCCTCCAGCCCGGCCGGATCTCCCCGGCGCGGAGCGTCCCAGTGACGATCGCGCGTCCGGAGTACGTGGGCCGACGCGCCCCTCGGGTCGGGGAGTCCGAGGTCAAGGACGCGGAGACGATCGAGCGGATGCGCGTCGCCGGGCGGCTCGCCGCCCAGGCCCTCGCCGAGGTTGGCACGCACGTCGCCCCTGGGGTAACCACCGACGAGCTGGACCGGGTTGGTCACGAGTTCCTGATCGACCACGGCGCCTACCCGAGCACGCTGGGCTACCGCGGCTTCCCCAAGTCGCTGTGCACCTCGCTGAACGAGGTCATCTGCCACGGCATCCCGGACGACACCGTGATCGCCGCTGGCGACATCGTGAACATCGACATCACCGCCTACATCGGCGGCGTGCACGGCGACACGAACGCCACCTTCCTGGCCGGCGACGTAGCAGACGAGTCCCGGCTGCTCGTCGAGCGCACCCGGGAGGCGATGATGCGCGGCATCCGGGCCGTCGCGCCCGGTCGGCCGCTGAACGCGATCGGGCGGGTCATCGAGTCGTACGCGCGCCGATTCGGCTACGGCGTGGTCAGGGACTTCACCGGGCACGGCATCGGCACCACGTTCCACTCCGGCCTGGTCGTCCCCCACTTCGACGATCCGTCGGTAGGCGTGCTCATGGAGCCGGGCATGACCTTCACGATCGAGCCGATGCTGACGCTGGGCACCATCGACTACGACATCTGGCCCGACGGCTGGACGGTCGTGACCGCCGACCGCATGCGCACCGCCCAGTTCGAGCACACCATCGCCGTCACCGCCGACGGCTACGAGATCCTCACCCTGCCGTAGCCCCGGCCAGGCCCGTTCCGTGGCCGCCGGGCCGCTAGGAAGTCACGCCCGCGCCCGCAGGCAGCTTGGCTGGCGGTCGCTGCGGTACGTCCGGCGACGGCGCTGCCGACCGGGCGGGCCGCCGCACCGGCGTGCCCTCGCACACCAGGCCGCGACCGGGCAGCCAGCTCAGCCACGACGGCAAGTACCAGGCGCGCTCGCCGAGCAGCGCCAGCATGGCCGGCAGCACCACGCCGCGCACCAGAGTCGCGTCGATGATCACCGCGGCCGCCAGACCCACGCCGAGCATCTTGACGTCGATCATGTCCAGCGTCGCGAAGATCGAGAACACCGCGACCATGATGACCGCAGCGCTGGTCACGACGCCCGCCGACCGGCTCACGCCCTCGACGACCGCGTCCCGCGAGCTC
>JASHQA010000127.1 GCA_030037785.1 Streptosporangiaceae bacterium
GCGGCGGCGGCCGAGCGGGACCCGGACGGCACCTGGCTGCGCGCCGACGCTGGCTCGCTGACGTTCGGCGCCGCGATCGCCGCGGTTGCCGGGACGGTCGAGCGCCTGCGCGCCGCGGGCGCACGGCGCGGCGACCGGGTGATGCTGACGGCCAGCACCTCGCCGCCGTACCTGTTGTGCTGGCTCGCCCTGACCTCGCTCGGCGCGGTCGCGGTCGCGGTCAACCCGCGCAGCTCGGCTGCCGAGCTGGCGGGCCTGGTCCGCCAGGTCGAGCCGCGGCTGCTGGTAACCGACGACGCAGCGGCCGGCCGGGTAGCGGCGGCCCGGCCCGGTGGCGGCCCGGCGGACGGAGACCGGCCACCGGCTACCCCGTTCCCTCCTGTCGTTGATGTCCACCAGCTCATCCCGGCCGACTGGAACGACGCGGCCGCGATGGCGAACGCGGCCCGGTCGGCGCGGCTGCCGGCTGCCGTCGGCCCGGACGACCTCGCCGTGCTGATCCCCACGTCGGGGACGACCGGCCAGTCCAAGCTGGTCATGCAGACGCACCGGGCGTACGCGATGGCGGGCGAGGGCTTCCCGTTCTGGATGGAGCTGACCGCGGCGGACCGGATGCTGACCACGCTGCCGCTGTTCCACATCAACGCGCCGGCGTACTCGGTCATGGGGTCACTGGCCTGCGGCGCCGGGCTGGTGCTGGCCGGGCGGTTCTCCGCGAGCGCGTTCCTGGACATCGCGCGGCGGCACGGAGCGACGGAGTTCAACGCCATCGGCGCCATGCTGGAGATCCTGATGCGACAGCCGGAGCGACCGGACGACGCGGACACCCCGCTGCGGCTGTGTTACACGGGGCCGGCGCCGGAGCGATACCGGCAGCTGGAGATCGAGCGGCGGTTCGGGCTGCGGATCGTCGTCGGGTACGCGATGTCCGAGTCGCCCTACGGGCTGATCTGGCCGCGCGGCTCGCGACCGTACGGCACGCTCGGCACGATCCGGCAGCACCCATCCCTCGGGGTGATCAATTACGGCCGGGTCGTGTCGGACACCGGCGCGGTGCTGGGCGCGGGCGAGACCGGCGAGCTGGAGCTGCGCAACCCCGTGCTCACCCCTGGCTACTTCGGCATGCCAGCCGAGACCGCCGCGGTCATGGATGGTCCGTGGCTGCACACCGGCGACCTGGTGACGGCGAACGACGACGGCACCTACACGTTCGTCTCCCGGGTCAAGGAAGTGATCAGGCGGCGGGGCGAGAACCTGTCACCGCTGGAGGTCGAGGAGGTGCTCCAGAGCCATCCAGCCGTGCTCGAGGCGGCCGTCGTGGGCGTGCCCTCCGAGCTCTCGGACGAGGAAGTCAAGGCGTTCATCGTCCCGGCGGCGGGAGCGCAGCCGCACTTTCCCGAGCTCCGCGCCTACGTCGCAGCGCGGCTGGCCGCGTTCAAGGTGCCGCGGTACTGGGAGGCGATCAGCGAGCTGCCCCGCACGCCGACCGCCAGGGTGGCCAAGCACCGGCTGCCGGCCGGCAATACCCCGGACGAGTACGACGCCGAGGCGCACGCGCCGGCGCCGCCCGACACCCGCGCGTGACGGGATTCCAAAGTACTCTTTGCAACGTGTTCTTTGGAAAGCTATCTTTGCATGCATGACCGAGTCGCAGCACCGCAGCGTGACGAAGCTGACCGACCCGAAGGCGCTGCGCGCGCTGGCACACCCGATCAGGCTCGCGCTGGTCGGCCAGCTCCGGCAGCATGGCCAGCTCACCGCCACGCAGGCGGGCGAACTGCTCGGCGAGAGCTCCGCGAGCTGCTCGTTTCACCTGCGGCAACTGGCTAAGTACGGGCTCGTCGAGGAGGCAGGCGGCGGGCAGGGGCGGGAGCGGCCGTGGCGCGCGACGGCGCTGTTCACGAGCTGGCCCGCGGTCGCCGACGACCCGAAGGTGGAAGCGGCGGTCGGCCTGCTCCGCGGCGTCATCATGGACCACTACGTGCAGGAACTGGCGCGCTGGTACGAGGCCATGGCCGACGAGCCGGACGAGTGGCAGCGCGCGGTCCAGTTCGGTGACACCTCGCTGTACGTGACGGCGGCCGAGCTCACCGACCTGAACCGGCGGGTGCGCGAGGTCGTCGATGTCTACCTCGACCGGCACGCGAACCCGGAGCTGCGGCCGCCCGATGCCCGGCTCGTCAGCTACCTGCACATTGCCTATCCCGTCATCGGGCCCGGCGAGCGCGGCGAACCCGGCGAACCCGAGAGCTGACGTGTCCGCCACGACCCGGCGCGCGCCATCGGCACCGCCGGGCCCGCAGCGGCTCGCTGGCCGCGCGCGGGACCGGATTCCGCTGCTGCTGCGAGACACCGTCTTCCGCCGGTACTGGAGCGGGCAGACCATCTCGATGTTCGGCGACCAGATCTCCGCGATCGCCGTCCCGCTCGCAGCCGTCCTGGTGCTGCACGCATCCGCGGCTGACATGGGATACCTGACGGCGCTGGTCTGGCTGCCGACGCTGCTGTTCGGGCTGCACGCGGGCGCGTGGGTGGACCGTCGCGGCCAGCGCCGGGCCGCCATGATCGCCGCTGACCTCGGCCGGTTCGTGCTGCTCGCCAGCATCCCGGCGGCCTACGCGCTGCACGTGCTCACGCTGACCCAGCTGTTCGTCGCGGCTTTCGGCGAGGGCCTGCTGAGCGTGCTGTTCACCGTGGCGAACCCCGCCGTGTTCGTCGCCATCGTGCCCGCTGAGCGCTACCTCGACGGCAACACGCTCATCTACGCCAGCCGCGCGCTGTCCTTCGTCGGCGGCCCGAGCATCGGCGGACTGCTGGTGCAGCTGTTCACCGCCCCGTTCGCGATCATCGCCGACGCCGTGTCGTTCCTCGGCTCGGCGTTCTTCCTGAGCCGCATTCACCCGGCCGAGCCACCGCCAGACCGCAGCGGCAAGGGAGCGGTGACCGCCGGTGCGCGCTTCATCACGCGCTCGCCGATCGTGCGGGCGTCGCTGGCGTCGGTCGCGGTCATCAACTTCTTCAACCTGATGTTCTTCGCGCTCTACCTGCTGTACGCGGTGCGCACGCTGCACATCGGTGCGGGCGTGATCGGGGTGGTGCTCGGCGCGGCCGCCGTCGGCAGCGTGCTCGGCTCCGCGGTGACCAAACGGCTGGCCGGCCGGATCGGCGTGGGCTGGGCGTACGCGGCGGGCTGCGCCCTGTTCACCGCGCCGCTGATGCTCGTGCCGCTGGCGGGCGGGCCTAGGCCGCTCGTGCTCGGCACCCTGTTCGTCGCCGAGTTCCTGTCCGGGTTCGGCGTTATGGTGCTTGACATCAGCATCGGAGCGATCTTCGCCGTCGTCATCCCGGACGAGCTCAGGTCCAGGGTCACCGGCGCGTTCCAGGCCGTCAACTACGGCACCCGTCCGCTCGGTGCGCTGCTCGGCGGCTTGCTGGGCACACAGGCTGGGCTGCGCGCCGCGCTCTGGGTCGCGACCGTCGGCGGGGTGATCGGGTTCCTGGTGGTCCTGCCGTCTCCGCTGGCGCGCTTCCGGATGCCCGAGGACGCGGGCGGCATCAGCCGGGCCCGCGGCTGTCCGTAGCAGGGTGCGCAGGAGCGGGCCGACACGCCCGCCGGCCGGACACGGGCTAGCCGACCAGGCACGGGGGCGGGCGCGACTTGCGCTGGCATCTCCCGAATTTGGCTATACCGCTCTCGCCCGGCTGGGGGTACGCTCCGGGCATTATGGCAGTCACGACCGCGGACCGATCCGAGCAGCGTCTGGTGTGGACGCTGGTTGCCGTGCTCACGGTGGTGCTGGCCTACGCGCTGGCGGGGGCTACCGGAGCGGACGCCACGTCGGTCGTGCACTGGACCGGCGTAGCCCTGCTCGTCCTGGGCATCTGCCTGGCCGCTGCGGGCATGACGGGGGCGCGCGACCAGCGGATGCGACTGGAAGATCAGCTCACCTGGGCACGGGAACGCCCGGCCGGGCTCGACGCCTTGCAGCCTCAGCAAGCCGCCGGCCTGCCCGGGGCGACGCCGGCTGACCCGCACGCGCGCCACTTTCCGGGGGCCCGCCTGCGGGCCGGCGTGATCACCTTCGCCAGCGGCATGCGCCTGCAGGGGTGGGGCGTGGCGTGCCTGGTCGTCGGCACGGTCCTCACCGCGATCTGGTAACGACCGCCAGCGCGAGGAGGACCGGCGCCGCGAGCTCGCGCGCGGCTGCGCGCGGCCGCGTGCGACCGGAAGGCCGGTCGCACGCAGCCACCACCGCGCGGATCTAGATCCGGTAGAACAGGTTGAGGAAGCGGTCCGCGAGGGCCGGATCGCCGCTCGCCGTGCCGCCGTTGAACCGGCCGAAAGCGGTGAGCACCAGGCTGCCGGGGTCGAACTCCAGCACGGCTGGCAGGTTGTCGATGTTGCCGGGCTCGTACGTCATGCCGCCCTCGCCGATGGACACCACCGTGTCACCGGCGTTGCGGCCGCTGACCCGGACGCCAATCTGGAACGGAGTCAAGTCGGCGTCCGGCCGGATCGTCGACTGCCAGATGATGAACATGAACGGGACGAGCAGGTCTGCGGTGTCGGCGGGTATCGCGTGCGCCCGGCCGCTGCCCTGGCGGATGTCCCAGGTGTGCACGCCGTAGTCCATGAGCTGGCCGCCGGCGTACACGAACGCTGGCACCGGTCCCATGTAAGCGTGCGAAACCATCAGGCCGCCCCACTCGTCGGCGGTCAGCGGCTCGAGGATGCCGATCATCTTGTCCAGGTCGGCGCGGGCGCGCGCGAGCATCTCTTGCTGCGTGAGCTCGTCGAATCGCTTCGCCGACGACCCGGCGAGCTCGTGCATCACCACCAGGCCGTGCGGGGCGGGCGCGTCCGCGCCGCTCCTGGCCACGTCAAACGCGGCGAAGTAGCCCTCGGTCGTGTCAACGATGTGGCCAATGACGTCCTTTACCTGCCAGTTCTCGCACGCGGTGGGCGCGTCCCACGCCCCCGGCTCCGCGGCCAGCGCAAACATCTGATTCGCCTCGCGCTGGACGACCCGGAGGATGGTGTCCTTCCCCTCGTAGGTCATGGCGTTCCACTCGCTCATGTCCTCACCTTTCTCGGCCCTGGGTTCGGGATGTGAACCGCTGTGCGGTCCACAATTGGCAAGCCCAGCGCACGCCAGCGTGCTGTGTCAACGACAACCTTTTACAGGGAACGAGGTGTTTGCATGACAGCCCGTTTGTCCGGCCGCTGCCGCGCGTCAGCCCGCGAGGCTGAGGCTGGCCAGCGCCGCGCCGTAGCGGATCGCGACGAGCTGGCCGATGGCCTGGTGCGCGCCGAGCGCCGGGGCGCAGGGCGCGCCGAGGGCGGCCGACAGGTCGTCGAGGACCGAGATCGACGTCTCCGGCCCGATGAGGCAGGGAGCGAGCGCCGGCCGCTGCGCGCCGGACTCGGTGAGCCGGTCGACCGCGGTGACGATGCTCGCCGGGTCACCGAGCGAGGCGGGCACGACCGGCACCGACAGCCGGGACGCAAGCAGCACCGCGGCCACCGCGGCCGCGCTGGTGGCCTCGTCGCCGACGTCTGCGAGCACGACGATCCCGCGGCCGTCGGCGGAAATGCTGAGCCCGGACGCCCTCGAGTGCCGGACCAGACCAGCGTCGGCCAGCCGGGAGTGCAGTGCCTCGGCGACGAGCGGGTGCGGTCCGAGGTGCGCGGCGAGCACGATCGGTATCGCCGTGTCGCCGGTCACCCGCCGGATGACCGGGTCGAGCCGCAGACTCGGGCTGAGCAGCAACGGAACGACCACGCTGGGGAACTCGTCCTGCTCCGCTGGCTCCGGCTCGGTCGCGAGGCATTCGGACAGCGTGGCTTCGTCGCCATCGAGATAGCCGATCCGGATTTCTACGCCGGGGCAGGACAGCTCGGCGATCGCTGCCACCGCCGGACCGATGCCCGCGGTATCCGCAGCAGCCGAGCCTGGCACCGCTAGGACGAGCGCCGGCGCGTCGGAGGCTACCGACAGCCGGTGCGGGCTGCGGTGACGGCCGGGCGGCCGGGTTCGGGTGGTGCGCCGGGGAAGTGGTTGCGCGCCATCGGCGGGGCCGCTGCGCTGCGGCAGTGGTGAGGCGCCGTCCGCGGGGCCGTCGCGTCGCGGCAGTGGTTGCGCGCCATCGGCGGGGCCGCCGCGTAGCGGCAACGGCTCCGCAGGCCCGGAAATTGGCTCACGGCGTGCGGGCAGCCCGTCCGGCTGCCCGGCATCGGGGAGCGGCCGACGCACCGGCAGGCCCGCTGACGAGAGCGGGGCACCGGCGCGCGGAAATGGGTCTGGCGGCTGAGGCCCTGCTGCCGCATCGATATCGGCCACGTTGCCGTATCGTAATCGCCCGACTGCCTGGTTGGCGCGGCTTCCGCGAACTTGGCGCTAAGCCGACTATTCAGGACGGAACATCATTAATCGGCTGGCAGCATGCTCCTGACCACGGCGATCAGCGCGCTCTTCTGATCGTCGGTCAGTCGCCGCTCGGAGCGAATGGCCGCCTCGATGTCGGGCGGCGCCGGATCGGCTGCGGCGTGGACGGGCGGGTCCCGGTGCAGCAGCCCGGCCTGCGCCAGCAGCGTCTCGGCGGACACGTTGAGCGCGTCCGAGATGAGCCGGATCACCCGGACCGACGGCTGGTGCAGACCGCGCTCGATCTGACTGAGATAAGGGTTGGACAGCTTCGTGCGGTCCGCTAGCTGGCGCAGCGACATGTTCGCGAGCTGGCGTTTGCTCCGGATGAAGGCTCCGAGCGCCTGCATCTGTCCGTCCCACGGCTCGTTCACGATGCCCCCAATGCTTGCTGGCAGCCGCGGCTTGCTGACAGCCCCGCCGGGGCGGACGCCCGGAGGTGCCCACCCCGGCATGGCTGCGATGCGACGCGTTACTTCTTCGGCGCGCTGCGCGGCTTGCTGGTCGCCGCTGTCTTGGCGGTGCCAGTCTTGGCGGTGCCAGTCTTGGCGGTGCTGGTCTTCGCCGCACTCGTCTTGGTGGCGGTGGCTTTGCTGGTCCTGGTCCTCGGCTTGACCGGGGCCTTGACCTCGGGCGCGGACGGCTGGCTGGCTGCGCCAGCCGCAGGCTCGCCAGTGCTGGCAGCCGCAGGCTCGCCCGTGCCGGTCGGCGCCGCCGCACCGTCGCCAGCGGCCGGGTGACCAGGCTGCAGCGCGCTGACGAGCTGGGTAAGCCTCGTCCTGCCCTCGGCGACGATCGGGGTACCGGCAACCTTCGCAACCTCGATGACCCGCCCCGCCAGGCTGCGCTGTGCGGCGGCCACCTGGTCGAGGCCGGCCTGCCTGGCCTTGTCGGCCAGCTCTCGCTGGGCGGCCAGCACTCGCTCGGCGTACGGGCTCGCGGCGTGCCGGGCCCTGGCGGCCAGGTCGCGCTGGGCCGTAACGGCCTGTCCGGCCAGGTCCTGGGCGTGCGCCCGCAGGGCGGCCGGGCTCGGGAGGTGCGCGGCCTGCCCCGCCGGCCGGACCGCCTTCGCGAGCTCACTGCCTGCCCGGACGACGCTGACCACCGCGTCGCGGCTCTTGCGCGCCTGCTCCTGGCCCTTGCGCACCCGCTCCTGGCCCTTGCGCACTCGCTCCTGGCTCTTGCGCACCTGCTCCTGACCCCGCTGCATGACGGCGAGCAGCTCCTTCTGAACTTCCTGTACGACGGACTTGCTGTCGATCACGGCCCCTCCTTGGCATGTCTTCTTGCAAACTATATCAAGCAAGCGCGCTATATGCCAAGCGGGTGGCGTCAGCGGGTCGCCGCAGTGGTCTCGCGTCGCGCGACCGGCCGTGCGCAGCAGCCAGCGTGCGAGTCGCTACGACGAGCGCTTCGCGACGTTGTAGTGCAAGTGAGTCACGCCGTTTCCTTCCGTGACCTGCGGATCGTCCAAGTCGACCGGGTCCGTGCCGAGCGACCCGAACAGCCTGATCCCGGCGCCGAGAAGCACCGGCACGACCTTGACCTGGATGCGGTCGACCATGCCGAGCGCGAGGCACTGCTGGATGATGCTCGGGCTGCCAAGCGCGACTACCTTGTCTCCGGCGACCTTTGCTGCCGTCGCCATCGCGCTCTGAATGCCGGCCGTCTCGAATGACACCGTCGAGTTCTGGCGCGGCCAGCCCGCAGGCACGCTGTGGGTCACGACGATGACTGGCGCCCCCGTCGGGTGACGGCCGTCCCAGCCGTGCGCGACGTCAAAGGTGCGCCGGCCGTAGACGATGACGCCGAGCCCCATGCCAGCCGCCTCGTCGGCCGGCTCGGCCGGGGCCTGCTCCGGCTGCGGCTTGCCGTACCAGGCAAAAACCCTGTCAGCCCGGTCGGCGGTGTCGGCGACGAACCCGTCGAGCGACACCGACATGTCGGCGACCACCATCGTCATGTCAGCTCCTCTCCGCTGATCGGACCAGGTCAGGACTCGGGTACGACCGTCAGCCCGGTGTCGTCCCGGTCCCGGACGGCGAACACTGGTGGAACGCCGAGCTCAGGCCTGCTGATACAGCAGGGAGCCCGGCGTGGTGAGCTGCTCGCCGGTCTCCAGCCAGGTCTTGAGGCCAGAGAGGATCATCGGCCAGCCGCCATAGATCTCCGCGCTCGCGGTCTCGGGCAGTTCGTCGTGGGTCAGCACGAGTCGGCAGGAGTCCTTCACCTGCTCGATCTCCCAGGTCACGCGGCTGGCGCCGGCGCTGCGGACCTCGTCGCTCCATAGTGCGGTCATGGTGTGGACCAGCTTGCGCGGCGGGTCGGCCTCGAGGATCTCGCCGTCGCCGAGCAGCCCCGGCGCTCCAGGGTGGCCCATTTCGAGCCGTGAGCCAGGCTTCCAGTCCGACGTCACGGTGGCGCCGAAGTTGTACGTGCGCCGGATCCCGGCATCGGTGATGGCGTCCCAGAGTCGCTCTGGGGTGGTCCGGATGTAGATCTCGAAGATCTTCTCCATCGGCTTCTCCAGTTCCTGCTTGATCTCGCTGAGCGCGGCGGCCCAGGGCTCTGCGTACTTGCTGACCCAGCGGTCGTGTAGGAGGCGGATCGGCACGGGGTTGAGGAAGTGGAGCTTCTCGCGGCCGCGCTTCCGCGTTACGACAAGACCCGCCCCTTCAAGGACTCTGAGGTGCTTCATCACGCCGAACCGCGTCATGGGGAACCGCTCCTCCAGCGCGGTCAGCGTCTGGCCGTCAGCCCGGAATAGCTCGTCAAGCAGCCGGCGCCGAGTCGGATCAGCCAGAGCCCGGAACACCTCGTCCACGGCACGAAAATACGTGACTGATTAGTCACATGTCAAGCCGGGCACGACGCACCGTGCGCGCCTGAGCTCGCTGCGTGTCGACCGCGGAGGGTCGCCGCGAGCGGTCCGGCTGGCTCGGCATACCGTTCAGTCATGGTGCGTTCCGGCTGGCCCTCGGTCTCCTACGCGCAGTGGAGCGCCACGTGCGACACGCTGCACGCGCACACTCAGGTTCTCGGCAAGCTCGCGGTCGCGCTGGCCCCGCCCGAGCCGCAGTTGCAGCACGCCGCGCTGCGGCTAACGGCCAGGGGGTGGGAGACCGCGGCACTGCCCGCACCCGACGGGTCGGGCTGGCTCGTTGCCGCCCTCGACCTTCGGTCGCACCACGCGGTCATCGAGCACAGCAGCGGTCAGACGGACCTGGTCCCGCTGACGCCCGACCGGCCGGTCGGCGACGT
>JASHQA010000128.1 GCA_030037785.1 Streptosporangiaceae bacterium
CACGTTGCCCCGGAGGCCTGGGATGGCGGCCCGATCGCGCTGGTCGCCGACGGCGACCCCGTGGTGCTCGACGTCATCGAGCGGCGGCTCGAGCTGGGCGTCGACGAGGCCGAGCTGGACCGTCGCCGGGCTGCCTGGCAGCGGCCGGCGCCGCACTACACCACCGGCGCCATGGCCAAGTACGCGGCGCTGGTCTCCGGCGCCGACCGCGGCGCGGTCTGCACGGTTCCCGGCACCCGCTAGCGCCTATCGGCGACGGCGACGGCGACGGCGAGCGCGACGGCCGCGGCGGCGGCGGTCCGAGGGCGAGGGCGGCGGCGGCGGTCCGAGTCCGGCCGGCTTCCTGGCCGAACCGAGGATGACGGTCAGGAAGCCGGCGCGCAGATTCATCGGAAGCACTCGGCGAGACCGAGGGCTTCGCCGGCCGGCCCGGTAGCGAACGGGTCCATCTGTCGTGTCGCGTCGCGCACGACCGCGCCAAGGTCGACGAGCGAGCGGCGGTTGTACAGCGGTCCGGTGCCATCGCTGAGGAGCGAGCTGGCCATCGCCACGCCGCGGGCGTCGATGGGTCGGCCGCTGGTGAGCGCGGAGATCATCTCGTGCAGATCCGCCGCCGCGGCGATGACGGCACTACGGTGCAGCGGCACGTGCACAAAGCGGGGCACCGGCCGTCGGCGGGCGTGGTCCAGGACGCTGGTCCAGCGCTGGGCGAGTTCCCGCCGGGCCGCCTGCGTGGTGATTTCGCGGGCGCGGACGGCCAGGGCCCGGCTGGATCGCGGCGGGTAACCGGCCGCGAGCTGGCGATCCAGGGACGGGGCGAGTGCGCCGGCCAGGAGCCGGTCCCATGGCCGCTCGTGCTTCGGCGCGGGGTCGTGAGCAGGGGATTCGTGCAACAGCTCTGCCTTCATGCTGTGATCCTCGCGATCGACACGGCCGCACGTAAGTGGCAGAATTGACACTATGCAGAACGATGCTGCCAATCTGGCCGCTGACGGCAGGGACGACCTGAACCCGGCCCTCGCGACGGGCCGTGCGACGGCGCGGCGGCACCGTGAGCACGCCGTCGCGATCGTCGTGTATGACGGGGCCACTGCCTTCGAGCTCGGGATTGCGTGCGAAGTCTTCGGCAGCCACTGGTCGGAGATACTCGGTGTTCCCTGGTACCGCTCGCGCGTGTGCGCGGTTACGCCAGGACCTGTCACGCTCGACGCAGGGCTCCAGCTGCGGGCGGCCTACGGCGCAGCGCACATCGTTCGCGCCGACACGGTGATCGTCCTGCCAAGCGTGGCCGCGGAAGTACCCGCTGAGATTTGCACGGCCCTCCGCCGCGCTCACTCCCGAGGCAGCCGCGTCGTATCGCTGTGCACCGGTGCGTTCGCGCTGGCAGCTGCAGGGCTGCTCGACGGTCGCCGGGCCACCACGCACTGGACCGAATGTGGCGATTTGGCGCGCCGGTATCCGAAGGTGACGGTCGACCCGGGCGTGCTGTTCGTGGACGAGGGTGACATCTGCACCTCTGCTGGCAGTGCCGCAGGCATCGACCTGTGCCTGCACCTAGTCCGCCAGGATTACGGCACCGAGGTCGCCACCCAGCTTGCCCGCCAACTCGTCGTGGCGCCCCAGCGCGAAGGCGGTCAGGCGCAGTACATCACCGCACCGATGCCCGAGCTCGACAGCTCCAGTCTGTTCGCCGACACCGTCACCTGGCTGCTCGAGCACCTAAACGAGCCGGTCACGGTCGAAGAACTGGCGACTCGCTCGGCGATGAGCCCCCGGACCTTTGCCCGCCGGTTCCTGGCCAGCACCGGCACAACGCCGTACCAGTGGCTGCTCCGGCAGCGCATCCAGGTTGCCCGGCGACTGCTGGAGACGACCGACCTGCCCGTCGACGCGGTCGCGGCGGCAGCCGGATTCTCCACGGCAGCGAACCTGCGGAAGCACTTCGGCCGGACCGTGCACACCAGTCCGCAGTTCTACCGACGGACGTTCCAGGCCCGGCAGGCGAGCTGAGATCGACCAACTGGCTCGTCGCGCGGCAAATCAGTTGCGCCGACGACACGCGGCGTGAGAACGTGACGCACCGAGCAGGCTGGCGATCAGTCACGCTCCCGAGCTGGAAGGAGGCGCACATGGCCAACGACTCGCGTTCCCTGCTGCCCACCCTTCCGTTCTGCTCGAGGAGCACCACAGTTGCCCAGCTCTGCCTACCGCCGCAGCAACCGGCTTGCTGACGACGACGAGCCCGCCTACGTCAAACGCACTAGGCATCGTCGGTCCCTGCCAGCCGAGGACGCGTTCGACGCCACCGACGGCCTAGTCGGCGGAGATCGCTGGTCCACGTGGGATCAGTCCACGGCCGGTGAGCGCGGCCCACGGCCACATCCGCCCTGGCTAGTGACGCAGCTCGCCGCTGAAGACACCGAACTCGGCATCCTGAAGACCGGTAAGGAAGCCGACGTCTTCCTGCTGCGGCGTGGAATCCCGCAGACCGGCCCATCCTGCTTGCTCGCCGCGAAGCGGTACCGCTCAGCTGACCGCAGGCTCTTTCATCGTGACGGCCAGTACCTGGAAGGACGCCGGGTCCGCAAGTCCAGGGACACCAGGGCCATGGCGAACCGCAGTGCTGTCGGCCGGGAGATGATCTCCACCCAGTGGGCGGCCGCCGAATTCGCTGCGCTCAGCCAGTTCTACGCTGCCGGCCTGGCAGTGCCCTACCCGGTCCAGGTGCTCGGGACCGAGTTGCTGCTTGAGTTCATCGGTGAGCCGGACGGCAGCGCCGCGCCACGGCTTGCCGAATCCGGCGTGCGCGGCGCTGAGCTCACCGTCGTGTGGGACCAGCTAGTTCAGCTGCTCGTCGGGATGGCGCAGCTTGGCCTCGCTCACGGTGACCTGTCGGCCTACAACCTGCTGCTGCACCATGGTCGCCTCATCATGATCGACACCCCCCAGGTCGTCGACGTGATCGCGAATCCGCGTGGTGCAGAGTTTCTCGACCGGGACGCCGCCAACGTCACCAAGTGGTTTGCCGCGCGCGATCTCGGTTCGGTGCGCCCGAGCCCCGAAGAACTGCCCGGTTTGCTGCACGCCGAGGCACGGCTGCCGTAGTGCCTGGTGACGCTCCGGAGCTGGCGCAGGCTTCCCGAGCAGCGGCTGCGGCGGGGTCGGCTGGCCTGCGTCGTCGCCGACCGCGACCCGACCTTCCATCGATCTCGCGCGGTCAGCTGAGTGATATGTTCTGGTATGAGCGTATGGAATCGGTGGAAAGTGCGCCAGGTGGCGCCGTGAGAGCTGCGCCGGGTTAGACGAAGATCCGCCGGGTCACGACCCCGTGCGCGACGTCACGGCCGCGCCAGAGCGCGAACCTGCCGCCCACGGGCAGGCAGTCGGCTGGCTCGGATCCGAACGCGATGATCGTGGCCAGGGCCTGGGCGTCACCCGCCCGGCCCGGGGCGTGCGGGTCCCACCCCGCAACCAGCGCGCTGAACAATCCTGGTGAGCTGCCCTGGGCGTTGGTCCTGGCCCGGATGACGCCGTGCCAGTCCGGGCCGGGCGGCGGAGCAGACTGGTCCCCGTCTGGCGGCGGGATCGAGACCAGAG
>JASHQA010000129.1 GCA_030037785.1 Streptosporangiaceae bacterium
CTGTCACCGCGGAACCCACAGCAACTGGCCGGCAGCCAGGTCGGTGCTGGTCATCCCGTTCGCGGCCATGATCTGCTGCACGGCCAGACGCGGATCAACCGTCGGCTCAGCAGCCGAGGCAATCGACCACAGCGTCTGGCCGGACCGCACGACGATCTCGTGCATGCCCTGATGCCCCGTGCCCGGCTGACCAGGACTGGCTGCCTGGGCACCTCCGGCCGCGGCCATGGCGATCACGAGTCCCACGGTCGCGATCACCGCCACGACAAGCGTGGCCACCACCGCCCTCCCCCGCCGGGTCAGTCGCAGCGGGGCTGGCGCCGCCCCCGCCCGTGATCCCGGTGAGATAACCGCCGACGGGGTGAGGACCGCGTCCGCCCGCGCCGGGCGCGGTCCTGCCGGAATCGAACTAGAGCGCGGCTCGACCCGCTCGCCGCCCGCCGCGGCCGACCCGCCGAGCTGCTCCGTCTCGGGCTGTCGGACGAGCCGCAGTGTCCCCCGAGCCGACTGCTGCGCAGGCACATCGGGCACCGCGGGTTCTGGGCCGCCGACTACAGCTGCCTCGATCGCGCTCAGTGCGCTCATCCCAGCCCTCCATCTACGAATGACAGTTCGATCGTATCTCTGTTCTATCGTATTCTCGTTCGATCGAACGGGTATACGGTACCGTCTTATCGCTGGGGTCCGACATTTTTTCGACGCGTCGAACAGATGTTTGAGATCCTGGTCCGAAACCACTAGCGTCAGCTTCTGGGCCGTGCCACCCAACCGAGGTGGCTCGGCCGCCCGCACCGAATCGAACCGGAGGTCTGAGATGAGCGATGCGACCAGCGATGACGGGGCACGCCGGGCCCCGGCAACCGAGACCAGGCTGACCAGCGCCGGCTCCGGGCCGGACGGTCGCGCGCGCGGCAAGCCCGGCCGCAGGCCCAAGGGCAGCGTTCCGGCGGTCGTCGCTGACCTCCCCGACAAGCCCGATCCCGGCCACGTCCTGACCTGGCGGCAGCGCAAGGTCCTGCAGGTCATCCGGGACTCGGTACAGCGCAGGGGTTACCCACCGTCGATGCGCGAGATCGGCGAGGCGGTTGGCCTGACGAGCACATCGAGCGTCTCGTACCAGCTGTCGACCCTGCAGGCGAAGGGCTACCTGCGCCGCGACGCCGGCCGGCCGGCCGCGCACCGTGGAAGTGCGTCTCCCTGGCCACCCGGCGGTGCGGCCCGAGCCTGGCCCCGACGACTCGCCGATGGACATCGCGTCGCAGGAGGCCGCCTACGTCCCCCTAGTCGGGCGGATCGCGGCAGGCGGCCCGATCCTTGCCGAGGAGTCAATCGAGGACATCTTCCCGTTGCCCAGGCAGGTCGTCGGCGCAGGCACCCTGTTCCTGCTCAAGGTCGTCGGCGACTCGATGATCAACGCGGCGATCGCGGACGGGGACTGGGTCGTCGTGCGCCAGCAGCCAGTCGCCGAGAACGGCGACATCGTCGCGGCGATGCTGGAAGGCGAGGCGACCGTCAAGACCTTCAAGCACTCCGGTGATCACATCTGGCTGATGCCGCATAACCCGGCCTACGCGCCGATTCCCGGCGACCACGCCGAGATCCTCGGCAAGGTGGTGGCGGTGCTACGGCGGGTCTGAGGCGCGGGCGGGTCTGAGGCGCGCGGCGGGCGCGCTGTGCCTGGCCCGCCGCGCGTCCCGGCACACTCAGCTCGAGACGATGTTCACCAGCCTCGGCGCCCGGACGATCACCGTGCGGACACCGCGTCCTGCCAGCGCTCGCTCCGCCGGAGCACTGGCGAGGGCGAGTGCGCGCAGTTCGTCCGCTCCGACCGAGGCCGGCACTTCCAGCCGGTCCCGAAGCTTGCCATCGACCTGGACGACACAGACGACCGTGTCCTGGACAACCAGCGCCGGATCGGCGGTCGGCCAGCCCGCCTGGGCGACCGATGGCTCGTGCCCGAGGATCTCCCAGCACTCCTCGGCCGTGTACGGGGCGAACAGCGACAGCATGACTGCCAGTGCTTCCGCGGCCTCGCGGACCGCGGGGTCACCACCGCCGGGTCCGGAATCGATCGTTCGGCGAGCGGCGCTGACCAGCTCCATCAGCCGGGCCACGGCGACGTTCAGCCGAGTCGCCTCGACCAGCCTGGTGACCTCGTCGATCGTCCGGTGCGTCACCTTGCGCAGGTCCGGGTCGCCCGCGGCCGGATCGGCGGCCCCGGCCCGGGCGGCCGGGGCCGCCGCGACGTCGGCAGCCACCCTGGCCACCCGGCCCAGGAACTTCACCAGAGCGTCGGGGTTCATGTCCGCCCAGTCGATGTCGTCCTCGGGCGGGCTCGCGAAGATCATCGTCAGCCGGATTGCGTCCACGCCGTGCGCGGCCAGCTGCTCGCCCAGGTTGACCCCGTTGCCCAGGGACTTGGACATCGCCTTGCCGTGGTTGATCACCTGGCCCTGGTTGACGAGCGCGGTGAACGGCTCGGTGAAGTCCACCATCCGCATGTCGTGCAGCACCTTGACGAAGAACCGCGAGTACAGCAGGTGCAGGATGGCGTGCTCCACGCCACCGACGTACAGGTTCACCGGCGACCAGCGGCGGACCGCCTCCACTTCAAACGGGCCATGCTCGAACGACGGCGAGCAGTACCGCAGGAAGTACCAGGACGAGTCCACGAAGGTGTCCATGGTGTCGGTGTCCCGCTTAGCCGGGCCACCGCACTTGGGGCACTCGGTCGCGACCCAGTCGGTCGCTGCGGCCAGCGGTGACGCACCCTTGGGCGCTAGCTCCTGGCCGCGTAGGTCAGGCAGCACCACCGGTAGCTGGTCGTCCGGCACCGGCACCTCGCCGCAGCCGTCGCAGTAGACGATCGGAATCGGCGCCCCCCAGAACCGCTGCCTGGACAGCAGCCAGTCGCGCAGCCGGTAGTTCACCGCGCCCCGACCCAGCCCCCGCTCGGCCAGGATCTCGATGATCCGGGCAATCGCCGCCTGCTTCGACAGCCCGTCCAGCGGCCCGGAGTTGACCAGCGTCCCCGCGCCGGGCGTGGCGACCCCGGTGACCGCCGGATCCGGCGAGTCGGTGTCCAGCACGACCCGCACCGGCAGGCCGAATACCCGGGCGAAGTCGAGGTCGCGCTGGTCGTGAGCGGGCACGGCCATGATCGCCCCGGTGCCGTAGTCGGGCAGCACATAGTCGGCGGCCCAGATCGGGATGCGCTCGCCGTTGACGGGGTTGACCGCGTGCCGGCCCAGGAACACGCCGGTCTTCTCGCGGTCGGCCGACTGGCGCTCGATGTCGGTCAGCTTGCGCACCTCGGCGACGTAGTCCGACAGCGCGGATTGCTGCTCCGGCGCGCACAGTTCGGCGGCCAGCGGCGAGTCGGCCGCGACCACGAAGAACGTCGCCCCGTAGAGCGTGTCCGGCCGGGTGGTAAAGACCGTGACCGGGTCGTCCCGCGCCTCGATCTGAAACGCTACCTCGGCGCCCTCGCTGCGGCCGATCCAGTTGCGCTGCATCAGCAGCACCCGGTCGGGCCACTTGCCTTCCAGCGCCGCCATGTCGGCCAGCAGCCGGTCCGCGTACTCCGTGATCTTGAAGTACCACTGCGTCAGTACCCGGCGCACCACCTCGGACCCGCAGCGCTCGCACTTGCCGGCGATGACCTGCTCGTTGGCCAGCACGGTCTGGTCAACCGGGCACCAGTTGACATAGCCATCGGCCCGGTAGGCCAGACCACGCTCGTAGAAGCGCAGGAACAGCCACTGCGTCCACTTGTAGTAATCCGGGTCGCAGGTCTGCAGCCGCCGCGACCAGTCGAAAGACACTCCGTACTGGCGGAACGAGGCGGCCTGAACCTCGATGTTGGCATACGTCCAGTCCGCCGGGTGTGTGTTGTTCCTGATCGCGGCGTTCTCGGCAGGCAAGCCGAACGCATCCCAGCCGATTGGGTGCAGCACGTTGTGGCCGCGCAGGAAGTAGTAGCGCGCCATGGCGTCGCCCAGCGCGTAGGCCTCCGCGTGCCCCATGTGCAGGTCGCCGGAGGGATAAGGGAACATGTCCAGCAGATACGTGCGCGGCCGGGGGTCAGCCGGATCGTCGTCGGCGCTGAAGATGTCCATGGCGGCCCAGCGCTGCTGCCACTTGCTCTGGATCGCGCGCGGATCGAAGCGATCCGCGGTCTCGGCGGCTGTCATGACTTCCTCGCGATTCTGGTGAGGTCCGAATCGGCCCCTGCCCGGCCCTGGCCTTCCTTGCTCTGCAACGAAAAGCGCCCCCCGGGTCACGAGGGGCAGCCGCGCCAACGTCAGGTCAGTCGGCGCGGCTAGGTAAGGAGCAGCCGGGCGAAACGCATGCGTTTAGGGTAGCGCACCGCACCGACCGACACCGGACAGCAGCCCAGGCGCGGCGAGCGGCCGGCGAAGCCAGCCCTCCCGCCCCCGCGGCAATGGGGCACATCGACCCGCCCCTGACATTCCCGACGACATTTGTCACCAGATCGGAAAGCAGCGTCAGTTAGGAAAAAGAGCGCGTCATGAAATTCTCCTTGACCGCACCCTAGGTGAGTCAAATAATGGCGTCACACCTCGCCGTAACGGACTGCCGGGACACGCGGCGTATCGCTGGTCAACGAGGCCAGCCGGGGGATCGAGCCGCGTCAAAGCTGGGCCCGGTGCGGCTGGGCTGGCTCATCGGCAGAAGGCCATAATGCGGGGGAATAATGCGGATGTGCGCGCGCGCGGAATTACAGCGCCTCGGTTGCCGAATTCGGTCAACGCGGCCGAGAACCAACGGCCGGCGCACGCCGCGCCGGACAGCGTCCAGCGCCCGCGCGGCCGTGGCGGTCAGGGGCCGGGACGATGGCTGACCGGACCGCCGCTCCGCGGCCGACGCCGTCCATCGCTGTCGTCGGCGTGGCCTGCCGGTTTCCCGACGCAGACGACGCGTCCGGACTGCTGGACGTCATACTGACCGGCCGGCGGGCGTTCCGTCGCATCCCGCCCGGCCGGCTGAACCTCGCCGAGTACTACCGATCGGACCCCGCCACCTCCGACGCCACCTACAGCACCAGAGCCGCGCTCGTCGAGGGCTGGCGATTCGACCGCGCCGCGTTCGGCGTCGACCTCGCCGTCTACCTTGCCTCCGATCCAGCCCACTGGCTCGCGCTGGAAACCGTCGCCAGGGCGCTGGCCGCAGCCGGGCTCCCCGGCGGCGCCGGGCTTGATCGCGACCGGACCGGCGTCATCATCGGCAACACGCTGGCGGGCGACACGTCGAGGGCTAACGCGCTGCGGCTGCGCTGGCCGTTCGTGCGCCGAACGCTCAGCGAGGCGCTGGACGCGGCGGCCGTCCCGATCGGACAGGCCGGCACGGTGCTGCGCCGGGCGGAGCGATCCTTCCTGGCCCCGTTCCCGGCCATCAGCCCCTACAGCCTGGCTGGCAGCATGCCGGCCACGATCGCCGCAATGATCAGCTCCTACTTCGGGTTCCGGGGCGGCAGTCACGCGGTCGACAGCGCGTGCTCGTCGTCACTGCAGGCGGTCGCGTCCGCCTGCAGCGCGCTCGCCGCCGGTGACCTCGACGCCGCCGTCGCCGGAGGCGTCGATCTCAGCCTCGATCCGCTCGAGCTCATCGGCCTGGCCAAGGCCGGAGTGCTGGCCACCACCGACGTCCGGCTGTATGACCAGCGGCCCTCGGGCTACCTGCCTGGCGAGGGATGCGGCGTCGTGATCCTCACGCGCACCGCGGACGCGCGCGCGGCCGGCCTGCCGGTGTACGCGGAGATCCTCGGCTGGGGTGCCTCGAGCGGCGGGCAGCCCGGCCAGCCGCCGTCGCAGGCGAGCAGCCAGCTGCTCGCGATGCGGCGCGCCTACGACCGGGCCGGCGTCGACCCAGCGGACGTTGACTACATAGAGGGGAACGGGGCCGGCACGCCGTCAGACGACGAAGCCGAGCTGAGCGCCCTTGCGTCGATCCGGGCCGGGGCGAGCCGAACCGCCGCGCTCGGGTCGGTCAAGGCGAACATCGGCCACGCCAAGGCGGCCGCGGGGGCAGCGGGCCTGATCAAGACCGTGCTGGCGGTCAGCACGGGCGTGCTGCCACCCGCGACCGGCGTGCGGCGACCGCATTCCCTGATCGCCGACGGTGATGCCCGTGTGCTGCTGCCGCCGACCGCCGGTGACTGGCCGGCCGGGCCACGAATCGCGGCGGTCTCGGCGACCGGCATCGGCGGCAGCAACGTGCACCTGGTACTCCGGCACGAGGCGCGCGAAGCTACTCCCGGCAAGCCGCGCGCGGCGCGCAGCCGGGCCGTAGCCGACGAACCGGGCAGCCCCGCAACGACGGCGGTCGGCCTGGCCGAACCCAGGGTGTTCCTGCTGCACGCACCCGACCGCGCCAGGCTGGCCGACACCTTGGCCAGGCTCGCCAGCCGGGCGCCCTGGCTGTCCGACGGCGAGCTACAGGACCTCGCGTGCGCACTCGGCCGAGACGCGGCTGAGCAGGGCCCGGCCAGAGTGGCGCTGGTCGCGACGCGGCAGGAGCAACTCGCGGCCCTTGCCAGGGAGGCGCTCGGCGTCCTGCCGGGTCTGACCGAGGGCCGGATCGCGACCCGGCCGGGCATCTTCGCCTCCGATGGGGCAGACGCGCGGCTGCTGCTCCTGCTGTCGGGTGAGCAGCCGGCTGGCGCACCGATCGGGCTGCGATCGATCGTCGGTCACTGCCTGGACGTGCTGCGATGGCTGGACTCGCTGCAGGTCAGCGCGACCGGTGCCGTCGGTCACGACTTCGGCATGCTCGCTGGTCTGGCCTGGGCTGGCGTCATCGGTGAGGCAGCGGTGCTCGAGATCGCCGCGCTCCGGGCGCGGTTCCTGGCGGATGCCGCCGCCCAGGGCGCCGACGTGACGGCCATCGACGCGGCGCCAGCCGACTGGCCGCCGGTGGACGGCACGGACGTCGCGGAGCTGCGCACGGCGATCGCCAGGCGCTTCCGGCTCGGTCCGCCCCGGCGCCGGCTCATCTCCACGGTTACCGGAACCGAGGTCCGGTCTATCGACGAGGCCGTCGATCTCATCTGCGGCGGCTTCGCGCGAGCCGACCGCGTAGCGGACGCAGTGGCCGATGGAGCGGCGGGCGCCACGCTGCTGCTCGATACCGGGCCCGGGCAGGCACTGGCGGCAGCCGCGGCGACCGTGCGGGTCCCGTCGCTCAGCCTGCGGCCCGGCTTCGCCGAGCCCGCCAATGCCGCGCGGGTCGCCGCCGCCCTGTTCGCGGCTGGTGCGCTCGGCGATCCGCAGCCGCTGTTCGCCGGGCAGCACGCCAGGCCGATCGACATTTGGCACGAGCCAGTGTTCATCACCAGCCCGTGCGAGCCCGCCCCGCGGCTCCGGCAGTCGGCCGACAGATCCGACGGGCCGCCGGAGGATGCCGTCGCCACGGCGCCGATGGTCGTGGCAACCGCGGTTCGGGCCCGCACCGCAGCGCACGCCGACGTCACCGGGCTCGGGCCGTGGGCAGGCTGCTTCACCGAAGCCCTCCG
The DNA here is from genome assembly GCA_030037785.1 of Streptosporangiaceae bacterium. GTDB lineage: Bacteria > Actinomycetota > Actinomycetes > Streptosporangiales > Streptosporangiaceae > JAJYUU01. The sequence goes on from JASHQA010000129.1 coordinate 7,535, forward strand.
CCCGGCGCCACGGCCACCAGCCCCCGAACCCACCAGGGCATGGCGGGTCTACGCGGCCGCGCGCAGCCCGCAGCTCGCCGATCTCGGCGGCCGGTTCACGGCCGACCCGGCCGCCCGGCAGACGCTCGCGGTGCTCGACGACCCAGCCGACGATCAGTCCTGCAGCACCGCGCTGGCCGCCGCGCGCGACGCGGTGAGCACGGGCGAGCTGGTCGTGGTCACCGCGAGCGCCGGCTTCACGGGGTTTTTCGCCACCCTGCACGCCGAGCAGCCGTCGCTCGGCGTGACCGTGCTCCGGGTGCCGCCCGAGGCGACCAGCCCGGCCGCCATCCTCCCCGTGGCGAGCGCGGCACCTGGCCAGTTCCGCGAGCTGGTCATCGCGCCGGACGGCACGGCGAGCGAGCCCGTGCTGGCCGAGGTAGCGCTGCCCGGCGGTGCGGACTTCCCGCTCGGGGCAGCCGACGTCCTCGTCGTCAGCCGGGCTACCGGCGGCGCGGGCCTGGCGCTCGCCCGCGTCCTCGCCTGCAACGGGACCGCGATCGCCATGGTCGGCCGGGCGGGCGAGTACGACGACACCGAGCTCATCGCGGGCCTGGAGGAGCTGCGGTCGGCCGGCGCGCGCATCGGTTACGAGGTCATCGACATCGGCGATCCGGCCAGCCTGGCAGGCGCCATGCGCAGAATCGAGGCCCGGCTGGGGCCGGTGACCGCCATCGGGCATGCAGCCAGCCCCTCGGACCTCGTTCCGGTCCTAGACATCACCGACGCCGTGGCGCGCGCCGATCCGGCACGCCAGGCCGGTGTCCTCGAGGCGCTGGCCGGGTCGATACCCGACGGACAGCTGAAGCTGATCCTGTCCGTCGGGACGGTAGCTGGCCGCTACGGGCTGGCTGGCGCCGGCCTGCACACGCTCGGGTGCGCCGCGCTGGCGAGCCGCGCCGCCGAGCTCGCGGCGGCCAGGACCGGCTGCCGAGCGCTGCATCTTGACCTGCCCGCGTGGTCGACTCGCGGCCTGGGCGAGCCTCCTGGTCTGGCGGCGCAGCTGGCGGCCGCGGATACCCCTGCCCTCGACGTCGGCGCCGCGAGCAGGCTGCTGCTCAAGGTCCTCACGACACCTGGCCTGCCCCCGAGACTGGCGTTGCACGGCCGGGTCGGCGGTCTGGCTAGCCGCCGACCGCCGGTGATCACCACGGGCGAGCTGGCCGTGGCGGGGTTGCCGCGCGGCGGCCGGTTCCTGCGCGAAGTCGCCGTTCACTACCCGGGCGCCGAGCTGGTCTGCACCGCCCGGCTGTCGCTCAGCCGCGATCCGTTCCTGGCCGACTATCGCATCGACGGGCAGGCCGCGCTGCCACCCGTGCTGGCACTGGAAGCGCTTGCGCAAGTGGCCTCGGTGCTGGCGGGCCGTCCGGTCAGGCAGGCTAGCGACATCACGCTCGACTCCCCTGTCCTGGTCCCGCACGTCGGCGAGACGACGGTGCGCGTCTGTGCTCAGCGGGACGGCGACACCGTCATCGCGGCGCTGCGAAGCTCGGCCAGTTCCTACCGGGTCGACCACGCCACGGCATCCTTCCGCTGCAGGCAGCCCGAGGCAGTGGCTGCAGCCGTCTCGGTGTCCAGCCCGCCGCGGCTCGTCGCCGCGGCGACGGGCCTGGTCGACGGGACCGAGCTGTACGGTCCGGTCTGCTTCCAGTCCGGCCGGTTCCACCGGATTGCGCTACTGCCCGAGGTCACCGCGCGGTCGGGCCGGGCCATCGCCCGCGGCGACGACGACCAGCCGTGGTTCGCGGCCGACAGCCGCCTGGCCGACACCGGCCTGGCCGACACCGACTTTCTGCTCGGCAGCCCCGGCCTCAATGACGCCGTGCTTCAGCTGCTGCAGGCGTGCGTGCCGCACCGCAGGGTGGCGGTGACCAGCTGCGAGTCGGCGCGGTTCGCCGGCGGCGACCAAGCCGGGCCGGTCGAGATCAGAGCCGTCGCGGAACCGCTGCGGACCACCGCAGCGCGACCGCCCGACCGGCTCGATGACCAGGCAGCCGGTGCGGTGGCGCCCCCGCCGTTGGCAGCCGGCCAGCCGGGCGAGCCCGGCGCCGCACCGGACCGGGCCCCGACCTCCGGCCCGCACGATCGGCGCACCAGTGAGCTGGCGTGGTCGGTGGAGGCGGTGAACGCCGATGGGCAGCCGATCGCGTCCTGGCGCGGCGTCCGGCTGCGTGACGCCGGGCCGCTGCCGCGCAACGCTGCATGGCCGCCGGCGCTGCTCGCGGCGTTCCTCGAGCGCAACGCCGCCGACCTGGGTCTCGACGAACGCCTGCGGGTAACCGTCAGCTGCGGCCAGCCAGCGCTTCCCGCTGGCGTGATTCCGCGCCAGTCAAGGCCGGGCCGCAGCGGGCCGGGCCGCAGCGGGCCGGGTCGGCCGGGACGGGACGACTCCGCAGCCTCCGAACACTCCCCCGAGCCCACCCAGAGCCGCCTCAGCATCGCCCGCGCGCGCGGCGCCGGACCTCTCGCCGGGTTCACCTTCGCGGTGCAGGCACCGGTGCCAGCCGCGTGCGGATGGATCGCCATCGACGAGACCGGCCGTCAGCACCAGCCAGCCACCGGCCTGGCTATCGCCTACGGCCAGCTGCGCGCCGAGCTCACCGAGCCAGCGCCGCTGCTCGCCGGCCGACTCGAGGCAATTCGCGCCTGCCTGGCAGCGGCGGGCCGGCACGCTGACGCCGACCTCAGGGTTGTCCAGGTGGCGAGCGATGGCTGGGTGGTGCTCGCGACCAGGCGGGCAAGGATCGCCTGCACGGTGGTCGAGTTGAGCGGCGTCGCCGCACCGGTCGCGATCGCCCTGCTGACGATGCGCGGCAGCCACGCGCGGGCCGATCCCGCCCGCCCCGTGGCGGCTGTCGGGTCCTGACGGGGGCTAGGTTGCCAGCCGCGCCGGTCATAGCCGGGGTCGGCGCGGAAATGTCAGACTAGGCCTAGAACCGGGTTCTAGTCGAAGGTGGCGTCATGACGACTCCCTCTGCCAGCTCAATCGACGGCATCGACCTGTCGGCGAACGAATTCTGGGCGCTGCCGTGGCAGGACCGGCACGATGCCTTCGCCCGGCTACGCGCGGTGGGCAGGCCGGTGTTCTTCGACGAGCCAGAGAACCCGTTCGGCACCGCGTCGAGCGGCTACTACGCCTTCGTGTCGCACGCTGATGTGCTCGGTGCGAGCCGTCAGCCCGAGCTATTCTCGTCCGCTCGCGGCGCGACCAGCGTCGTCGATCTGCCACCCGAGTTCAACGAGTACTTCGGCTCCATGATCAGCATGGACGACCCGCGCCATGCCCGGCTGCGGCGCATCGTGTCCCGGGCGTTTACCCCCAAGATGATCCAGAAGTTCGAGGACGACGTGGCGGTTACCGCCGCCTCGATCGTCGACGACCTGCTCGCAACCGGGCCGTGTGACTTCGTCCAGCACGTCTCGGCCCGGCTGCCGCTGCGGATCATCTGTCAGATGATGGGCATCGGCGACGAGCACTACGACATGGTCCTGCGCAACACCAACATCATCCTGTCGGGCCAGGATCCCGAGTTCATCAGCGAGGACATGGACACCGCCGTCACCCAGCTCCTCACCGCGGGCCAGGACCTCGCGAACCTAGTCACCGGCCTCGCCGCCGAGCGCGCGGAGGACCCCAGGGACGACCTCGTCAGCGCCCTGGCCAAGGCCAATATCGACGGCGAGCAGCTCACCCCCGCAGAACTCGGGTCGTTCTTCATCCTGCTCGTGGTGGCTGGCAATGAGACAACCCGCACCGCCATCTCGCACGCGCTCAACCTGCTGACCGAGCACCCGGACCAGCGCGCGGTGCTGCTGGCAGACGTGGCGGGACGACTACCCGGCGCGGTCGAGGAGATTGTCAGGTACGCCTCGCCGGTGATCTGGATGCGCCGCTCGGTAACCAGGGACTGCACCCTGAACGGGAGCGACTACCGGGCCGGCGACAAGGTCTTGCTGGTCTACTGGGCAGCCAACCGGGACGAGGCTGTCTTTGCCGACCCCGGCCACTTTGACATCACCCGCTCGCCCAACCCGCATGTCGGCTTCGGGGCTGCCGGCCCGCACTTCTGCCTGGGTGCGCACCTGGCCCGCCGGGAGATCAGGGTCATGCTGCAGGAGCTGATGACGCGCGTCCCCCAGATCCGCGCTTCCGCCGCGCCCGACCGGCTGCTATCGAGCTTCATCAACGGCATCAAGCACCTCCCCTGCGAGCTGGACTAGCCGGCAGCCAGAACGGGCGGCGGCGGCGCGGCGGCGCGTCACGACACAATTCCGTAACTAGACGTAGCGGATCTTGCACTCCGTGTATAACTAGAGACTCATGCGGCACTCGAGCCCGGCACGCCGGGACGGGGGACGAGGCCGCGGGAAAGATCCGTAAGTCGCGGAGGGGGACCCTCGTCCGAGGCCGCTCGATCCTCCGCAGGATCGCGGGCTGCGGGCCGTCCTGGTCTCGGGGGAACCAGAGTGCTCGCGGCTGACGAAGGTCGCGACGAGCGGAGACATGTTCGTCGGCGGGCAGCGCCGCCCAGGGGGCGCGGCGCTGCCCGCCGACGAAAGGCCAGGGGGCGGCGCGCATGTACGGGGGTCGTGCGCGCCGCCCACGTGCCAGGGTTTCTACGTTGTAGCGCGCTGTTCTTCTACACGCCACACCATCGCAGCGATTGGGACCAGCGCGGGATGCACGCCCAGGCGCTCGTGCGTCCACTCCGTCGTCTCGGCCCAGTCGTCGTAGCGCCGGCCGATCATGCGCGCTGGGCGCACGTCCTCGGGATGGTCGACGGTCACGAGCACCCAGCGCGGATCGTCCGCGTCGGATGTGTCGAGGATGAGCAGCCGCCATGGGCCCGCTAACGCGTGCAGGATGGGAGCCACGGTTGACCTCCTGTGTAGGTCGATCCAGCCCGGCCGTTCGTGTTCCCGCACGGCGGCCGGGCGCCTGCGCATCTGGCAGGCTGGGCGGTGACCCGCAGAATTCGGGGCTGCGGGTCACCACCCGGCCGGTCAGCCTGTCAGGAGGCCGAACAGCTCGGTCGCGAGCTTGGCTGCCAGGCCTCGGTCGAGCCGGATCGCGAGCCCTTCGTCGCGGACGTCGGCGATGCCGGTCGACAGGAGGTCGATGACCAGCTCGCTGCCAGTGCCTCCGATGAGCAGGTCGACGCCGTTGAAGGCGGTGCCGATCTCGCGTGTGCGGACGTTGTCGTCGGTGATGGCTGCCATGGTTTGCTCCTCTCGGTCGGGCGTGGGTCCGTCCCGCGCTCGCAGCAGCGGCCCAGCGGGCCGCCACGGTCAGCGGTCAGGTCGGCAGTTCGGGCACCAGCTCGCCGGTCGTTTCGAGCAGCCAGCTCGAGAACTGGGAGCGATGACAGCGGGCCGGGTCGGCTTCCCAGCAGATGAGCACCAGCCGGTCGCTCGGCGCCTCGTAGGCGCTGGCGTCGAACTCGGCGGGCTCGGCCTTGAAGTACGCCCAGCGCGGCGTCAGCTCCCAGCACCGCGGCCACGCCGCGGCCTCCGGCTTCCATCGCGGGACAGTCAGCGACGTGACGACCGGGCTACCTGTGCCCGGCCGCCACGTCCTGTAGCTCGCGGTGATCAGTTCCACCGCTGTCAGCTCTCGCTGGCTGCCAGCTGCTGCCCGGCCTGGTATGCCATGACGCTCGCGCAGCGCTTGGCTGCAGCCTCGGTCTGGTGGCCCCAGTCCACGTGCTTGCAGTGGAGCTCGGTGCCGTCCGCGAGCGTGACGACCGGGAACCGGTAGGTGACCTGGCGCGGGCCGAGGTCCGCGGTCGCAGTGGGCTTGGGCGCCGCCTTGGCCTTGGGCGTCTCCTGCGGGCGCTGCTCGGGCTCTGACGACGGGACGAGCTGCAGGTTGCTCTGCGTCGCGTCCGCTGCGCGGCTGGCGTGGCTGCGGCTCCGGCTGGTTGTGGCCATTGCTTTCCTCATAGTTTGACCTAGTTTGATCCCAAGATCATTCTAGGGGATGAGCAGCCGGGCGAGAAGGGTTACGCGACATTAAGTTGCCTGACAGAGACGATTTCTCGAACTTCTCTACGAATAGTAGAGGCGGCCTCTCCGGAGCGGAGAGGTGCACGGACATGCGAAACGGCCCGGCCCCCTGTCCGGGGAACCGGGCCGCTCGCCCCGCTCGCTCTCCTACCTCTGCCGCTCCAGTGGCCTGGGCCGCGGCCGGATGGCCCCCCAGCCGGGACGTCGTAACCCTTCCGCCGCTCTCGCGCGTCACACCAGCGGAGCACCGCCCAGCAAAAGAGGAGCCGGGAGCATGGGCTTCTACTTCCGCGTCCCGCTGCCGGGACCGTTCGGCTACAGCGTCCGGCTCGGCAAGCACAGGCGACGGCGCCGCAAGCCGCAGCAGCGTGCCAGGCAAGCACCACGCCTGAGCGCCGCGCAGCGGGCCAGGCAGGAAGCCGAGCACGCCGAGCGGGTCGAGCACTACCGCCAGGAGCGGCTTGCCCGCGAAGCCAGGACGTTCGTCGCCGAGGCGACCGAAGTCGGCCACAACGACAAGGGCGAGCTGACGTTCAAGCTCGTTCCCTGGGACAAGTCCCGGCCGACATACGACGTCACGGTCCCGGAGGCTGACGCACGCCAGATGGGCATCCTCAGCATCCGCAACCACCAGCGCATGGACTGCGTCCTCAACGCAGCCGGCGACAATTTCGAGCGCCTGGCCCGAGCCCGGTAGTTTCGCTTTGCTTATTAGATCGTGCCCGGTCCTCGATCACCCGCAGTACTGGGTGCTCAACGGCAGGAACTACCTCGGCTACTGCCGACCTGCCCGCTCGCCGGCACAGCCACCGGCATGCGCTGCGGCGCCCCGTGCCCTGGCGAGCCGCCGATCTTCGCCCGCGAAGAGTGGCGGCCGTGGGATGCCGTGCGGGTCACCGCTGGGCAAACGCGGCGGTAGCGCATAGACGGCGGCCAGCGACCCGTGCCTGGCAGCCCTACCAGTTCCGCAGGGCCTTGAGCGCCGCCGCCGGGACGGGATCCGGGGTGGTGACCTGATAGCCGAGCTCACGCAGCACCCTGGCGGCTTCCTCAGGCGCGTCCCTGGCCACAGTGCCAGCCTGGCGAAGCCGCCACCGCTCACGGCCCGCGTCGACATGGGCACGCCACCCAGCCTCAGCGTCGAACTGGCACTCGCAGATCAGGAACTGGATGAAGTCCTCCAGGCAAGGCCGGTACCGGCTTCCTCCGACCGGGAGGTGGAGCGCAGCCATCTCGTGCGGAGTCTCGTGCCCGGTCTGTGACAGCAGGTGCGACAGGGCGCCGCGGTGGCCGTGCACGTGAATGTGCGCCGAAGGCTCGGACTGCTGATACCGGCGGTAGTGGAACCGCAGCAGCGGCCCGCGGTCAACCTCAGCCAGTAGATCGTAAGTCGACTCGTAGATGGCCAGGTAAACGCCGGCCGAGTCCAGCTGGCACGACACGCTGACCTTGAAGCCCGCGATCCGCTGGCCCTGGGCGAATAGCGGCAGTGGATCCTTGCCGGGCACGCGGATGACCACACGGTCACCCGATGCCAGGATCTCCAACGGCGGCACTGGCAAGTCCGGCAGAGTAGCCAGCAGGACTCCGGCCATCTCCTGGCCGAAGTCCTGCGCCTTTTCTGCCAGTCCGCCCTCGGCGGCTACCGGTTCCGGAGGAAGTCGATCTCCCTGATCTCTTCCCATGCGGCCCACTCGTCTCCGACCAGCGACCGGGCCTCGGCCCGGCTGGCCAGTTCCTCATACGACAGCCCTAGCTGGCGGAGGATCTCCTCCCGGCGGGCGTCCAGTTCCTCAGCGGTTAGTTCCTGCACGTGCGGCATGGGCTCACCCTCCCATCGTCGGCGCAACCCCCACAGTAGGCCAGGGCACTGACACCGGCTAGGAATCACCCACCATGGCTCAATGTCGACGCAGACAGTCGCCATGCCGGGCAGGCTAGGCGGGCCGCTGTTACCGGCAGGCGTTTCATGTCAGCACATCCCAACGCCCGGCCTATCGTCATAGATCGTGAACGCGTCGAACATCGTCACCCTGAT
>JASHQA010000130.1 GCA_030037785.1 Streptosporangiaceae bacterium
CGCAGACCCGAGTGCCGGTGACGCCGGGCATCTCGGAGAACGGCTACGTCCAGGTGACACCGGCCAGGTCAGGGACGCTGGCGGCCGGTGACCGAGTGGTGGTGAGCGGCTGATGAGCGCGCCGGTCATCGAGTTGCGGGGCCTGGCCCACAGCTATCCGGGCCCGCCGCCGGTGCCTGCGCTGCGCCCGGCTGAGCTGGTCATCGAGGCCGGTGACTACGTGGCGGTGACCGGGCCGTCGGGGTCGGGCAAGTCGACGCTGCTGCACCTGCTCGGTCTGCTGGACACCCCGACCAGCGGCAGCTACCTGCTGGACGGCGTGGACACCTCCGCGCTGGGTGACAAGGACCGGTCGGCGTTGCGGGGGCGGCGGATCGGGGTGGTGTTCCAGGCGTTCCACCTGCTGCCCTACCGCACGGCGGCGGAGAACGTGCTGCTCGCGCTGCTGTACAACCAGACCCCGCGCGGGGCGCGGCTACCGGCCGCGGCCGGCGCGCTGGATGCGGTCGGGCTTGGCCACCGGCTGGACGCGCTGCCGGTCACGCTGTCCGGTGGTGAGTGCCAGCGGGTCGCGATCGCGCGGGCGCTGGTGAACTCCCCGGCCCTGGTGCTGTGCGACGAGCCCACCGGGAACCTGGACTCGGCCAACGCGGCCGCGCTGATGGGCCTGCTCGACGACCTGAACGCGACCGGCTACACGATCGTGGTCATCACCCACGATCCGGTGGTGGCCGGCCACGCCCGCCGCACGATCGCGATCAGCGACGGGGTGCTGACCGAGCTGACCGGAGCCGGCCGTGGCTAGCCCGGCCACCGGCCTGCCCGCACCGCGGCTGGCCGGCCGGGACGCGGCGGCAGAAGCGGTCGCCGGGATCGTGCAACGGCCCGGCCGGACCGCGCTGACCATGCTCGGCACGATCCTGGGCGTGGGTGCGTTCGTGGCCGTGCTCGGGCTGACCGCAACCAGCGCGGGCCAGATCTCCCGGCAGTTCACGCTGCTGGAAGACACCACGGTGATCGTGGCGGACAACGGCGGTCTCACCCCGCTGGGCGCGAACCCGCCGATCGGCTTCCCCGCCGACGCCAGTCAGATCGCCGACCGCATCAACGGGGTGACCGCAGCCGGCGTGTGGTGGCCGGTCTCCCTCCCCGCCGACACGGCGTTCACCGGATCACTGGCGCTGTCGGCGACCCCGGACCAGGCGGTGACGCTGCTCGCCGCCTCGCCCGGAGCGGCGACGGCGATGGGGCTGTCGATGATTGCGGGGTCGACGCTTTCCGCCTACGAGAACGACACCGGCCAGCACGTGGCGGTCATCGACACGGGTACCGCGTCCGAGCTGGGCATCTCGCCCGCTCGGCTGTCTGCTCACCCCGCGGTGTTCGTCAATGGCATCGGCTACACCGTGGTCGGCATCTACCGCTCAGCCCGGCGGGTGGTCATCGGCGAGAGCGCGATGCTGATCCCGGCGAACACCGCACTGGCCGACTACGGCAATCCGCAGCCCGGCATCGGCAACCAGGACGAGGCCCAGCTGATCATCGCCACCCAGGTCGGCGCGGCCCGCGCGGTGGCCAGGCAGATCGCCGCAGCCGAGCTGCCCACCGACCCCAGCAGGCTGGTCGTGACCTCCCCGCCGAGCCCGCAGACCCTGCAGAGCCAGGTGTCCGGTGACCTGGCCGGCCTGTTCCTGGTCCTGGCCCTGATCAGCCTGCTGATCGGCGCGGTCGGCATCGCCAACACCACGCTGGTCGCCGTGCTCGAGCGCACCGGCGAGATCGGCCTGCGCCGCGCGCTGGGCGCCCGGCCCCGGCACATCGCCGTCCAGTTCCTGGCCGAGTCGGTCGCGCTGGGCACACTCGGCGGGCTGATCGGCACCTGCATCGGCGTCGGCATCGTGGTCGGCTTCGCCGCCGCTAAGAACTGGACCGCCGTTCTCGACCCGACCGCTACGCTGCCCGCCCCGCTGATCGGCGCCGTCGTCGGCCTGCTCGCTGGCGCCTACCCCGCCATGCGCGCCGCGCGGATCAGCCCGCTGGCCGCACTGCGGCAGGGCTGAACGTCCGCCCAGAAGGGAGGTTCCGCGTGCGTATCCGTACCGGCGTCGGTGTCCTGGCCTGCTGCTGCGCGGCGCTCACCGCGTGCACCGCCGCCGCGCCGGCCGGGCCCGCCAACACCGTGACCACACCCAGCGTCGGCACGCCGCCGCCACCGACCTCGGGCCAGGCGGCGCTGTCGAGCGAGGCGTTCACCCCGTACGCCGCGCTGGGCCTGTCCAGCGACGATGGCCTGGCGCCCGGCGAGTCGCAATACACCCTCATCGGGCCGTGCATGAGCGCCGCCGGCTATCCGGGGGTGACCGTCAACGACGGCATCGTCCCCACCAGCATCCCGATCGGCGGGGGCCTGGCCTTCACGCAGCCCTGGGGCGGCTGGGGATACCTCGGGACCGCGGACGCGCAGCAGTACGGCTTCCGGTTCCCGCCGGGCGCGGCCCTCACCGCCCTCGGCGTCGGGGGCGGCGGCTTTGCGCAGCCGCCGAGCCTGCCAGCGGCGGAACAAGCCGCAGCCAGCAAGTGCGGCACCATCATTCAGGACTTTGCCAACGCCACCCAGAAAGGGCCGCTGGCCGGCATCATCACCCTCGGCAACGACATCACCACCGACGTGCAGCACGCCCCGGCGGTGACTGCCGCCACCCAGGCCTGGACGGCGTGCATGGCACGGAACGGCTACAGCCTTGGTCAGCCGCAGAACGTGTGGTCCAAGGAGTTCCAGTCCATGTACGGCGGGCAGCATTCGATCACGCCGACAACCACGGTGAGCAGCGCCGCCAACCAGGCGCAGATCGCCGTCGCGGTCACCGACGCCGACTGCACGGCGGCCACCGACCTGGCCGGGATCTACTTCGCGGTCCAGGCCAGCTACGAGCAGCAACTCGTCACCGCCAACCAGCAGGCGCTGAGCACCGCGGTCAGCCAGTACCGCGCCGCCTACGCCAGCGAACTCACCAAGCTCCCGGCGCTGCTGGGCACGACAAGGGCGCAGCCGTTCCGCCCGGCCAAGTCCGCCAGCAGCCACGCCGGCTAACCAGAAAGCCGCGACCAGTGCGCAGCCCGTTCCCCGCGAAGCTTGCTCGGTCCGGATAGAAACGCGGTGGAACTAGCGTGGAGTCCGTGACAGACAAGCTGCAGTCAGCCGAGCCGGGCCGTCTCCGGGTGGTGATCGGCGAGGATTCCGTGCTGCTGCTGGCGGGCCTGACCAAGCTGCTGGAAGGCGCCGGAATCGAGGTCGTGGCCACCGCCGGTGATGCCAGCGCGCTGCTGGCCGCCGTCGAGCGAGAACTGCCCGACGTCGTGATCGCCGACGTGCGGATGCCCCCGACCCACACCGACGAGGGAATCCGGGCCGCGCTGGTGATCCGCGGCCAGTGGCCAGGCATCGCGATTCTGGTGCTGTCACAGTACGTGGAGGAGCGTTACGCCGCCGACCTGCTGTCCGCGAACACCGCCAGCGTCGGCTACCTGCTCAAAGACCGGGTAGCGGACGTGGCCGAGTTCCTCGATGCGCTGCGCCGGGTGGCTGCGGGCGGCACCGCGCTCGACCCGGAGGTGGTGGCCCAGCTCCTCGCCCGACGGGGCGCCGACCCGCTGGACGTCCTCACCGAGCGGGAACGCCACGTTCTGGCGCTCATGGCCGAGGGCCGCTCCAACGCGGAGATCGCAGCGGCCCTCGTGATCACCGACAGCGCGGTCAGCAAGCACATCAACTCCATCTTCACCAAGCTCGGGCTGTACCCCGGCGATACCGGCAACCGCCGGGTCCTGGCGGTGCTGCGCTACCTGGGGGCCGGGCCCGCAGCGCCCGCTAGCTGAGCAGCCCCGCTAGCTGAGCAGCCCCGCTAGCCAGGTGAGCATCGCGGCCACCGCATCGCCCATTGCCGCGTAGAGATCCGCCCTTCGGAGGTGTACTGGTAGCGCCCGTCACAGCGGCGCGACCGCTGGGATGATCTCGCTGCCGATGATGTCGATCGGCTTGCGCCCCCAGATGCCCGCGACGTTGCAGATGGCCGTGCCGACCCCCAACTCGGCTAGCTTGCCCAGCTGGTCGACCATTTCGGCGGCCCGTTCCCCGCTATCCCCGACATCCATGTGAAAGAGCACGCTCTTCTCAATCTCGTCATAGGAGCGGCCTTCGGCCTCGCAGTGGGCGCGCAGCACCGCTAGCTTGCGCGGCAGTTCTGGGCCGGGGAAGAACAGGTTGCAGGCCTGCGCGTACCGGGCGACCAGGCGGAGGGTCTTGCGCTCTCCAGCCCCGCCGATCATGATCGGCGGATGCGGGCTGCTGACTGCCCGTGGGTGGTTCAGTGGCCGGTCGAGCTGGTAGTGCTGGCCGCGGAACGGCGTCTCGTCGCCTGACCACATCTGCAGGCAGATGCGCAGCGTCTCCTCCAGACGCTCGAACCGCTCGGCTAGCGGCGGGAACGGGATGCCGAGCGCCCGTGCCTCTTGCTCGTACCAGGCGGCGCCGATGCCCAGCATGGCCCGGCCGCCGGACAGCACGTCCAGAGTCGTGATGGTCTTTGCGAGCACGCCGGGATGCCGGTAGGCGACGCCGGTGACCACGGTCAGCAGCCGGGCCCTGGAGGTGCTGGCGGCCAGGAAGCCGAGCGCGGTGTAGGCCTCCAGCATGTCCGCTTCGGGTGGCCCGATCATGGCTATCTGGAAGAAGTGGTCCATGACCCCGATGAGGTCGAAGCCGGCATCGTCCAGGGACCGGCCGACGGCCGCCAGGTCAGTCGCGAGCCCGGGCCCGCTGGTGCCGCTGAAATCCGCGATCGACACGCCAATCCGCACGGCAATCACCTCAGCCCGTAGCCTGCCATAGCAGTATCCGCCTATTCGAGGTGCGTCGGGGTCGGACCGTGCTTGTGCGATAACCCAAGAATCGAGTCGTGTTTTCTGGCAGACTCCACAAAATTTGGGCGTCCCTCCGATACGCTGTCACCACCCTGGAGTGATTTGACGACAGCTTGGCGACCAGGACAAAAACGCCTAAAGAGTCACGGCTATCCGCGCCTCTGCTGGCTGACAGGGGAGGGCGGAGCAGGTGACGGGTCCGGCGGACATCAGGGCAGTGCTGTCATCGGGCACCCAGTCGTTCTCGTTTGAGTTCATGCCGTCCAAGACACCGGACGGCGAGCAACTGCTGTGGCGGGCCATCCGCGACCTCGAGCCGCTGCAGCCGACCTTCGTCTCGGTGACCTACGGCGCCGGCGGCTCCACTCGGGGCGGGACGGTCCGGATCGCCGGCGAGATCGCCGCCTCGACCACGCTCACCCCGGTCGGGCACCTGACCGCCGTCAGCCAGTCGGTCGCCGAGCTCCGCCGGGTCATCGGCTCGTACGCGGCGTGCGGCGTCCGGAACCTGCTCGCGCTGCGCGGCGACCCGCCGGGTGATCCGAGCGGGGAGTGGGTGCCGCATCCCGATGGCGTCCGGTACGCGGCCGAGTTGGTGCGCATCATCAGGGACTGCGGCGACTTCGGCATCGGGGTCGCGGCGTTCCCCGAGGGGCACCCCCGATCCGGGGACGCCGAATCCGACCTGGCCCGCTTCGTCGCCAAGTGCCGGGCGGGCGCGGACTTCGCGGTCACCCAGATGTTTTTCGCTCTGGACGATTTCCTGCGGCTGCGCGACCGGGTGCACGCCCGCGGCTGCGACACGCCCATCATCGCCGGCATCATGCCCGTCACCAGCGTCGCGATGATCGAGAAGATGGCGGTGCTGGCAGGCGCGCGGCTGCCAGCACCGCTGCTGACCCGGCTGCAGGCTCACGCCGGAGATAAGCACGCCGTTCGTGCGATCGGGGTGGAGCACGCCACCCGCATGTGCGAGCGGCTGCTCGCCGAGGACGTCGCCGGCCTGCACTTCTACACGCTCAACCAGTCGACGGCGACGCGCGAGATCTACCAGCAGCTTGGCCTGGCCCGCCGCGGACAGAGGCGTAACCCGGCGGCGTGAGCACCCGCTCCACCGCCGGGCGCCGGACGCCGGACGCCGGGCAATGCCGGGCCGAAGTTGCCGACGCGAGTTGTGACAGCGGAGACTACGACAAGGGCACCACCACTCTCCCCGCGTCTCCCCGCGGCCGGTGCGGGTGCCTTTGATCCGAGGGGGAGACATGGTGACACGGACTGAACTGCTTGTCATCGGCGCCGGTCCGTACGGCCTGTCGGTCGCGGCACTGGCGCAAGAACGGGGCATCGGCACCATGGTGGCGGGCCGGCCGATGGACTTCTGGCGGGAGCACATGCCCGCAGGGATGTTTCTCCGATCTGGCCCGGACTGGCATCTGGATGCGGCTGGGATCCACACGCTGGAGGCGTTCCTCGCGGATCGGGGGATCGAGCAGGGTGCGGTCGACCCCATTCCGGTCGGCGTCTTTCTCGAATACGCCGAGTGGTTTCAGGATGCGAAGAAAATCCGGCCTTCCGGCCGGCTGGTCGAAAGCCTGGCCAAGGCAGACGGCCGATTCGAGGCGGTCCTTGACAGCGGCGAGCGCATCGAAGCCGACGCGGTTGCAGCCGCACCCGGCATCGCGCGCTACCTGAACCTGCCTGACTGGGCGTCGTCGCTGCCGCCAGGGTCCGCGGCGCACACCTGTAACCTGGTGCGCTTCGACGAGATGGCCGGAGCCCGTGTGCTGATCGTGGGCGGGCGGCAGAGCGCGTATGAGTGGGCGGCACTGATCCGCGAGCACGGCGCTGCCCGCGTCGACATCGTGCACCGCCACGAAGTCCCGCGGTTCGAGCGGGTGAGCTGGAAGTTCGTCGACCCGCACGTGGCGCAGACGATCGCAGTCCCTGGCTACTGGCGCAACCTGCCCCGCGACGAGCAGGCCGCGATCACCAGGCGGTTCTGGGAAGTGGGCAGGCTGACGCTCGAGTACTGGCTGACGCCGCGGCTGGAGCTGAGCGGCATCCACCGGCGGCCGGGAACCGAGGTCACCCGGGCTGTCGCCCGCGCCAGTGGCGAGCTGGAGATCCAGCTCTCCGATTCAACCCGGCTGACAGTCGACAAGCTGGTGTTCGCCTCGGGTTACCGGGCTGATCTCACCGCGGTCCCCTACCTCGCGGGCGTGCTGGGGCACGTCAGGCTCTCGAATGGCTTCCCGGTACTGGATGAGGCCTTCCAGACCAGCCTTGACGGCTTGTACGTCACCGGATTCTCGGCAACCCAGGACTTCGGGCCGTTCTTCGGCTTCGTCAAAGGATCACCGGCTGCCGCCACGCTCGTCGTCCGCGACCTCCTGTCCCGAACCTGACCGCGCGTGAAACCCGGTGTGCCGGTTGCGGTCATCCCGCGATAATGGCCGGCGTGGCGGAGGTCGAGGTCGTCGTCGCCCATAGCGACCGGGCGACGCTGCGTGTCGGCGACGTGTTCCTGAAGATCGACGCTGAGCAGACGCGCACCGACGTCGAGGTCGAGGCGATGGCTCTGGCGCCGATCCCGACCCCGGAGGTCCTGTGGCGGAAGCGGCCCGTGCTCGCGCTCGCCGCCGTCGCCGGGACAGCACTCGGCCATCTCGGCGAGCCGTCCACCGCGTCGTCGGCGGCGTGGGCCGCGGCGGGTGCGGCGGCGCGGATGCTGCACGACGCGCCGCTGCCGCCATGGCCCGGCCGATGCATCGACGAGCTCGCGTCGCACCTCGACGGCGAGTGCGAGTGGCTCGTCGCCAACGGCGTCCTTCCCGCCGACGTGGTCACCCGCAACCGACAGCTCGCCGAGACTGCGCTCCGGCCGTGGACACCGGCGTTCATCCACGGCGACCTGCAAGTCGACCACGTCTTCGTCGACGGTGACGAGGTCACGGGCGTCATCGACTGGTCCGAGGCGTCCCAGGGCGACGCGCTCTTCGACATCGCCATCCTCACGCTCGGACACACCGAGCACCTTGGCGACGTCGTCGCCGGCTACGGCACCGACGTGGACCGCGACCTCATCCGCGCCTGGTGGTCGTTGCGATGCCTGACTAACGTCCGCTGGCTGGCCGAGCACGGCTACGGCTCGCCCGAGGAGTTCCCCGAGGTCGCCGTGCTGCGATCCCGGCCGTGAGGGTCCGGCAGCACAACCGGGCTGTCGGCGGCCGGGGCACGTCTGCGCGACGCGCCGGTCACCCACACCGCTGCCGAACGCGGCGGCATGCGCAGGTACCCGCCGGTGCTGAGTGTCCCCTGCTCCGCGCCGGTGTAGATGCCCAGAACTCGGCTGGCGGCGCCGAACGGCCAGCGTATCCGGCGCTCCGCGGCCCCGTCCCAGTTGACCAGCACTACCAGCGAGTCGCGCGGGTCACGGACCTTAAAGCGCCGGTACCCCGAGCAGTTGGTCATGCCCGGCAGGCAAACGGTGTCGTAGCCCTCGAGGTCCGCTGTCAGTGCGCGCGATACGCTCCGGCAGCGGCGCAGCAGTTCGGGGATGTCGATCACCGGCCGGCCGCGGTCGTCGAACTCCGGCAGCATCTCCCAGTTCAGCGGAACGTCGTTGAACAGCGGCAGGTCGGCGTCGGCCAAGCCGCCGCGCAGCGCCTGCAGTTCCGTAGACGTGCCGAACCCGAATTCCTTGTTGGTAACGAGCTGCGCATGGAACTCGCTGCCCGCGTAGATCAGTGGCACCGCACGGGGCAGAAAGTGGTAGCAGGCTAATAGCAGCGGCGAGAGGTCAGGCCGTGCTGGCAAGCTGTCGTGATTCCCCGTACCGGCCATGTAGGGGTTTGAGTCGACGCGCTCCTTGATCGCCGCGAGGTGATAGTTCATCGACTCCACGAGCACCGCAACGTTGCCCGTGTGCGCGCTGACGCAGAAGATCAGCGGCCCGACGACCGCGTCGATGGCGTCCGAGAACCGGTCGAACTTCCAGACCTGCTCGCCGACGAAGACAATGGGAGAGGTCCGGTCCGCTTGCCGTGCACTCAGCTGGCGGGCTAGCTGGAAGACCGCGTCCGGAACCGTGCCGCTCACGTCGACGAAGAAGACCTCCTCGCGCAGCTCGACGTGCCGCCAGGCGATCATGGTGGCGGCCAGCTGGAACGCGGGCCTAGACGGGTCGTCCAGCTCCGGCGTGTAGCAGCCGGCCGGGAGCGGATACGGCAAGCTGGTGAAGTTCAGCATCGCCACGTCTGCCCAGAAGGGGGTGCCGCCTGCGTCCTGCCGACCAGGGAACGCCGGGGCGAGGCTGAGTCGGCGCGGGACGCCCGCACGCGTGCTGACGGCGACGTAGTGTCCTCCGCCGTCAGCGGACTCGGTGCGGACTTCGCTGGCGTCTGGCGCGGCGACGAACCTGGCCGCGCAGCTAGCCGACAGCTCGAACCAGGGATAGGTGCCGGGGTGAGTCCGCGGCACGGACGGATCCGCCCACTGCAGCGGCTCGTCGGGGGCCACATCCCGCCAGAAGCCCAGCGCAGGATCCCTGGCGAACAACGGGCTGTCGATCGACAGGGTAGCGAGCGGTACCACTGATCCGGCCCGCATCCCGAGCAGCAGGCAGGCCTGCACTAGCGCCTGGTATTGCTCCAGCGCGCCGAGTTCGGGAACGAGCGGGTCCGCCAGCGAGGGATCAATGGCGAAAGGATCGCTGACGGCGAACGGCGAGCCGCGGCTGCCCTTGCGAGCGGTCTCGCCGATCGTCCCGGTCGGCAGGCTGATAAAAACGGTGATGTCCAGGTTGGCGCGCAGGTAAGGCAGGAACATGATCTGGGTCAGTGCGGTGCCGACCGCGCCGTCCAGCGAGGCGAAAGTCCGAGCGAAGGCCAGGTAGACGCGATCGTCTGAGCAGATCCCCGGCTCGCGGTGGCCCGGACGGCTGGCTGCGCGGCCCTGCCAGATGGTGTCCAGCACACTCAGGAAGAAGAGGTAAGCAGGTCCGACGTCTACCAGGATCCGGGCCGAGCGCCCGCCCGCCAGGATCTGAGGAACGCGATAGTGCTGGGGCCCGAGACCGGCCGCCGCCTTCTGTCTGATCAGCCGGTGCAGCTTGGTGAACTGGGGATAGTCGTCCAGATCAGGCATCTGCGGCCAGGCGGGCACGCCGGGCGAGGGACGCCAGGCCGATGGCATCAGCGCGTTCGGCGGCAGCAGCGGCAAGCTCCCTCGCCCGCCCGGCCGCCCCGGTGCGCCTCTCCAGGGCAGACAGGGCGAGCATGGCCTCGGCGGTCAAGTAGTGCTCGCTGCGCTCGAACGCGGCTAGGGCACGCTCGATCAGCGAGCGCGCCTCGGCACCCCGGTCGGCGTCGGCAAGCACTTTGCCGCGGATGAACTCATGCTCGGCGAACATCACCAGCTGAGACACGTCCGTCACTCCGGCAAGCTCCCGCCAGTACGCCGCGCTCCGATCGGACCAGTCCGTCGCGGCGCTCAGATCACCGACCAGCCGGTAGACCTCGGCGAACTTCGACGGGAAGTCGGAATAGGTCCAGAACAGTCCACGGCGGCCGGCCGGCCCCACGGTCGGGATGATCCAGCCGGCGTGCCGCAGGGCGTCGTCCGTCCGGCCCAGTGCGGCATATGCCTCCATGGCTGCGCCGTGCACGGGTGCGATCATGGCCAGGTTTGCCCTTGTCGCAGCGTCCTCCACCTCGGCGAGCAGCGCGAGCGCCTCGCTGGCCTGGCCGACCAGGGCCAGCGAGCGGGCAACCAGGGCCTTGGCGCGGGCAGCGCGCTGCTCATCCTGCCGGTCCAGGAACCGTAGGAACAGCTCCTGGCTCTGCTCGAACCTGCCGAGTCGGAACAGCAGTTCGGCCATGTGCTCGGTGTCGATGATGGGATGCCGGCCCATCCGCACCCGGAAGTCGTAGGCCTCCTGCTTCTGGCGCAGTGCCGACTCCTGCTCACCGACGATAAAGGTGTAATAGTGCGAGAGATCGGTCCGCGCGTCCGCCTCGAAGGCAGTCTGGCCGTGGGTGATGGCCAGCTCGAGAATCTCCTTGCGGTGCCGCTCCAGCCGGTCCCCGTAGTAGCCGCGGTGATGGTAAATCCAGCTCAGCGCGATGCGCGCGTCGAGCTGCAGCATGATGTTCTCGCTGGACGCGAGGGTCAGCGCACGCGTTCCGTACTGCTCGGCCAGTCCGAGCGGATCCTCTTCGTCGGTGTCGAACACGACGTAGTGGACAGCCAGCCAGGACAGGCTCTCGGCGAGCAGGGCCGGGTCGCCGATCTCCTCGGCTAGCTGCACGCACCGTTGTCTGGCTGCTAGCTGCTCGGCCGCCATAGACTGATCCGCCACGTTCGTGGACACGTGCCTGATGGTCAGGGCCTTAATCAGCGCCCGCTTGTCCTGTGAGCCTTCCGCTAGCGCGATCGCACGGCGCACGTACTCGTTGGCGTGAAAGTCAGTCAGCACCGCCCGCACCGCCTCGAGCCGGCCGAGGGTCAGGTACGCGTCGATGGCGAGCTCCGGCCCGACCAGCTCGATCTGGGCGAGCGCCGGTAGCAGCGCGTCGAGCCCAGTCTGGGCGTGGTCGATCGGCTCGTCCGTAACGCCGCCTTCCAGCTCTCCCTTCGCATACAGCAAGCGCGCCCTGAGCCGCGTCTGCGGATCCAGCGTGCCAGCGAACTCCGGGTACGTTTCGATCATCCGCACCGCCAGCCGGCCGAGCTTGGTCGCCTCGCTCCAGCCGTAGCTGGCGAGCGCGGCTTCGCCGGCCAGGAGCGCGTACTCGACCGTCTTGTCCGGCACCTCAGCCAGCGAGTAGTGAGTCGCCAAGCTGGGCAGCAACTCGGCCGTGCCGGTGCCGTATAGCTGCTCAAGGCACTGGGCCAGCTGCTTGTGCAGTAGCTGGCGCTCCGAATCCGTCATGAGGTACTCGTAGACGTAGCGCTGGGTCAGCGCGTGCCGGAAGCCATAGCTGTGTACCAGCTTGCCTGCGAGCATCCGCCTGGTCGCCACCTCGACGATCAGCCGGTAAGACGTGATCAGCCGGCTCATCATCGTCATCAGCACGTGCGGGTCCGTAATGTTCTGCAGTGCCCCCACTACCTCGGCGGTGAAAATCTCACCCTCGATGCTGCCGTGCTTCAGGGTGCTGAGCAGCGCCTGGTCCAAACGGTTCACCCGCTGGCTGATGACATGCTCGATCCGCGTGGGCAGGTCGTGGATTCTGTCGACTGGGCGTAGGAGTTTCCACTCGCCGCCCGCGTTGACGATCTCACCGCGCTCTTCCAGGTTCGTCAGGGTCTCGGCAAGGAACAGCGGGTTCCCGCCCACTAGCGACGTGATCAGGTTCACGAAGCTTTGGGAGAACTCCGTCCCGTAGCGCGCTCGAAGGTAGTCGAGGCAGAACAGCCTGCCGCTGGGGTCGCGCCGGCTGAGTTCCCTGCTCTGCAGGTCGATGACGAAACCGCCGAGGCCGACCAGATGGTCAATGGTGTCCTGAAGCAGCGGACGGCCCGCTGCTTCCTCAGGGCGGTACGTTGCGAGGATGAGAACCCGGTGCGGCTGAATGACCTGGCCCAGATGACGGAGCAGCAGCAGCGACGAGTCGTCGGACCAGTGAATATCGTCCAGCAGGATGATCAGCGGGAAGCTCTCGGAGACCTTTCGGATGTTTTCCGTGTAGCAATCGAGCAAGCTGCCCTGGTCAAAGGATGCCGCGATATCGCTGTCGCTGCTGCCGCCACCCCGCTCGGCTAGTAGCCGGGTGAGCGCAGCAGTCGCGCCGCCCGTGAAAGCTGCGATAGGACCGAGCTTGCCGATGCCCATGTCGATAAGGGTGTTCGCGACGACCTCTATCGGCCGGATCTGCCCGCCTCGCCCGTCTGGCGCCGAAAGGTCCGAGCGCAGAATCTGCTCGAGGATGGCCCGGAACGGCGCGAAACTGGCGTGCGTGCCCATGACGATGTCCAGCCTGGCCGTGGCGAACAGCATCGTCGGATGTTGCTCCAGTGCCTCGCGCACCATCCGCAGCGCGAGCGTTGACTTGCCCATTCCGGCCTCGCCGAGGATAAAGCCAACCGACCCGCCACCCGACCACATGGTCGCCAGCCTGGTAGCGACCACCTGAAGCTCCTGCTGGCGACCGACGAACAGGGCGGTGCGCTCGGTCAGGGACCTCAGCGCCAGCTCGGATTGGCTCGGCGTGGACAGATCGGCTGGCCCGTCAGCGATCAGGTCCTCGTATTCTGGCCAGATCAGCCTCAGTGCCTCGATCGCAAGGCCCAGGCCTTTGGCTCCCCCGCCCTCGCGGTGACTCGTCACGGCGATCACTGCCCCGGTCTGCTTCGAGACGACCGGGGAGCCGCTGTAGCCGGGCTGGAGCGTCGCATTGGCGTCGAGAATCAGGTCAAAGGCACGGATCCGTTCATCGTGCGCCGGATGCTCCAAACCGAGTTCCGCTTCGAGTTTGCCGGACACCGGCCTGATCAGATGCTGGCCGCCCCAAAGCTGAAATCCGGCGGACTCGAACGCGTCGCCCTGCCGCCCGCTCCGGCTCAGCCCGAGGGCCGGCAAATTGCTCGCGGCCCGGGTGCGCAGTACCGCGAGATCCGGCCAGCAGTCGGCCGCCATCGCCTCGACCGTGGCGGGCAGCCCGCTGATGACGACTTTGTCTGGGCCGCCGACGTCGCGAACGACGTGACCGCAGGTCACGACTAGGGTGCCAGCCGGCTCGTGCGCCACGACGAAACCGGAGCCGAATCGCGGCTCCGCCGGATCACTGCTGGAAATCAGCACTACTGACGACTGGACGTCTGCCATGCTTACTCGTCTCGCGCGCCAAATACCAGACGGACGGTGAAATTGGCCCCCGCCTTGGCCTTCGTGACATACAGGTTTCCCTCGCCTTCGAAGCTCAGGCCGATCTCGAGTTCCGCCTGTTGAACCCGGACGTCCTTACTGAGGTCGTCCCAGCTGTCCTTGATCGACGCGACCACCGTATGCAGCACGGGCCGGATCTTTTCCATGGACGCCGCGACCCGCTGAGCCATACCGCCCGATATCTGCTGGGCCTGATCCTCTGGTACATCGACCTCCATAAGGAGGCCGTCGTCAAGCTTGATGAGCTTCGTCGGCATGATGCCCCCCCTTGTCCCAGTGTCACGCAAAGTATCCGCTAGTTCGGACGGGGTGTCACGTCAGCGGGGAAGCGCGCGCGCCGGCAGTTCGCCGGTCGCAGACCCACCAGAGTTCGTTGAGCGCCTACTCGAATCGAGGCCATAGCGTCGGCCGAAAGCGGGGCTACCCAGACAGCACCTGTCAGGAATTTCGTAGCCAGCGATGACCGCCATTAGCTGAGGGCTGACCATGCTGCCGTAGGTGGCTGGAGGGGCCAGTAGGCGTGAGGATATTGGCACCTTGTCTGATGTGATGATATTCTAACATCTGGTGATGTGCTGATATTCTCACGAAGGCTTCGGGTGGTGGTTGTGGCCAGCAGGATGGTCGAGGTGCGCAGGCCGCGCGATATCGGCGACGCGATTCGGGCCGTGCGCGAAGCGCGGGGCATATCGCAGGATGAGCTCGCGCGGGCGAACGCCTACGACAGGTTTTATCTCAACGGCCTGGAATCAGGCCGCGGCACGCTGTATATGACCCGGCTGCTACGAACGCTGAAGTCGCTGGGCATCACCCTCAGCGTCACCTTCGACCTGGGCGGTCCGGGCGATGACAAGCGCGGCTGTGATGGCTGACGGGCTGGAGGTGCGGCTGCACGGCGAGCTGGTCGGCCGGATTACCCGCAGCTCCCGGCGCGAGCGCATCGAGTTCCAGTGGTTGGCGGGATATGCGCCGGGCCCTGTCACCTTGACGGAAGGCTTCGGGTCTGTGCGGCCGAGGGCGCCGACAGCTGCAGCGAGCAACTTCTTCGGTGGATATGCGTTGGAGGGTCGGCAGCGGCAGCGTCTCACCCAGATCCGGGGCATTAGCGACCCGACGGACTTGTACGCGATGCTGCGGGAGTTCGGCAGCTCGATCGCCGGCGCGGTGACGATTGCTGAGCCGGGCGCGGCGAGGAGGACCGCGCCGCGCTATGAGCCGATCAGCGAGGGCGAGATCCTGCGGCGCCTTCGCCGGGCCGCATCCGACGGGGACCTGGGCTCAGACGATCAGAGCCGGTCAATGCTGGCTGGGCTGCAGCCGAAGCTGTTGCTGGCGCGGTTCGGCAATCAGTGGTACCTGCCTCGCGGCCGCGCGCACTCGACTCACATTCTCAAGCCACGGCTGTCCGGACACCCGGACGGGCTCGTCCGCGAGCGCTACGGGCACGCGCTGGCTGCCGCGCTAGGGCTGGCCCATTACCACACGGAGCTGGCCGGTAACGGCGCGCGCCAGTACCTAGTCGTCGAGCGCTACGACCGGGTTGTCCGTGGCGGCACGGTCAGGCTCATCCACCAAGAAGACGTTGCCCAGGCGCTCGGCCTGGACTGGGTCGATGACCATGCGAAGTTTCAGAACCCCGGTAGGCCGCGCGACTCGCACCGCCCGAGCGCGTACCGGATCGCCGAGCTCCTCGGCTCGCTCCAAGGGGAGGGCCGACCGGTCGCTGCCTTCCTGCGCAGGCTGACCTTCACCGTGCTCCTCGGCGACAACGACGCCCACGCCAAGAATCTCGCCATCCTGCACCTTCCTGGGAGGAGCGTGCTCGCGGACGCCTATGACGCCGTACCCAACCTCTTCCAGCAAGGCCGCATCGACTACGACCTCGCTGTGGCGGTCGATGGTAGCTTCGATCAACGTCGCATCAGCGCCGAGCACCTGATCCGCGAAGCGCGGCGGTGGAATGCGCTCGGTGTCGGCGAGGCCGAGGGGATCGTCACCGCGACTCTGGCTGACTTCGCCGCCGCGCTCGACCATGTCACCGTCCCGCCAGGCCTCCCGCCGGCAGTCACTGCCCAGCTCGCCTGGAACCTTGAGCGCCTGCAGGCAGGCGGCGAGATCGGAGAGCGGCCCGCCGCGTACCGGCGGCGGCGGCGACCTGCTGGTTCGCTAGGTGCGAGTGCTGGAGTTGCGCACCCAGGCGCACCAGGCGCAGCACGCGGCGGGCTGGCCAGTCTGAAGCTGCTGGATGAGGCCAGGTCCTAGCGAACGGACCGGGCGATGCGATCCAGCTTGCTGTAGTGCTGGTTCCAGGCAGCGGCGTCGGCTTCCGGCGGCATGTTGCTGATGCCCTCGAGCAGGCCGGCGGCACCGTCGATGGATTCCCTGATGATGTCCGCGTGCCCGGCGTGCCGGGCGGTTTCCCCGATCGTGTGCACGAGCACCGTGTGCAGGGTGGGATGCCTGCTTTCCTCGGGCCACCAGGGCACGGTGCCGCGTGCGTCCAGCGGAAGCTGCTCGATCGTGGCATCGGAGTGGACCCAGACCCGCCGGTAGAACTCTGCGATCTGCTCGCGTGACTCGGCCGGCTTCGCGTACATGTGACCGCTCAGCCCCTCGCCCTCGTCGTCATCGTCGTGCCAGTCCAGGTCGGCCTCACCAGGAAACGGCCGGCCCATCACCTCGCCGAAGTACTGGCACTCGACCCCCGCGCAGTGCTTGACCAGGCCGAGCAGGTTCGTGCCGGTCGGCGTCATCGGCCGGCGGATGTCGTAGTCCGACAGCCCATCGAGCTTCCAGAGCAAGACGCCGCGTGCGTCCTCGAGGTAGCGGTGCAGGGTCTGCTTCTCTTCGGCTTCGGCCATGCGGGTGAGTCTTGCGCAGGCGCAGGAGCTTGTATAGCCAGTTCTGGCCGGCGTCGCCTGGCTCGCGGCAGCGCCGGCTGACCTGGTAAGGCGGCCGATGCCCCACTCTGCAGGCCCGTCGGCGCCTGCGTGTGCGGTCGCTGATGGACCGCGGCGCCGACAGCGAGGCGGGCGCCTTCGCCACGCGGTGGCGGATCCCGTTCGTCGCTGCATCCCGTTCCGGTACCATACTGGTATGAGCACTCAGATCGCGGTCCGGCTGCCCGACGACATGGTGAGGTTCGTCGATCAGCTGGTCGAAAAAGGTCGCGGTTCAAGCCGTGCTGCGGTCATCGTGCGAGCGCTGAACCGTGAGCGCCGTCATGAGATGGCGGTCCAGGATGCGCAGATTTATGCCGAGGCGGGGGAGGATGCCGACATGATTGACCTCGTGCGGTACCTTTCCGGCCAGCCGGTAGACCCGGATCAGTGAGGCCCATTCACATCGCGCATCTGGACACGGCGCGCCCGGTTCTCGTCCTGACCCGCGAGCTAGTCATCCCGGAACGGACACAGGTCACCGTCGCGCCGGTCACCCCTACAGCGCGCGGCCTGTCGGTCGAGATCGCGGTCGGGCAGTCCAACGGCCTTGGCCATGACTCGGTCGTGAACTGCGACAACATAGTCACGATTCCGGAAGCGGCTCTCGGTGCACGGATCGGGTACCTGCTCCCGGCGCAGGAGGCCGAGTTGACCGCCGCGATTCATGCGGCTTTCGATCTTGAGTAGCGTCTCGGCTGGTCAGGCGGGGCTTCAAGGCCGAGGCTCCGGAGCCTTAGCGAACGGCTCCCGAGGCCGAAGAACCCCAGACGCGAGCGACTGTAGTGAACCAGCCCGGCCGTGGCGCGCGATTGCGGAGCTACAGCTGCAACCCGGCGGTCCTCGGCGCAGGAGTCACGCCGACCTTACCTCCGGGAGCGGAGACCATCAGCTTGATCAGTTCCTCGGTGACGCGCGGCTCAAGGCCCTCGGTGTGTCCTTTGTTCAGCCGCACCACGTCGGCGATCACCCGGCCGTCGCGCCCGTTGGGATAGAGGTACACCTGTGCCGTCCCCGGCGCGGGTTTGCGGCCCCAGCTTAAGGTCGGGTTCGCGTCATACCGAGCGTCGTGGATCTTGCCCGGCTGGTCGTCCACCACGTCAGCCTGACGGACGCGCGGCCCGGCGCCATAGCGCTCGGCCCACGGCGAGGTTTCCGGCAGCGAGGCGATCTCGTGCTCGCCGGTCGTGAAGATGAACGAGAAGTCGGCCGCCGGTGTCGGCGGACGCTGGAAAGCGCCGCGGCGGGCCATCGCCTCCTCGAAGGCCTTCCGTTCTTCCTCAGTCCGGGGCGGACCGAAGTCAGCCGCCCGCTCAGCCGGTCCCAGGCGGCCGCCGGACAGGCTGAGCCAGCCGTCCACTCGGTCGGCGAAGTAATCAACGCCGGCCAGCAGCCGCTGCGAGGTCATGCCGCCCTGGGAGTGGCCCGCCAGCCAGAAGGCGCGCACGCGGCTGCGCCCGAGCCGATCGAGGACCGACTCGGCGAGGCCGACCAGGTAGTCGTCGTCAGCGTCGGCCGCCCAGTGTCGGCTCGGCTCCCTGGTGGCCGCTGATGGAGTGGCTACGACCAGGCGGTACTTATCCACGTAGTCGTAGGCGGGGAAGTACTCCCGCTGCCAGTGCCCCACCGAACCACCGCCGTGCAGGCTCAGCACAAAGGTGACTTCCTCGCCGTCGGCCAGGCCCGACGGCACATCGAGGTAGCACTTCCGGCCCGTCTTGGCATCAACGACGGCAGTCTCCATCCGGTGCACCTTTCTTCGCGATGGCAGTCCCCGGCGGTCGGAATCGCCGTGCGCGACTTGATGGTAACCGCGCGCTGGTCGATGTCCACCCCCGCTGCGAGACCCGGCCTGTTCGGTCGGGAGCCGCCTCCCGGCCCCGAGGCGGGGCACCACGGTCTGCACGCGGATCGAGGTGTAGGCAAAGTCGCGAGCATGCCAACCATAGAATTTGGTTCTGGAACGGGCGCAATCGCAGTGCGGCGCAGCGCCTTGCGAGTCCCGGTCAGCCGGAATGGTCTCCCCCTGGTGTCCAGGTCGGGTGCGCCCTGCTCGACGCCGGCCGCGAGGTGTTCACCGAGCAGGGCTTCACGAACGCCAGTATCGCGGCCATCGTGGAGCGCGCCGGTTCGAGCGTCGGGAGCCTGTATCACCACTTCGGCGGGAAGAGCGAGGTTTTTATCGCGCTGTTCCAGGAGCACCAGGCAGCGCACGAGGAGGCCAAGGCCGCACGGCGGCCGCGCGCGGTAACGCGTCTCGCATGACGACCGGTCAGGCGCTGAGGCACGGTGACGATGGTCATCCTGCGCCGACCCGGAAAGAGCCTGAAGCCTGTTGTCCGATCGTGCCGGGCTGCTCGTATTGCCATGACTGCGTAAGGAAATCGCGGTCGCGGTTACCTTGACACGCCCGCACGGCGGCAGCACGATCCTAGTACTTGATTCTAGATTCTCGCTCTGGAAGGTGTGACGCCCGCGCTGCTCGTGCTCACCGAGGCGCATGAGGCGACGGTGGCCGAGGAGCTCAGCAAGATCCAGGCCGGATCAGCTGCTGCCTGACCGCGACCGCACGGCCCTCAGCGCAGTTATCAAGTAACGGGCTGGCGCCGGCGACCGCGCGCACACACGTGCGCGGCCGCCGGGCGCCAGCCCCTGGCCCTGCGAGGAGACGATCCGCATGCCCGACTACTCAGCGATCCTGACCAAGGTCGAGGATGGCGTCGCGACCATCTGGCTCAACCGGCCCGAGCACCGGAACTCGTTCTCGCCGCAGATGCGCGCGGAGCTGTACGACGCGCTGGCGGCCTTCGAGGCCGACGACGCGGTCCGGGCCATCGTCGTGACCGGGGCCGGGAAGTACTTCTCCGCCGGGGCCGACCTCAGCCGCGGCGGCAGCACGTTCCGCGGGGCGCCCGGCCAGGACGGCGGCACCCCGACTGCGAGCCAGCAGCGGGCGCCCGTCCCCGTGTGGCAGATGCGGACGCCCGTGATCGCGGCGATGAACGGCTCTGCCGTCGGCATGGGGCTGACGATCCCGATGTCATGGGACATCCGGATCGCGGCCGCCGATGCTAAGTACGGGTTCGTCTTCCCGCGGCGCGGCGTCGTCGCCGAGGCGGGCTCCACCTGGCTCGTGCCGCGGCTGATCGGCGCGTCCCGGGCAATGGAGGTGATGCTCACGGGCCGGCTGATCAGCGGCACCGAAGCGACCGAGATCGGGCTGATGTCGCGTGCCCTGCCGGCCGAGGAGGTGCTGCCCGCCGCGCTCGACATCGCCCGCGACATCGCGGCGAACACCTCCGCCATGTCCGTGGCCGCCACGAAGGCGCTGATCTACCGGGGCCTCGCCGAGCCCGACCGGGCGGCCCACCTGCAGCTCGAGCACGAGGTATTCCGGTGGAGCGGGAGGCAGGCCGACGCTGCCGAGGGAGTGGTCGCGTTCCTGGAAAAGCGCTCGCCGCAGTGGAAGCTGTCCAAGTCGCGGGACTACCCGCCGTCGCTCGCAACCGGCGCCGATCCGGCCCGCTGAGCGGCCTGCGTCCGGTCGACTCCCGCAATATCTGCCATGAGCTCAATCGCCGCAGCCTGCCGGGTTCCGATGTGCAGCGCGGTCACGCCACAGTCGGCCCAGGGCTGGTACCGCCGGCGAATGCGGGCCGGCGATCCGACGAGAGCGTGCTCGTCGACGAACTCGTCAGGGACCGCGTCGGCCGCCTCCTCCTTACGCCCCGCCCGGAACAGCTCCTCGATCCGCGCGGCCGCGTCGGCGTAACCCTGCTGCTCCATCGCCTGCTTGTGGAAGTTCAGCGTCGGATGACCCATGCCGCCGACATAGAGCGCGATGCCCGGCTTCATCGCCCGCAGCGCCGCCGCGACGTCGTCGGTCACGCTGACACTGACGCCGGCCTCAAACGCGAAGCCGTCCCAGCCCTTGCCGCTGCCCGCCCGCCGGAATCCTTCCTCGAGGTGCTCCCGGAACCGCGGCATCTGGCCGGGCGCGAAGCGCAGCGGCAGCACACCGTCGCAGATCTCACCGCACAACCGCAGCATCGAATCTGACCCGCTGCCGAGGTAAATCGGGATGTGGTGGTCCTGATGCAGGATCGACCGCAGCGGCTTGCCCAGTCCGGTCGCGCCCTCGCCGGTATACGGCAGCGAGATCTCCTTGCCCTGGTGCGCGACCGGCTCATCGCGCCGGAAGATCTTCTGCATGATCTCGACGTAGTCCCGCACGCGCCAGTACGGCCTTCCCCACGGCTGCCCGTACCAGCCCTCCACGATCTGCGGCCCCGACACTCCGAGGCCAACGATCATCCGGCCGCCGCCCGCCAGGCCGTCAATCGTCATCGCCTGCATCGCGCACATGGCAGGCGTCCGCCCGGCGAGTTGCGCTATGCCGGTGCCGAGCCGGATGCGGGAAGTCTGCGCGGCGATCCAGGCCAGCGGCGTCATCGCGTCTGACCCGTACGCCTCGGCGGTCCAGACCGAGTCGTAACCGAGCTTCTCGGCCAGCTTGATCAGGCCGATGGGCAAGTTCACGCGCGAGCCGGAATAGCCGACCGTCAGTGCGAGCTTCATCGGAACGAGCGCTCGACCTCGGCGGCCAGGTCGTCGAGCCCCCACGGCTGCTCGGAGATCAGCCGGACGGCGGGCGCCATGTTGCTGTAGAGCGACACCTCGTAGCCGGCGGAGTGCACGATCCGGCCGGTCAGCCAGCCCGAGCGCGCCGAGGCCAGATAGGCCACGACCGGGGCCACGTTGTCCGGTGACCGGACATCCCGCGAGACCGTTCCCGCCGCCCGGCGCCGTTCGGCCGGAACCGAGTCGGTCATCCGGGTCGCAGCGCCCGGCGAGATGGCGTTGACGGTGACGCCGTACTTGGCCAGCGCGTTAGCACACGACCAGGTCAGCCCCACGATGCCCATCTTCGCCGCCGCGTAGTTCGGCTGACCCGGCGCGCCGTGCAGCCCCGACACCGACGTGAAGTTGATGATCCGGTTCTGCGCGTCCTCCTCCCGCAGCGACCGCCAGTGCGCCGCGGCGAACTTCGAGGT
>JASHQA010000131.1 GCA_030037785.1 Streptosporangiaceae bacterium
ACCAGCCGGGAAGCGGGTCACTATCTCCTCGTTGACCTGGCGCTCAAGCCGCGCCAGCTCGGTACGCTCCACCGTCGCCTCCTGCCCGCCGAAGTAGGACGACCCTGAGCGAGCAAAAGTTCCCGGACTTACCAGCCGCCGCGGTGCTCGGGCACCAGCAGCACGAACGGCAGCGAGACGATGAGGACCGCTGCGAAGACCAGGAACACATGGGCCTGCGCGATGCCGGGATCCGCGCTGCGGGCCACGATGGCCGCGGTGATCGACACCGCCGTGATGGCACCGGCCTGCCGGAACATGCCGCGCAGCCCCGCCACCGCGGCCGCGTGCTCTGGCGCGAGCTGGAGCGTGGCGTTGTTCGAGGCCGGTGTCGAGATGCCCGCGCCGACACCGCAGATGCCGGTGCCGAGGGCGAGCCAGGCATAGACAGTCAGGCCGTGCGGGCTGGCAGCCGTTGCTACCAGGCCGAGCGCGCAGAGCGCGAATCCGACGGCGATCGGCCACCGGTAGCCGGTGCGGCGCAGCAGGTACACGGCGAGCCCAGCGGTGGCGATCATGCCGACGGCGCGCGCGGTGAGGAGCGTCCCGGCCGGGAGAGGTGCCAGCCCGAATCTGTCCTCCGCGTACAGCGGCACCAGCGGCGCGAAGCCGAGAACGGCGCTGCCGTAGAGGAAGTTCAGCATGTTCATGACCGCGAAACCGCGCCCGCTGAGGAACCGCAGCGAGATGAACGGCGACGGGGCCTTAGCCGAGTGCCGGACGAACGCCCAGGCTGAGGCGACCGCGGCGCACTCGGGCACGAGGAAGAACGGGCTGATCGGGCTCCCGCCGGTGCCGCCGAGGTAGGCAATGCCGAGCATCGCGGGCAGCAGCGTGCAGCCGAGCAGCAGCACACCGCGGATGTCGAGGTGCCGGTCAGGACGGCGGGCGATGTCCGGGATGAAGATGATCCCGAGCGTGATCAGGACGATGCCCACCGGGATGTTGACCAGGAAGATTCCGCGCCACGACCAGTAGGTGACGAAGACACCGCCAAGGACGGGCCCGATGATCCCGCCGATCGGGAAGATGCTGGAGAACAGGCCGATCGCGCGGTCCCGCTCGGCGCCGAACAGCTCGGAGATGATGCCGGTGGCCGATGGCATGAAGGCGCCGCCGCCGATCGCCTGGATCGCCCGCAGCATGATGAGCAGGTAAATGTTGTCGGCGAAGCCGCAGCACAGCGACGCGGTGGTGAACAGGACGGCCGCGCCGAGGAAGATCTGCTTGCGGCCGTACTGGTCGCCGAACTTCCCGGCCAGCGGCATCACGAGTACCTGGCCGAGCGCGTACACGGTGATGGTCCAGGCGCTCCAGTTCACCTGGGCGTGCAGGTCGTGCTGGAGGGCGGGCAACGCGGTCGCGACGATGGTCTGGTCGACGGAGGCCATGAACAGCGCGATGGAGACCGTGGCGAAAAGCAGCACTCGCCCGCGAGCCGGCTGCCGGTCGAGGACTCCGCGGGCGGTCTCGGTGTTCGCCAGCTGTTCAGTCACCGGTTGTCAACACTACACTGCTTGCCGGCAGGCAACTAGTTGGAGAAAGGTACGATCTTCGTCATGGACGACGAGGGCGTGATTCGCCTCCGGGCGGTCATCAGCAAGCTTGCCCGCGAGCTCAACGCCTCGTCGACCGGCGAGGGGCTGACACCCTCGCAGGCGTCGGCGCTCAGTCTCATCGTGGCGCGCGGACCGCTCGGCCTCACCGAGCTTGGCGAGCGAGAGCGGATCAATCCCACAATGCTGTCCCGCGTCATCGGCCGCCTCGTCGAGATGAAACTGATCACCAGGACGCCCGATCCGGCCGACCTGCGCAGCGTGTCAGTGCTGGGCACGCCGGCGGGCCGGCGCGTCGACAAGAAGATCAAGGCGCGTCGGGCTGCGGCAGTTTCGGAGTGCCTGGACCTGCTGCCGCCCGAGCAGGTGACCGCGCTGACCGAGGCGCTGCCTGCACTGGAGGCCCTGGCGGCGGCCATGGGCCAGCAGGGCGGGGGGTCTCGGGGGGTCGTCCCCCCTGGTCAGCAAGGCGGGGGGTCTCGGGGGGCCAGCACGTGACGCTGACGTTCCAGCGCGCTGCCGCGACCGACGTGCCGGCCATCGTGGCCCTCGTCGAGTCCGCCTACCGCGGTGACGTGAGCCGGGTCGGCTGGACGACCGAGGCTGACCTGCTGGACGGCCAGCGCACCGACGCCGCGGCGGTCGCGGACATCCTGCGCGCGCCCGGCGGCACCGTGCTGCTGGCCAGGGCCGATGGGGCGCTGATGGCCTGCTGTCAGCTCGAGCGGCGGCCGCCGTCGGAAGCCTACTTCGGCATGTTCGCCGTGCGCCCGGGCGAACAGGGCCAGGGCGTGGGCCGGCAGGTGCTGGCCCACGCCGAGCGCATCGCCCGTGACGAGTGGGCCGCGACGACGATGGTCATGACCGTGCTGGCCCAGCGCAGCGAGTTGATCGCGTGGTACGAGCGGCGCGGCTACCGGCGGACGGGGGAGCAGCGCCCGTTCCCGTATGGCGACGAACGGTACGGCATTCCGCAGCGCCCCGACCTCGTTTTCGACGTGCTCGCGAAGCCGCTCACCCGGCCAGTCTGACCGGTGCGCGGCTGCGCCGCGCGAGTTATGCTGACCCCGAGCCCCGGCCACCTGGCGTCGGGGCTCACCAGCTACGCGGTTGGCGCTCAGCGCAGCTGGTTGATGCGCACCATGTTGCCCGCGGGGTCGCGGAACGCGCAGTCGCGGATGCCGTACGGCTGGTCGGCCGGCTCCTGCACGACGTCGGCGCCGCTCGCCTTCACCCGCTCGAAGGTGCCGGCCAGATCCGAGGTGCCGAGCACGATGAGCCCGTAGCTGCCCTTGGCCATCACCCGGGCGATCGTGCGGCGCTCGTCGTCGGTGAGACCGGGGTCGGCGCCGGGCGGCCCGAGGACGATAGACGTCTGCGGCTGGCCCGCTGGACCGACGGTGATCCAGCGCATGGTCCCGTAGCCCACGTCGTTACGCACCTCGAAACCGAGTGCATCGCGGTAGAAGGCGAGCGCCTTCTCGGGGTCGTCAACGGCCAGGTAGGTCATATGAATGATGAGGTCTGACACCCCGCACACGCTACCGGTGACACGACCTGGGGCTTAAGCTGCCGGGCTCACCGAGTCCGGGTCGGAGTGGTTAGGCGGACGGCGGCGGACCAGAGTCCGGGGACGGCAGCATCCGGGAGCGGGGCAGCACCGCAGCGAGGATGGCGGCGAGGGCGAGCAGCAGCACGGGCAGGAATAGCACCGTGAGGTGCTGAGGGGTGGGCAGGCCGATCAGGTTGTCGCTGG
>JASHQA010000132.1 GCA_030037785.1 Streptosporangiaceae bacterium
CCGATCCCGGCCGCCGCAATCGCCGCAAGCTGCGCTCCCGCGGCGGCCGACGCGGGCGCCCCGGACGGGTCCGACGCTGCGGCAGGGGCGGGCCACAGGCTGGGCGTGGCCTGGCCCGGAGCCGAGGCGAGCGGGCGGTCGGCCGAGTCGTAGGCAGGTGCGTTCCGGTAGTAATCGAGCTCCCCCGCATCGGTACCCTCGGCGTCGTCGCCCGGCCCGGCGAGCAGCAGCCGGTACTCCGCGCAGCGCTGCATCAGCTCTTCGTTGGTGCCCTGGTCGATCAGGCGGCCCTGGTCCAGCACGGCGATCTGGTTGGCGAGGTCCAGCGTGGAACGGCGGTGCGCGATCAGCAGCGTGGTCCGGCCAGCCATCACCTTGCGCAAGGTCGCGTGGATCTGCGCCTCGACGCGCGCGTCGATGGCCGACGTCGCGTCGTCGAGGACCAGGATGGCCGGATTGGTGATCAGCGCCCTCGCCAGCGCGACCCGCTGGCGCTGCCCGCCGGACAGGGTCAGGCCCTGCTCGCCGATCACCGTGTCGTAGCCGTCGGGCAGGCCGAGGATGAACTCCTCGGCCTCGGCGGCCCGCGCGGCCGCGACGATCTGCTCGTGGGTGGCGTCCGGGCGGCCGTAGGCGATGTTGCTGGCCACCGTGTCGGAGAACAGGAAGCTCTCCTCCATCACCAGCCCGATCGAGGCACGCAGCGAATTCAGGGTGAGGTCGCGCACGTCGTGCCCGCCGATCCGGACCGAGCCGGAGCGGACGTCGTAGAACCGCGGGAGGAGCAGTGAGATCGTCGACTTGCCTGAGCCCGAGGTGCCGACGACCGCAAGCGTCTCGCCCGGCCGGACGCGCAGGGTCAGGCCGCGGATCACCGGCTCGGACGGCACGTACCCGAAGTGCACGTCGTCGAGCTCGACGTCCTTGCTGCCGGAGGGCAGCACGAGCGCGTCCGGCTTCTCGGTCAGCACCGGCCGCGAGTCGATCACCTCGAATACCCGGATCACGCTGGCGCGGGCTTCCTGGCCGATGGTGATCAGGTTGGTCAGCGCCCGGACGGGGTTGACCAGCTGTGCCAGGTAGGCGGTGAACGCCAGGAACGTGCCCAGCGGGATCTCGCCCTTGACGGCCATCCAGCCGCCGAGCGCGAGCACGCCGACCTGGCCCAGCGCTGGGACCGCACCGAGCGCGGGGGAGAACCTGGCCATCATCCGGACGGCGCGGACCCTGGCCGCGAACAGCACCCTGCTGACGCCCTCGACCCTGCCGATCTCCTGGTTCTCCTGGCCAAAGCCCTTGACCACGCGAACGCCGGTGACCGCGCCCTCGACGACGCCCGCCACCTCGCCGGCCTTCTGCTGGGCATCCCAGCTCGCGGGGAACAGCCGTCGCCGAGACGCCAGGGACAGCGCGAGCAGCGCGGGCCCGACGGCGAGCGAGATGAGCGCGAGCAGCGGGTTCAGCCAGAGCATCAGGCCCAGCGACAAGAAGAACAGCAGGCCGTTGCCGAGCAGCATCGGCAGCATCTGCAGCAGACTCTGGATCATGTTCAGGTCGGAGATGGACCTGCTGACGATCTGGCCGGTGTGCAGCTGATCCTGCCGGGCCCCGTCCAGCTTGGTCAGCGAGCCGAACAGCTCGGTACGCAGGTCGTGCTGCACGTCGAGGGAGAGTTGCCCGCCGCGGTACCGGCGCAGGTACACCGCACCGAAGCTGACCAGCGCGGCGGAAATCAGGAGAACGGCGCCAGGCCAGACCGGCCCGGTGTGCTTGAGTATCGGGCCGTCGACGACGGACCGCTGGATGAGCGGGATCAGCGCCGTCACCACGGTCGACACCAGTGCGGCGCCGAACGCGACGATGCTCAGGGTCTTGTGCCGCCAGCAGTACGCGGTCAGGCGACGCAGCCAGCCCTGGCCGTAACCGGAACCGAGCGTGGCTGCCTGCGGCGCAGCCTGGCCGGGCGCGGCGCCGTCCGGCGAGCTGCCCGAGGGCGGTCGCGTCGAGCTGCGCCGCCTCACGGCTGGGCCACGGTCAACTGCTCGGAGGTTCGCCTGGTGCTCTCGGTGTTTGCAGCGCCTCCGGTGTTTGCAGCGCCTCCGGCGGTGGCTGTGCTGTCGGCGGTGGCTGTGCTGTCGGCGGTGGCTGTGCGCTCCCGTCGCCGCTCCGTCATCGCCGTGTCCAGCAGGCGCAGGTCGGCCACGATCTGGTCGCGTTGGCCGGTCTGGTCGAGCAGCCCGCCGAACCATGCGGCGTAAGCCACGTCGGCCCGCGCCACCGCAGCCTGCCCGGCCTCGGTCAGGCGCAGCCGAACCACGCGCCGGTCGCCGGGCTCGGCCTCGCGGTACGCCAGGCCGGCGGCGACGAGGCTGTCGGCTGTCGCGGTCAGGGTGGGCCTGGCCACCGCCAGCCTGTCCGCGAGCCGCGCCGACCGCTCGCCGCCTGCGCCGATCAGCTTCAGCATCCGGTACTGCTGTGGGCTCACGCCCGCCTCGATCCGCTCCAGCACCCGCGACACCCGCAGAATGGCGAGCAGGGCCTCGATAGCGTCCGTCTGGTCATCCAGACTGGTCAACCGCATCCTCCTTGGTACGGCACGCTCATAGTTCGACAGTCTAACAAATAGCCGCGCTGGCCTATTCCGCGGCCCCGACGACGCCTCGCGACGCCCGGCGGCGCCCGGCGACGCCTCGCAACGCCCGGCGGCCCCATCGCGAGCGCCGGTCGAGGCTCGTCGCGCTGTTTCGCGCGAGGGGCTTGCGCGCGAGGGGCGACCGCGACCGTTCGCGAGTCATGCCGACCACTCGGCGTGGTCAAACGGGGCGAACCGGGCACGTTTTCAGCATCTACGGTCGCGGTGACTGTAGAACGGTCGCTGAAGGTCGCGACCGGTCGCCATCAGCCACTGACCGGTCGCCATCGGCCCGCCGAGCGGTCGGCATAGGTCGCCTGCGGTCGCCGTCCGCGTCGACCGGTCGCCATCGGCCCGCCGACCGGTCACCACCGGCGCTGACCGGTCGCCATCGGCCCGCCGACCGGTCAGCACCGGCGCTGACCGGTTGCTGTCAGCCCGCCGGGCGGTCGGCGGCCAGCGGGCGGATCAGGCCGCGGACCGCGGTGACAGTCGGCGACGCCGGCGCCGCGGACGCGGCACTCTGACGGGAGTTCTCTCCGCTTACCGACGGGTAACTCGTGGTTCCGGGCGGTCTGCCCGTCGGCGATGATGGACACCATGACCGACGTGCCCACTCCCGCTGCCGGTGCCAGCCCACCGGGGCGACCCCCTGGAACCCCGCGGGAGGTGCAGGAGCGGCTGGCCGCGGCCGGCTACCTGACCGACGCCGCGACCGGCACGGTGGTGCACCTGGCTGCCGCGCTGGGCAAGCCGGTGCTGGTCGAGGGCCCGGCCGGCACCGGCAAGACGCAGCTCGCCAAGAGCGTCGCCGCGATGACGGGCAAGACGCTGATCCGGCTGCAGTGCTACGAGGGTCTGGATGAGTCCAAGGCGATCTACGAGTGGGACTACCGCCGCCAGCTGCTGCAACTCCAGCTGCACCAGAACGGGTCGGGTCAGAACCTGCGCGCCACCGGGATCTTTGACGAGGACTTCCTGCTCAGCCGGCCGCTGCTGGCGGCGATCCGGTCCGACGAGCCCGTCGTGCTGCTGATCGACGAGGTCGACCGGCTCGACATGGAGGCCGAGGCCCTGCTGCTCGAGGTGCTGTCGGAGTACCAGGTCTCGGTCCCGGAGCTCGGCACGCTGACTGCCCGGCACATCCCGCAGGTGTTCCTGACCTCGAACAACACCCGCGACCTGTCCGAGGCGCTCAAGCGCCGCTGTCTCTACCTGCACCTGGGCTACCCGAGCACCGACCGCGAGGCGGAGATCGTCCGGCTGCACGTGCCGGAGCTGAGCGAGCACCTGGCCGCCGAGATCGCTGGCCTCGTCGCGGTGCTGCGCGGGGCCGACCTGAAGAAGCCGCCGTCGATCTCGGAAACCGTGGACTTGGCTCGCACCCTGCTCGCGCTCGGCGCTGGTGAGCTCACCGACGAGCTCACCCGGCAGACGCTGTCGGTGCTGCTCAAGTACGAGCGCGACATCACCGTCGCCCTCGCCGAGCTGTCCCTGGCCTGAGCCCGTGCCGGATAGCCCGCTGCCAGCGAGCACGCTCACCACCCTGGTCGACGAGCTGCGGCGGGTTGGCATTGGCGTCTCGGCCGGCGAGCACCTGGACGCGGCCCGCGGGCTGGCCGCCATCCCGCTGGCTGACCGCGACGTGGTGCGGGCGAGCCTGCAGTGCGCACTGGTGAAGAGGGCGGAGCAACTCGATGCGTTCAACCTGCTATTTGACCTGCATTTCGGGGGAACGGGCCCGCCCGGGCCGCCCCCGTTTGCCGCCCTCGCGGCCGATGAGCTGGAAACAGCGCTCCGATCGGCACTCGAATCAGGGGACGCGGCAGCGCTTCGGGCGCTCGCCGAGGAGTACGTGCGGCGGTACGGCGGTCTCGAGCCCGGCGCCCCGGTGGCCGGCGTGTTCGCCATGATCGGGGCCGCTGAGGCGGCGAACCTCGACGCCATCCGGGCGGACCTGCTGGCCTCGGCCGCGGCCGGTGCTGTCGCCACCGGGCCGGGCGGCGCAGCCACGGGGCCCGGCGAGGCCGGCGCCGGGGGTGGGGCCGGCGGTCCGGGCGGTGAGCGAGGATCAGCAGCGGCGGCGATCAGCGATCGGCTCGCCACGGCCGAGGCGGACCGGGCGATCGACCGATTCCGGGCCGAACTGCAGGCCGCCATCCGGCGTGCGCTGGTTGCCGACCGCGGCGCTCGCGCGGTGAGCGCGACGATGCGGGTCCGGCTGGCGCAGGACGTGCACATCGCGACGGCGTCGCCTGCCGAGCTGGAGGCGGTGGTCGCAGCCATCGGCCCGCTCGCCCAGCGGCTCAGCAAGATCCTCGCGCAGCAGGAGTTCCGGAAGCGACGGCTGTCGGTGCGCCGAACACTGCACCTCGCCATGGGCACTGGCGGGGTGCCGTTCCGGATCGGGACCGAGCCCGCCCCGCCGCCCAAGCCGGAGATTGTGGTGCTCTGCGACGTGTCGGGGTCGGTCGCCACGTTCTCCCGGTTCACCCTCAACCTGCTGATCGCGCTGGACAGCCGGCTGTCCCGGCTGCGCGCGTTCTCGTTTGTCGACGGCCTCGCGGACATCACCGAGCTGGTCAGCGAGGCGCGGTCGGAGGGGCGCAAGCTCACCCAGGCGGAGGCGGCACGCGGCGCCGTCCGCTGGACGGGCAGTTCCGACTACGGGCACGTGCTGCGCGAGTTCGCGCGCGAGCACGCGCGCCAGTTCACCCGGCGGACGGTGGTGCTGGTCGTAGGCGATGCTCGCACCAACTACCTCGATCCGGCACCAGCGGCGCTGGCCGAGGTGAGCGAGCGGGTCGGCAAGCTGTACTGGCTGAACCCCGAGCCGCGGCGGTACTGGAACACCGGCGACTCGGTGATGGACCGCTACGCACCGCTCTGCGCTCAGGTGCGCGAGTGCTCGACGCTGCGGCAGATCGCCGACTTCGTCCAGTCACTCGCAGTCCGCTAATAGGGGCTGAGCATCCTGGGCCGACCGCAACGATCCGACGACGCTGGCAGGACGGTGCAGCGGGTAGACCGGAATGCACGCTAACCGGCGGGCTGGTCGCGCCCGACCCTGGCCGACCGCCCGGCTACCCGAGCCCTCGGTGCTCCGAGTCAGGGCTGGGCACTCCGTGCCTCGGCCGCGGTGGCGCTCCGCCGCCCGAAGACGAAGTAGGAGATCGGGATCACCCCGGCGGAGTTGAGGATCATGGAACTGGCCCACAGCCACTTGGGACCCCGGACCTGGCTGGCGGGTCGGCGCCTCAGGTCAACCAGCACCGCGGCCTTCAGGCTGGTCTCGGCCGCCGCGCTGGCCGCGAGCAGCCACCGCGTGCGCGGGCTGAGGTTAGTCCACCAGTGTGCGATGCCGTCCTGCGCT
>JASHQA010000133.1 GCA_030037785.1 Streptosporangiaceae bacterium
GCCAGGTCGGCCAGAACCGAAAACACAACTCACGCAACGATGCACGCCGTCACCGCGTCCCCTCACCCGGCCTCGGCGCGTGAAGGAGGTCGGCAGACTGTGACCAAGCAGGTCCAGCAGCTCGATCGTGTCATCATCAGGTTCGCCGGAGACTCCGGCGACGGCATGCAACTCGCGGGCGACAGATTCACCCAGGAAACTGCCTCGTTCGGCAACGACCTGTCGACGCTGCCGAACTTCCCCGCCGAGATCCGCGCCCCCGCGGGCACTCTTCCTGGCGTATCGAGTTTCCAGCTGCACTTCGCCGATCACGACATCCTGACGCCTGGTGACGCGCCAGACGTGCTCGTCGCGATGAACCCGGCTGCCCTCAAGGCGAACCTCGCCGACGTACCGCGCGGCGCCGACATCATCGCCAACACCGACGAGTTCACCAAGCGGAATCTCGGCAAGGTGGGCTACGAGGCGAACCCGCTTGAGGACGGTTCGCTCGAGGCCTATCAGGTGCACGCGATCCCGCTGACGTCGGTGACGGTCAAGGCGCTGGAGGGCTTCGACATCAGCCGCAAGGATGCCGAGCGGGCCAAGAACATGTTCGCGCTCGGCCTGCTGTCGTGGCTGTACAACCGTCCGGTGGACGGCACGTTCCGCTACCTGGACTCGCGGTTCGCCGCCCGGCCGTCGATCTTGGCCGCCAACAAGGCCGCGTTCCAGGCAGGCTGGAATTACGGCGAGACGACCGAGGC
Source organism: Streptosporangiaceae bacterium (assembly GCA_030037785.1). GTDB lineage: Bacteria > Actinomycetota > Actinomycetes > Streptosporangiales > Streptosporangiaceae > JAJYUU01. The sequence goes on from JASHQA010000133.1 coordinate 747, forward strand.
CTTCTCGGTCCAGTACGAGGTCAAGCCCGCCAGGCTGCAGCCGGGCACCTACCGCAACATCACCGGCAACCTGGCACTCGCGTACGGGCTGGTTGCGGCGTCCCGCCGGTCCGGGCTGCCGCTGTTCCTCGGCTCGTACCCGATTACCCCGGCCTCCGACATCCTGCACGAGCTGTCCAAGCTCAAGCGGTTCGGCGTGCGCACCATGCAGGCGGAAGACGAGATCAGCGGCGTCGGGGCCGCGCTGGGCGCGTCGTTCGGCGGCGGCCTGGGCGTGACCAGCACGTCTGGGCCCGGCATGTGCCTGAAGGCGGAGACCATCGGGCTCGCCGCGTCGGTCGAGCTGCCGCTGGTCGTCTGCGACATCCAGCGGGCCGGCCCGTCTACCGGGATGCCGACCAAGACCGAGCAGGCCGACCTGCTCATGGCCATGTTCGGCCGTAACGGGGAGTCGCCGATCGCGGTCGTGGCGCCGGCCACGCCGGCCGACTGCTTCGACATCGCCCTGGAGGCCGTCCGGATCGCGGTCAAGTACCGCACTCCGGTGGTAATCCTGTCGGACGGCTACCTTGCCAACGGCTCGGAGCCGTGGCGGGTCCCGGCCGTTGACGGCCTGCCGAGGCTGCGGGATGAGTTCAAGTTCGCCAGCGGGAACGTGGTCGTCGATGGTGCGGCCGGCCCGGCGTTCCAGCCGTTCCGCCGCGATCCCGCGACCCTCGCCCGGCCCTGGGCCGTGCCCGGAACGCCAGGTCTCGAGCACCGCATCGGCGGCATCGAGAAGGCGGACGGATCCGGCAACATCTCCTATGATCCGGACAATCACGACGCGATGGTCCGGCTGCGCCAGGCCAAGATCGACGGCATCGCTGCCGACATCTCGCCCGTTGTGGTCGACGACCCGGACGGCGCCGCGCGGGTGCTCGTCTTGGGCTGGGGCTCGACCTACGGGACGATCGGTGCAGCCGTACGCCGGGTGCGGGTAGCTGGCGGCTCGATCGCCCAGGCCCACCTGCGGCACCTGTCGCCGTTCCCGCCCAATCTCGGCGAGGTGCTGCGGTCGTACGACAAGGTGCTGGTACCAGAGATCAACCTCGGGCAACTGGCTCTGCTGCTACGCGGCCGCTACCTCGTCGACGTGGTGTCCTACAACCGGGTTCGCGGCCTGCCGTTCCGGGCCGCCGAACTGGCCGATGTGATCCAGGATGTGATCGCTCATGTCTGACGGTGCCCCAAACTACGGCGCGCTCACCGAGTTCCCCGAGCCGCAGCACCGGTTCGCCTCGCTGACGCTGGTGCCCAAGGCCGACACGAAGCAGGCGACCAAGGACTTCAAGTCGGACCAGGAAGTCCGCTGGTGTCCCGGCTGCGGTGACTACGCCATCCTGGCGGCGTTCCAGGGCTTCCTGCCCGAGCTGGAGATCCCGCGCGAGAATCTCGTCATCATCTCGGGGATCGGGTGCTCGTCCCGGCTGCCGTACTACGTGAACAGCTACGGCATGCACTCGATCCACGGCCGCGCGCCGACCATCGCCAGCGGCCTGGCGTCGTCCCGACCCGACCTGTCGGTGTGGGTCATCACCGGCGATGGCGACGCGCTGTCGATCGGCGGCAACCACCTGATACACGCGCTGCGGCGGAACGTCAACATCAAGATTCTGCTGTTCAACAACCGGATCTACGGGCTGACGAAGGGCCAGTACTCGCCCACGTCCGAGCAGGGCAAGGTCACCAAGTCGACGCCGTTCGGCTCGCTGGACACGCCGTTCAACCCGGTGTCCCTGGCGATCGGGGCAGAGGCAAGCTTCGTGGCCAGGACGATCGACTCCGACCGCAAGCACCTGACCAGCGTGCTGCGCGCCGCGGCCGACCACAAGGGCACCGCGCTCGTCGAGATCTACCAGAACTGCCCGATCTACAGCGACGACGCGTTCCTGCCGGTCACCGAGCCCGGCGAGCGAGACCTGCGAGTGATCCGGCTGGAGCACGGCGAGCCGATCCGGTTTGGCGCCGACGGCAACCAGGGACTGCGGTTCGGCCGTCACGGCGGGCTCGAGGCGGTACCGGTCGATGGCGCGGATCCGGACTCCCTGCTGGTGCACGACGCGAGCGCGAGCGATCCGTCCTACGCCTTCGCGCTGTCCCGGCTGGATAGCGCGGACTTCTCGCACACGCCCATCGGCGTGTTCCGCAACGTCGAGCGGCCCAGCTACGACGAGATGATGTCGGCGCAGATCGAGACGGCCCGGGTGCAGCAGGGGGACGGCGACCTCGCCGAACTGCTGGCCGGAAGCGACACCTGGCAGGTCGGCTAGCGGTGCCCGCCGAGCATCCGGCCACCCGGACCGGGGCTAGCGCCAGTCCGGTCCGGGTGGACCGGTCCGGGCCGGTCACCACGGTGATCATCGACCGGCCCGAGGTGCGCAACGCAGTGGACGGGCCGACCGCCGCGGCGCTGGCCGAGGCTTTTGCCGACTTCGAGGCCGACGCTGACGCCGCCGTTGCCGTGCTGTGCGGCGCGGGCGGTACGTTCTGCTCGGGCGCCGACCTGATGGCGGTCGGCACCCCGCGCGGCAACCGCAGCGAGCCAGCGGGCACCGGGCCGATGGGGCCGACGAGGATGCAGTTGACCAAGCCGGTGATCGCCGCCGTCGCCGGGTACGCGGTCGCCGGCGGACTCGAGCTCGCGCTGTGGTG
>JASHQA010000134.1 GCA_030037785.1 Streptosporangiaceae bacterium
GTTCTTCTCCTGCCTGTCGATGACGATCGCCGGACTCGCGCTCACCAGGGACCGGCTGATGGGCATCGGGCAGGCGATCACGATGCCGCTGTTCTTCAGCTCGAGCGCGCTCTACCCAGAGCAGATCATGCCGGGCTGGCTTCAGGTGATCAGCAGGTGCAACCCGCTGTCGTATGAGGTCGATGCGCTGCGCGGGCTGCTGATCGGCACGCCTGCGCACCTCGGCCTCGACGTGATCGTGCTCGTGGTCGCCACCGTCGTGGCCGTCACCGCGTCGGCCGCGCTGCTGCCAAGGCTCGCTCGCTAACCGGTGACCGGCGCGCCGCTCGCCCCGGCGAGCGCCTCGGCCGGGAACGTTGCCGCGAGCTCGTCGAGCTCCCCCCGCCAGAACCGGTGCACGTTGATCCGCGTCGGCTAGCTGCCATGCGGCAGCTGCACGTAGAACTTGCCGACTATATCACATAATGACCTATTTCTATTGATCGCTGCTTCTATCGATCGCTGTTTGTCCGGCATTTCCGGCGCCACGACGCTGTCGACTGGCAGGGGTTACAAACGCCGGCCTCCTGGGCACGTGCCACCGCATGAGCGCACTGAGAGAACTCGCGCGTCCCATGCTGGCGTCCGTCTTCGTCCTGCAGGGATTGCACAACTTTCAGCACCCCGAGGGGGTGTCGCCGCTCGCGGAGCCGATCGTGCGGCCGCTGCGGGAGCGCGTCCCGGCGATGCCCGCCGAGCCGGAGCACGCGGTTCGGATCAACGGCGCCGTCCAGGCGGCAGCGGGCACCATGCTCGGGCTCGGCGTGCTGCCGCGGCTGGCCGCCCTGGTGATGGCCGGGACGCTGGTGCCGACCACGCTCGCCGGGCACCGGTTCTGGGCGGTCGAAGATCCGCAGGAGCGCGCCATGCAGCGCATCCAGTTTCTGAAGAATGTCACGATGATGGGCGGACTGCTGCTCGCTGTCGCTGACACCAACGGGAACCCGTCCCTGTCCTGGCGGCGTCGTCACGCCCAGCGGGTCGCCAACAGCTACGTCAGCGCGATGACCCACGCGGTGACCGACGCGGCCGGGCAGATCGCCGACGCAGCGCACGCCGCCGCCGCGTCCCGCTGACGGGCCGGCTGGGCTACCGGCTCGGCGCTGCGGTGGACAGCGATCGCCACGGCGTGGCGCACCCGCTCGGCGCGGCTGTCGCCCGGCCGGTTGGCGTCCGGTCGCGGGGAGCGCGGCGACCCTGGTGGAAGTGGCTAGCGATCGGCTTGCTGCTCGCGGCGACGATCACGGTCACGGTCGTGTACGCCACCACGCTGGCAACGGACATCACCAGGCAGCACTGGGCGAACGCGCTGGACGCCTCGCGTGAGGCGGTGCTCGTGGTCGTCGGCTGGGCCGCGGTGACCATCGTGCTGTCCGCGGAGGGCGACCGTACTGGCGGGACGCAGCGTGGCGAGGGCACCGGGACCAGCCAGGATGAGGATCAGCCCGCCGCGGCTGCGGAACCCGTGCGGCAAGCCCAGGACCGCGTCCGCAGGCTGCGTGTCCGGCTCGCTGAGCTGTCGGCGGTCCGCGAGCGGGCCGGCTGCGGCGCCGACCCGGACCTGGATCGCGAGCTGTCGACCACGCTGGCCAGGCTGGAGCAGGCCCGCCAGTGGCTCACCAGCGCGCAGTCCACGCGGGCGGCGCAGCGGCCTGCTCAGGCGTCAGCGGCACGCTCAGCCAGCACGCCACCGATCACCAGCTCGAGCAGCCGGTCGGACTGATCCGGGTCGGCCGGCGTCGCCTCGGTGGCCATGATCAGCCCGTGGGTCAGCCGCAGGATGTCGCCGGCCTGGACTTCAGGTCGGGCCGCACCGGCGAGTTGCGCCCGGCGCAGCAACTCCTCGGTCCTGGTCCGCAGGGTCATGCTGCAGGCCGAGAGGAACTCGGCATCCTTGCCGAGCGCGGACACGAGCGCGGAGCTCATGCTGCGCTTGGTCCGGCCGAAGGCGATGAATGCGCGCAGCCATTCGCCGAGCGCGGCACCGGGCGACTCGGCCGTCAACAGCTTGGCCGCGAGCGCGTCGAGGCCGTCCACCTGATCCCGGTAGACCGCCTCGAGCAGCGCCTGCCGGGCCGGAAAGTGCCGGTAGAGCGTTCCGATGCCGACCCCGGCGCGACGCGCGATCTCCTCGAGCGACACGTCGTCCGCGCCGTGCTCGGCGAACGCTGCGGTCGCCGCGGCCAGCAGCCGCTCATAGTTGCGGCGCGCGTCCGCCCGCTTCGGCGGTTCCGGCACCGCGGCCGTCGCCCCGGCTGAGCTCATCAGTCCTCTCCACCTTCGAGTTGCGAAGCGGAGGTATCCTCCGTATAGTTACCGGAGGGATCCTCCGAATAGAGCTTAGCTCGCTCCGCTGGCTCGGCCAAGCCAGAGCTCACTGTAGCCCGGCCGACTGGTGCGCGCCGCCGCGCCGGCCCGGGCCCGACTCGGCCCGTTCCAGGAAGGAACCATGTCTTCGTCTTCGCATTCCACCAGCCCTGCTGCCCTCCGGCGGACACCATCTCCGGCCGGCCCGGCGCCAGCGTCAACCTCGGCGAGCCCAGCGCCGGCCCCGCCCGCCGTCCCACGGCAGGCGGAGATCCCGACTCGCCCGAACCATGACCGGCGCGGCGTCACGCTCGCCGTGGTGCTCTGTGCCCAGCTCATGATCGTGCTCGACCTCACCGTCGTGAACGTCGCGCTGCCCTCGATGGCGACCGGGCTGCACCTGTCACCGACCAGCCTGTCGTGGGTACTGAACGCCTACGCACTGACGTTCGGCGGCCTGCTGCTGCTCGGCGGCCGGGCCGGCGACATCCTCGGCAGGCGGCGTACCTTCATCGCCGGCCTCGCCATCTTCACGATCGCGTCGCTGGCCGGCGGTCTGGCCACCTCCGCTGCCGCGCTGCTCGTGGCTCGCGCGGTCCAGGGCGTGGGCGGCGCGATCGCCTCGCCCGCCGTCCTCGCGACGATCGTGGCCAGCTTCCCCGAAGGCCGCGAGCGCGTCCGGGCGCTCAGCATCTTCACGGCCGTCACCATGGGCGGCGCGTCCCTCGGCCTGGTACTCGGCGGCATGATGACCCAGTGGGCGTCGTGGCGGTGGGTCTTCTTCATCAACGTGCCGGTCGGCGTCGCGGTGGTCGGCCTCGCTCCGCGCCTGCTGGCGAGGACGCGGCGCCAGC
>JASHQA010000135.1 GCA_030037785.1 Streptosporangiaceae bacterium
TCGGTGTAAAACCGGATGGACTCATCGAGATCGTCGGTCGACAGGACGACCATCCGTACGTCGTACTCGCTCACTGGCGCCTCCTTGGACGACGCGATTCTAAGGCCGCGGCGATCCTGGCCGCAGACGAGAAGGCTCTGGCCAGCAGAGCAGGGCCCGCTTCGCGATCGGATCCGACAGCTAGCTATCGGATCCGATCGCTTCCTATGCTTTTAGATCGTGGACTTGAGTGACCCGACGCGCGCGGTAACCGCGACGCTGGACGGCCCAGTCCTTGCCGTGCTGGCGAGCGCCGGCAAGCCGCTGACGGTGGACGAGGTCACCGCCCAGATGCCCCGGGGTGCGTCGAAGCAATACAGGTCGCAGGCGAGACGAGTGGCCCGCTCGCTGCTCTGCTGAAGGCATCCGGTTGACGTGCCCAAGCAGGCCAGCACCGCGACGTGCAGTATCTCCGAGGCGCGTGCCCGCCTCGAGACCGCGCAGGCATACCTTGAGGTCGCGCGCCAGGTACTCGCTGAACCATCGCGAGGCGAATACCTCAACGTCGTCGCGGGCCTGGCTGTGCTGGCGGGAATCGCCGCCTCGGACGCGACGCAGTGCCCGGCATGGCCGTCGGTCGAGGGGCGGGTCTGACGCGGCGTGCTGCGAAGACCCAGAACTGGCGCTCCAGATAGACGAATTGCATGGCCGCTCTGTGCCGACGCTCGCGGCCGCGCCGGCGAGTTATGCGGCAACCGGCATGCATTTCCCGTCGGCAGCTAGCTGGAGTGGACCCGCAGTGGGTCGAGAGTACGAAGTGACTAATATGGGCCGAACTGCGGCCCGACGGGCTTCTAGTGCGCTGCACCAAGGTGCGCGCCCGGATTGGACATGCCCCTACCCGCGCGATTCTTTCGTGCTGGGCGGGGGTTTGTCCGGTGGCTTTAATCCGCCGCTCGGCGGCCAGCCTTGCCGCACTGGCAGACCAGGGCAGCCTGGCCGAGGTGATGTTCGAGCAGATGCTGCATGCAATGGGCGTCCGGCCGTCGCCGAGCGAGGCTCGTTCCTGGGATCGCAGCATCCCCGTGCTCGCACACGACCTGGTGCAGGCGGGTCTGGGGAACGTAGAGGTTCTGCTCGAGCACCGGCTTCCGCTCAGCAGCCGGCGCGTGGATGCGATCCTGGCGGGCGCTCACCCGTTGACCGGCGCTCCCTCGTACGTGGTGGTCGAGCTGAAGCAGTGGAGCGAAGCGGAACTGTACGAGGATGACCCTGCGCTGGTGACCGTCAACGGCTATGGTCACCAGCCCCGGCTCCATCCGCTGGATCAGGTCCGCGGGTACTGCGAATACCTGGTCGACTTCCTGCCCGCGCTGGGCGGCGACGCCGACTCGGTCTCGGGCGTTGCGTACCTGCACAACGCCACCGATCACGGCGTTGCACTGCTGCGGCAGTTCCCGGAATCGAGACAGGCCCGGATGTTCACCGGCGAGCGGCGTGCCGAGTTCCTCGACTTCCTGCGCTCCCGGCTCGCTGCCGACATCTCCGGGGCAGCCTACGCAGACGCGTTCCTCAGCTCCCGTGCCGCGCCCAGCCGGCAGCTTCTGGCCGTGGCCGCGGACGAGATCCGCGAACGCGAGATGTTCGTGCTGCTGGACGAGCAGAAGCTAGCTTTCAACCTCGTCCTGCACGCCACCGAGGCAGCCAGGGCGGGCGACTCGAAGACGGTCGTGATCGTGACGGGCGGCCCTGGCAGCGGCAAGAGCGTCATCGCGCTGTCGCTTCTCGGCGAGCTCGCCCGCCGGGGCCGGACCGTCCTGCACGCGACCGGCTCCCGGTCGTTCACCCAGACACTGCGCAGGGTGGCCGGACGAGGCTCACGGCGCACGCAGAACCTGTTCAAGTACTTCAACAGCTTCACCGACGCCGAGCGGAACGGCCTCGAAGTCCTGATTCTCGATGAGGCGCACCGGATCCGGGAGACCTCTGCCAGCCGGTACACCCCAGCCAGGCTCCGCAGCGGGCGGCGGCAGGTGGACGAGCTGATCGCGGCGGCCAGGGTCCCTGTTTTCCTGCTCGATGAGCACCAGGTCGTGCGTCCCGGGGAGATGGGCACGGTCGAGGACATCGAGGGGCACGCCAGGCGGGCGAACCTCGCCGTCGTCCGGGTGCCGCTGGATGCGCAGTTTCGATGCGGCGGGAGCGAAGAGTACCTGCAGTGGGTCCTGCGTCTGCTCGGCCTGACGCCTGGAGGCCCGATCGCGTGGGCCAGGGATCCCGCGTTCAGCGTGCACGTCGCCGACCGCCCGCAGGAGATGGAGCACTTCCTTCGGTCCAAGCTCGAGGCCGGCTACGGCGCGCGGATGGCCGCGGGGTACTGCTGGCCATGGAGCGACCCGCGCCCAGACGGCTCGCTGGAAGCTGATGTCGTCATTGGTGACTGGTCCCGGCCGTGGAACCTGAAAAATGAGCGCGCGGTCGGCGGCGCCCCGCCCGCGACACTGTGGGCGACCGACCCTGCGGGCTTCGGCCAGGTCGGGTGCGTCTACACGGCGCAGGGATTCGAATACGACTGGAGTGGTGTCATCATCGGGCCCGATCTCGTCTGGCGCGGCACCGGCTGGGCGGAAAGCCGATCTGCGAACAAAGATCCCGAGTTCCGCAACCAGACCAAGATCGCAGACCTTGAGTTCGGGCGGCTGATCCGGAACGTCTACAAGGTTCTGCTCACCCGAGGCATGATCGGCACCGTCCTCTACTCCCCCGACGATGAAACGCGTGAGTTCCTGGCCTCCCTCGTCGGATAACGGAACAACAACAGAACGGTGACCACGCCGCACACCCCGCTTGCCGGCGCCCGCTGATCGCTGGCGCCCCGCGGCCGCGATTGTCGTGCTGGCCGCAAGGCGCCTGCACAGCACCCGGCCGAGCAGGTAAGGCAGGCTTGAGCCGTGATCCAGAGTGCCAGGCGGCGGCAGCAGCTCACGCTGACGGCAGCCTGCACAGCCCAGGTCATGATCGTGCTCGACGTTCTGATCGTGAGCGTCGCTCTTCCGGCCCTCCAGCACGAGCTTCACCTTTCTCCGGCCGAGCTGGAGTGGGTGGTGAGCGGCTATGCCCTGGCGCTCGCAGCTCTGATCCCGCTGGGCGGAGCGCTGGGCGACCATTTCGGGCGAAAGCGGCTCTTCCTGGCCGGCGTCGTGCTGTTCACGGCCGCCTCGATCGGCTGTGCTGTCTCGGTTTCGGGCGGCATGCTGATCGGATTCCGGGTGCTCCAGGGCGTCGGCGGCGCCGTCATGTCGTCGCTGACCCTGGCGCTGATCTCCGAGGCGTATCCCCCGGAGGCAAGGACGGGCCCGATCGGGCTCTGGGCCGCGGTGAGCGGACTGGCCGTCGCCGGCGGCAGCGTTATCGGCGGCGTGCTGCTCGGCCTGTTCCCCTGGTCGTCGATCTTCTGGGTTAACGTGCCGATCGGCGCGGTCACCCTGGTGATCGCCATCGTCGCGGTGGCCGAGTCCAGGGAACCCGTGCCCCGGCCGTTCGACAGCACCGGCGTCGCGCTGAGCAGCGCCGGGTTGCTGCTGCTGACCTTCGGCTTCGTCTACTCCGCCGACGCTTCGTGGCATTCGCCGGTGGCGGTCAGCTGTATTGCCGCGGGCGTCGCAGTCCTCGCTGTCTTCCGTGCGTGGGAACGCAGAGCGACCGCGCCGATGATCCCGAGGGCGCTGGCGCAAACCCGGAGCTTCGGCCTGGCCGCTGCCGTCTACCTGCTGGCCTACCTGGCCTTCTCGGGCTTCATTTATTACGTCACGCTGTTTTTCCAGAACATCGACCGGTGGTCGCCGCTGCGCACGGGGCTGAGCTGGCTGTTCTTCTGCATTCCGTACTTTGCCGTGGCCCGGTGCGCACAGTCGGTCGGGCGGCGGGTAACGACGTCCTCCGCCGTCGGGTGGGGCTGCCTCATCGCCGCAGCCGGCGTGATCGGGATGAGCCAGCAGCAGACGTCCACCCCCTTCGCCTGGGCAGCTGCCTGCTACATCCTGGTCGGGGTGGGCTTCGGGCTCATGGTCCCGGCGGGTTCGTCGGCCGCCATGGCGGAAGTCCCGCCAGGATCCTCGGGGATCGGGTCGGGCCTGTTCAATGCCTGCCGCCAGATCGGCACTGCGATAGGCCTCGCCGTCCTCGGATCCGTGGGCTCCAGCGTCATCCTGGCCAGCTGGCACCGGCGCGTCGGGTCCTTGCCGCCCGGCACGCGGCAGCGGGCGGCGCAGGCGAGCGCGCACGTAACAGGCGGCCAGGTCCACGCGGTCGTCGCCACCGTCGGCCAGGCAGCACTGCGCCCCGCGGCGGCCTCGTTCCGCAGCGGCTTCGAGGTTGCCCTCCTCGCGGCCGGCGCGATCCTCGCCGTAGCGGGCGTCGTCGGCTTCCGCGGGCTGCGGCACCTTCGGAACCGCCCCGATCAGCGCCACGGGCCGCGAGCAGGTTCCGGCCTGGGGAGTGAGCAGCGCGTTCCGTTACTGCTGGGATGCTGGTCGTCCAGCCGAGATCAGAACGGTGACCACGCCGCCCCGGTCCGCTGTAGCCGCATGATGATGCCTGAAAAGATATAATGCGGCTATGACCGCGGATGCAGCCGCGCTGCTGGCAACCGTTCGCCATGAGGCTGGGCTGACCCAGGCTGAGCTGGCACGGCGCGCGAAGACGTCACAAGCGATGGTGGCCCGGTACGAGAACGGCGCGGCCAGTCCCACGGTGCGCACGCTGGCCCGCCTGCTGCGCGCGGCAGGCCGTGAACTCGTCCTCTATGGCTTCCCGGCAGCTAGCCTGCCTCCCCAGCAGAGGCGGGTAGCCGAACTGCTCCGCGAGCACCGGGCAGAGATACAGGCGGCGGCTGAAGCGGCCGGCGCTTCGAACGTGCGGGTATTCGGCTCGGTAGCCCGCGGCGAGGAGACCCCGCGGTCCGACGTTGACCTGCTCGTGGATTTTCCTGCCGGGGAGCGTGGCCTATTTCCGTTGGTCTTGCTTGCCAGTGAGGTCGAGAAGATCATCGGCAGACCCGTCGATGTTGCGGCGGTTGAGGTCATGGCGCCGCCGGTGCGCGAGCGCGCGCTGGCTGAGGCGCTCCCGCTGTGAGCCGAAAGCCGCGGGAGCGGCTGGCCGATATCGCTGAGGCCGTCGACGTGGTGCAAAGAGCCGTCCGGGCCTCGAACGCGCTCAGGCCGGTGGCTCCGAGGACGAAGCGCAGTTCGCGTTCGACGCGTTGCTGTATCGGCTGGTAGTGATTGGCGAGGCAGTCAAGGCCTTGCCAGCCGAGGTCCTGGCCTCGCAGCCGCAAGTCCCGTGGCGCGCGATCGCCAAGCTCCGCGACCTGCTGGCGCACCACTATTACCGAGTGGATGCTGACGTCATCCGGCTCACCGTCGATGCACCACTGGAACAACTCGCGGATGTGCTCGCTCCCGTCGTGACGGCCGAACTCAGATACCGCAAAGCCGAGCAAGAATGGCTGGATCGAGAGCCGCACGGGCCTCGCGACGACGACGAATTCCCCGACTTCGCGAGCATGGACGGGCCGCTGTTCCTGCTCGGCACCTGCGTCCTGAACGACGCTGTCTGGGCGCTGGTAGGCGACGACCCGCTGGCCGAGGTGCTTCCGACGCTGGCGCGGTCCCTCGACGGCATCGTCGCAGGCGTGGCCGGCGAGGCCATCGCGCGAGTGCTGATCGCCAGCTTTACCGCCGAGTACCGGTGCGAGCTGCCCGGCGATGCCGAGGTGCTGGCTGGGCTCGACAGGTCGGCGACCGGCTCTCCGCTGGAGGACGCCCTGGCCGCAGGGCTAGCGGCGCAAGGCGACATCCTGCAGGTGGGCCTCGCGGTCCTGGCTGTACTCGCGCAGCTGTGCATGAGCGGGTCCCGCTCGGCGGTCCGACCGGCTGCCTGAGCGCCACCGTCGGCTGCAACGACCGCGTCGCCGGACTGCTCGCCTCGCACTCGCCGACCTCTACGCTGAGGACGCAGCCAAAGGAGCAGCGGGTGGACAGCAATTCATTGGGGAACGGGCAGCTCTCCCACGTGGACCCGGTTGGTCTGGTGGTCGGGACGGTGGCGGCAACGCCGTTGCAGTTCTCGGTCGCGATCAGCCCGGAGCAATACCTGCAGCTGGACGACGTGGTCGTCACGACGCGTAGCTTGCCGGGGCAGCCACCGGTGCGGGTGTCGGGCGTGGTCACCAACGTGGAGGCGGTGCACGAGGGGGCGCGGTTCGCCTCGGACGTGTTCCTGATCCAGCAGGGCGCGCTGCCCGCCGAGGTAGCCGAGGTCGCCCAGGTGACCGTCACCAGGGTCGAGCCGGAAGTGTACGTGCCGCCCTTTCCCGGCGCCCCGGTCAGCAGGGCGACCGGGCAGCAGCGCGACGCCGCGCTGTACTTCGACGAGATGGGCGAGGCCAAGGTCCCGGTCGGGTTCGGCCGCGACGGCCAGCCGGTCTACCTCAACTTTGAATTCGTCGACGGCACCCGCGGTGCACACGTGTCGATCTCCGGCGTGTCGGGGATCGCGACGAAGACCAGCTTCGCGCTGTTCCTGCTGCACTCCATCCTGGGCTGCGGCGTGCTCGGGGCCGAGGCGCACAACACCACGATGCTGGTGTTCTCCGTGAAGGGCGAGGACCTTTTGTTCCTCGACTATGCGAACGCCCGGATCAGCCCCGACGACCGCAAGAAATACGCAGCACTCGGACTGGAAGCCAGCCCGTTCCCGAATGTCAGGGTGTTTGCTCCTCCCAGGGCTGGCGACACGGCCGGGACGCCGGATGTGACCGCGCGGGATCAGGCGGTCTCGCCGTTCTACTGGACGCTCGAGGAGTTCTGCACCGGCGAACTGCTGCCGTTCTGCTTCGCCGACGCCGAGGACGAGCGGGCCCAGTACACCATGCTCATCGGCCAGGTCGCCGCCCGGCTGCGCCGCGACCACATCCGGGCCGGCGACGACGGCGCCGTCCGCATCAGCGGCACCGACCCCGGCAGGGACACCGTCATCCGTACCTTCGGCGACCTGGTCTCGCTGCTGGAAGCCGAGCTCGGCGACGACAACAGCCGCCCGCAGTGGGTCGCCGGCAGCGCCGTCACCGGCAGTATCAACGCCCTGCTCCGCCGGCTCCGCTCGGCGGTCAAGCCGCTGTCGGCGATCATCCGCGGCGACCTGGTCCACCGCGGCGAGCGGTCCATCACCACCAGCCGCGCCCAGGTCACCGTCGTCGACCTGCACAACCTGCCCGACCGGGCGCAGCGGTTCGTCGTCGGCGTCACCCTGCGCGGCGAGTTCGCCCGGAAGGAGCGGCAGGGCACCGCCCGGCCGCTGATGTTCGTCGTCCTCGACGAGCTCAACAAGTACGCGCCCCGCGAGGGCGACAGTCCCATCAAGCAGATCCTGCTCGATGTCGCGGAGCGCGGCCGCTCCCTCGGCGTCATCCTCGTCGGCGCCCAGCAGACCGCCTCCGAAGTCGAACGGCGGATCCTGGCCAACTGCGCGATACGGGTCGCCGGGCGGCTGGACGCCGCCGAGGCCGAACGGCCCGAGTACGGCTACCTGCCCCCCGCCCAGCGCGCCCGCGCGATGCTCGCCAAGCCCGGCACCATGTTCATCGCCCAGCCCGACATCCCCGTGCCGCTGGCCATTGACTTCCCGTTCCCCGCCTGGGCAACCCGGCCCGCCGAGAAGGGCGCCTGGGCGGGCGTGGACGACGGACCCACGGCGCCAGCCGACCCGTTCGCCACCATCCCCGGCGCCAGAGACGACCCGCCGCCGTTTTAACAGCATCCGTCTCCGCAGGCCGCCCCACGGCCCCTCGGATCATCCGCGCAGCCTTTTGTCGCAATAAATCGATTGTATGTTTGATTAGAGACGAGAACTGTCAGTACGAATCGATAACATGATTGAAGACAGCGGGCTGGAGGAGGGAGGGGCCGTGAGCACAGATTCGGAGCGAGTCCGGATGCCAAGCTGGGTCGACTCTCCCCAGGCCCGTCCAGCCAGCGATACGCGGGTTCGAGACGCTCTGGGCGCCGGGTTCACTCACGACGTCAGCGGCGGCTACCCGGAGCGCGGCGCCCGTGGATTCGAGGGCGGCGGCCCAGCTGATGTGATGGCGCCGTGTTCTGTGCTCGCGGAGCTGACAGGCCAGGCACTCGAGGCGGGTGTCGAACGGCTGACCGACGATGA
>JASHQA010000136.1 GCA_030037785.1 Streptosporangiaceae bacterium
CCCGAACACCGGGGCACGGGCGGTCCCGATCTTCCAGACGACCAGCTACGTGTTCGAGGACCCGGAGTCCGCGGCCGCGTACTTCAACCTGCAGGAGTACGGGAACACCTACTCGCGCATCATGAACCCGACCGTCGCGGTGTTCGAGGAGCGGGTCGCTAACCTTGAGGGCGGGGCGGGCGCGGTGGCGTTCGCCAGTGGGATCGCCGCACAGGCTGCCGCGCTGTTCACGATGCTGCAGCCCGGCGACCACGTCGTGTCGTCGTCAGCCCTCTACGGCGGGACGGTGAACCAGTTCAAGCACCTGCTGCGCAAGATGAACGTGGAGCTTACCTGGGTCAATCCAGACGACCTCGACGCGTGGCGGCAGGCGGTCCGCCCGAACACGAAGGCCTTCTTCGGGGAGACGATCGGCAACCCGGCCGGGAACGTGCTGGACATCGAGGCCGTGGCGTCGATCGCGCACGCCCGCGAGGTGCCGCTGATCGTGGACAACACGTTCGCGACACCGTACCTGTGCCGCCCGATCGAGTGGGGCGCCGACATCGTCGTCCACTCGGCGACCAAGTTCATCGGCGGCCACGGCACGAGCATCGGCGGCGTTGTCGTCGAGGCTGGCACGTTCAACTGGTCTAACGGCCGCTTTCCCGTCGTCGCTGACCCCTCGCCGGCATACCACGGCCTGCAGTTCCACGAGACGTTCGGAACATACGGCTACCTGATGAAGCTGCGGGCCGAGACGCTGCGCGACCTGGGCGCGGCGCTCGCGCCGCTCAACGCGTTCCTGTTCCTGCAGGGGCTTGAGACGCTGTCCCTGCGGATGGAACGCCACGTCGACAACGCGCTGGCGGTCGCGGGCTTCCTCGAGTCGCACGAGCTGGCGTCGAACGTGGCCTACCCGGGCCTGCCGTCGAGCAAGTACCGGCCGCTGGCGGAGAAGTACCTGCCGCGTGGCGCGGGCGCGGTGTTCTCGTTCGACTGCGCCGGCGGCCGGGCCGGCGGGCAGGATCTCATCCGCGGTGTCACGCTCTGGTCCCACCTGGCTAACGTCGGCGACGCGAAGAGCCTGATCATTCACCCGGCCAGCACGACGCACCGCCAGCTGAACGACGCCGAGCTGCGGGCGGCCGGCGTGGGGCCGGGGACGGTGCGGCTGTCTGTGGGCACCGAGACGGCTGCCGACCTGATCTGGGACCTGGCGCAGGGCTTCGCGCTCGTCGAAGCCACAGCGGGGCAGCAGGTGACGACGGCATGACGGATCTCGTGCGCTATCAGGACCCGCTGATGATCCAGCGTGTGCTCCACACCGCGGACACGATCGCGGTTGTCGGCCTGTCCGCCAACGAGCTACGGGCCAGCTACTTCGTCGGCTACTACCTCAAGCGGCACGGCTACCGCGTGATCCCGGTGAATCCGCGCGAGCGCGAGATACTCGGGGAGACGTGCTTCCCGAGCCTGCTCGAGGTGCCGGTCCCGGTTGACATTGTCAACGTCTTCCGCGCGCCGGACGCACTGCCGCAGATCGCGCGTGACGCCGTCGCGATCCGGGCCGGCGCCCTGTGGTGCCAGTTCGGCGTGATCAACTCCGAAGGCGGCCGGATCGCTGAGGAAGGCGGCCTGACAGTGATCATGGACCGGTGCCTCAAGGTCGAGCACGCGCGCTACGTCGGCCGCATGCACTGGCTGGGCTTCAACACCCAGCGCATTACGTCGGTCCGTACCGGGCTTCAGTAAGAGGCGGGTCTGAACCACCCGGTGACTGCGGGCGTGACACTGACCGCAGATTCAGCCAACCCTCAGCATCGGTACGTATCGTCCCGTCGCGAAGCGCCACCTCCGGCCTACGCTGGGGAGGGCCTGGAGGTGTGCGCTACACCCGACCGCCGAGCGCGTCCGCTGAGTCGATCCCGCACGGCGGCCTCCGGCACCAAGCCATCAAGCGGCACCTCCCTGGCCGCGGAGCAGCGCGGCGTGGTCGCGACGACCTCGAGGACCAAGGTCCGCGCAGCCATGGACTGTCAGCCCTGCTTGCGGTTAGGCGGCGCCAGCAAGGCTGACGGGGAGGCTGGGGGAGGGACGATGCGACCGGCAGATGCAAGGTGCGCGCGCGTGATGCGCCAGCTCGCGCTTGACGGTAACGAACTGCGTCGCATGTCGGACCGGATCGAGCGCTGGTGTGCGCTCGCGCTGATCATTGCCTACCTGCCGCTCGCAGTGCTGTCTGCGGCCTGTGCCGCCAGCTTGGTGCGCGCCAGCGCCGTGCGGGCGCAGCGTGACGAGCCGCTCCGGCAGGTAACGGCTGTGCTGCTGCGCGCGGTGCCGACGGAATACTCCGCCGCGGCGGGGTCAGCCGTGGTCTGGGCGAAAGCACGATGGACCGTAGCGGGGTCTACGCACGTCGGTAACGTGCCAGCGATTCCGGGTACACCAGCGGGGACAGCCGTGCGGATCTGGGTCGATGCTGCCGGGAAGGATCAGCAGCCGCCACCCACGTCGGGCCAGATCACGGCGCAGGTTGTCGCGGTGCTGGTGGCAGTGCCCCTGGGCGTGGGCCTGGGCTTGTGGCTGGCGTGGTATGCCCTGAGATATCTGCTGGACAGGCACAGGATGGCCAGCTGGGCACAGGAGTGGGCAGCGCTGGGGCCGTCGTGGACGCGATAGGAAATCCGGCGCTCGTAGTCGGTGAGGAGGGGCAATGACGGCTGAACCGAGCCGCCAGTCAGCACACCGGATCGTGGTCGGCGTGGACGGATCCGCGTCGTCGAAACAGGCGCTCGCGTGGGCAGTCGGGCAGTCACGCCTGACCGGCGCGGTGGTGGAGGCCGTCACGGCCTGGGAGTTCCCGACGGCCTACGGCTACCCGGTGCCGGTACTCGACGTCAACTTCTCCGAACTCGCCACCAAGACAGTCACCGACGCCATCGCCGAGATCTCGGTGGGTGCCGACGCGCGCCCGATCCGGTATCGGGTCGTTGAGGGGAACGCCGCGCAAGCGCTCGTCGACGCATCCGCTGGCGCCGATCTGGTCGTGGTCGGCAGCCGAGGGCACGGCGGATTCATCGGGGCACTGCTCGGCTCGACCGGCCAGCACCTGGTGCAGAACGCCAGGTGCCCGGTCGTGGTGATCCGAGACTCCGTCGCGCGGTGAGGCGCGTGCCAGCGAGCGCAGCCGTTGCATTCCGGCTAGTGCTGCTGCGGCACGGCGAAAGCGCGTGGAACGCCCGGAACCTCTTCACTGGCTGGGTGGACATCCCGCTGAGCCCGGTCGGCGAGGGCGAGGCCACGCGGGCCGGGCAGCTGCTGGCCCAGCACGACCTGAGGCCGGAGGTCGTGCACACGTCGCTGCAGCGCCGCGCGATCCAGACCGCCGACCTGGCCCTCGCCGAGTGCGAGCGGGCCTGGATCCCGGTCTGCCGTTCGTGGCGGCTGAACTCGAATCACTACGGCGCGCTGCAAGGGCGGGACAAGGATCAGGTCCGGGCCGAGTACGGCGAGCGCCAGGTCCTCGCCTGGCGCAGGCAGTACGATCACGCGCCGCCACCGATGCCGGAGGACGCCCCGTACTCGCAGTGGCATGACCCGCGGTACGCCGTCATTCCGCCCGACGCGCGGCCGCGGACGGAGTCGCTGGCAGCCGTGACGGCGCGGTTGCTGCCGTACTGGTGCGACGCGATCGTGCCGGATCTGGTGACCGGCCGGTGCGTGCTCGTCGTGTCGCACGGCAACACGCTGCGCGCGCTCATCAAGCACCTGGACGGCGTCGGCGACGCGGAATGCGCTCTGCTCGAGGTGCCGACCGGCATCCCCGTCTGCTACGGACTAGACCGGGAGCTGCGTCCGGTCGTTCCCGGCGGTGAGCGGCTGGGCCGGCTGCGGCAGGGCCGCGAGCGCAGTGACGCCGCCGGCGATGCCCCCGGCAGCGCCGGTGGCGAGGCCAACCCGCGCGGCACGTCACGGTAGCCGGAGCGTGCGCCCGGTCGGGCAGCGTCGGAGTGGGTTTGCTATGGCTCCGCCCATAGCAAACCCACTCCCACGGCGTCAGATCCGTTCGGGGATCATGTCGATGGCGCCGCAGGGGCACTCGGCGGCGCAGATGCCGCAGCCTTTGCAGTAATCGAGGTCGATCTGGTACCGCTGGCCGGAGCCGAGCTTGATCACGGCGTTGTCCGGGCACACGCCGTAGCAGTTGTCGCACTCGAAGCAGTTGCCGCACGACAGGCAGCGCCGGGCCTCAAACAGCGCGGTGGTCTCGCTGAGTCCGCTGGTGACCTCGTGGAAGGTCGAGATCCGACGGGCCGCGTCCAGCTGGGGCCGCACGGTGGCCGGGGCGTCGGAGTAGTACCAGGTGTTGAGCCGGCTGAAGTCGGCCAGCCGGGGCTCGGCGGCGGCCGTGCCGACGGCGCTGGCCCGGTCCGCTTCGTTCCCCTGCTCGTGGTCTTCCGTCAGCCAGGCGTCGATGCCGCGGGCGGCTCTCTGGCCGTGGCCGATGCCGACGGTGACGGTGCGCTCGGCTGGCACCATGTCGCCGCCGGCGAAGATGCCGGGGTGCCCTGTCATCAGGTCTGGCCCGACCTGGACGACGCCGTCGCTGATCGTGATGCCCGGCACGCCGTCCAGCAGCGACAGTTCGCTCTCCTGGCCGAGCGCCAGCACGAGCGTGTCGGCCGCGAGCTCGGTGAACTCGCCAGTCGGCTGCGGGAAGCCGGTCTCGTCGAGCCGCATCTTCTCGATGCGGAGCTTGCCCTGGTCGGCGGCGGCGACGGTGGACAGCCACATCATCCGCACCCCTTCGTCTGCGGCCTCTTCGACCTCGACGTCGTGGGCGGGCATCCGGTCTCTGGTGCGCCGGTACACGACGACGGCGTCGGCCGCGCCCAGCCGGCGCGCGGTCCGCGCGGCGTCCATCGCGGTGTTGCCGCCGCCGTAGACGGCGACGCGCCGGCCTAGCTGGGGTGGCTCGCCGTCTGCGGTGGCGTGCAGCAGGGTCACTGCGTCCAGGATTCTCGCCGAGTCACCCGCCGGGATGTAGGCCCGGCGGCCGTGCTGCGCGCCGACGGCGAGGAAGGCGGCGTCGAAGCCGCCCTCGGCCATCGCCGTCCGGACGTCGGTGACGGTGGCCTGCTCGAACGTGACCCCCATGGCCAGGATCCGGTCGATCTCCGCGTCCAGTACGTCGCGCGGCAGCCGGTAGGCGGGGATGCCGTAGCGCATCATCCCGCCGGGCCGCGGCGCCTGGTCGCGGATCGTTACCCGGTGGCCGAGGAGCCGCAGGTGGTAGGCGGCGGACAGACCGGACGGCCCGGCACCCACGATCAGCACGTGGCGGCCGCTGTCCGGCGCGGTGACCGGAACGGTCCAGCCTGCTGTGATGGCCTGGTCGCCGAGGAAACGCTCCACCGAGTTGATGCCCACGGCCGCGTCGAGCTGTCCCCGGTTGCAGGCGGTCTCGCACGGCCGGTAGCAGACTCGGCCCATGACGGCGGGCAGCGGGTTGGCCGCCATGACCTGCTGCCAGGCTGACTCGTAGCCGCCATCCTCCGCCCGGTAGAGCCACTGCTGGACGTCCTCGCCCGCCGGGCAGGCGTGGTTGCACGGCGGCATGAGGTCGACGTACACGGGCCGCTCGGTTCGCCACGATCCGGTCTTGTTGGCCCTGCTGGAGCCGGGGTCCAGCGTGATCGCGAACGGCTTGTCCATCACGCCCCCTCCTCGCCCGAGGTGGTGGCTGGCTGGGCCGCGCCAGGGGAGCCGGCGTCAAGTAGGCCGAACCTGGCGATGTTCCGGTCGGCCATCCGCTGCAGCCGTGCGATGGTTGCGGCGCCGTCGGCGTCCTTGAACAGGTGCGCATACCGGGTCTGCAGCCTGAGGTAGTCCTCGACCGGGGCCTTGCGGCGGATCTTCGACACGCTGACGACCTCGCCGGCCGCTGCCTCGAAGACCGGGAACAGGCCCGTCTGCTCGGCCAGCCTGGCGATCTTGATGGTGTCGGCTGGCGCGCTGCCCCAGCCGAGCGGGCAGGGCACGAGGATGTGCAGGTACCGGGCGCCGCGGAACTCCATCGCCCGGCTCACCTTGCGCTCAAGGTCACGCAGGCCGGCCACGGTCGCGGTCGCGACGTAGCCGATCTCGTGCGCCATCGCGATCAGCGGCGCGTTCTTGCCCTGGCCGAAGGCGTTGCCGGGCTGCGGGCCGACTGCTGGCGTCGTCGTGGTGCGCGCGGCGGGTGGGGTGGCAGCCGAGCGCTGGACGCCGGTGTTCATGTACGCCTCGTTGTCGTAGCAGATGAACAGCACGTCGTCGTTGCGCTCGAACATGCCGGACAGGCACGCGAACCCGATGTCCACGGTGCCGCCGTCGCCGCCCTGGCCGACGACCCGCACGTCCGTGCGGCCCTTGGCGCGCAGCGCGGCCGCGATGCCCGTGGCCACGGCCGGGGCGTTGCCGAACAGCGAGTGGATCCACGGGATCTGCCACGAGGTCTCCGGGTACGGCGTGGAGAACACCTCCAGGCACCCGGTGGCGTTCACCGCGATCAGCTGCCCGCCGGTCGCGCGCATGGCCGCGTCGAGGGCGTACCGCGCGCCGAGCGCCTCGCCGCAGCCCTGACAGGCCCGGTGACCGCAGTTCAGCGCGTTGGTCCTGGCGGCTTCGGACTGAACCGAGCGCTGGTCGTCGGGGAGTAGCCGGTTGCCGACAGCGAAGCTGCCAACCTGGTAAAACTTGATCGGCTGAGTCGGCATGACGGGCCTCCTATCCGATCTTGTGCGCGACGGCGCCGAGGTCGCGCAGGATGTTCTCGGCCGCCGGCCCGGACCGCCGGGACGCGGCTGCCCGCCGCAGCTCGCGGTCGATCAGATCCGTGTTGAGGTCCAGGAACGTCAGGGCCGGCAGGTCGTCAGCGGCCGCGCGGGTGAACAGGTCCCGGAGCGAGGACTTCGTGATCGCGCGACCGCCGAGACCGGCGATCACCGTGTAGCCGGGCAGCGGACGGTCCGACAGCGCCATCCGCACGTTCGCCGACACGATCCCGCCGATGCCCACCGCGAGCGCGCGCTCGATGACCACCACCCGGCTGGCGTGCTGCACGCTGGCGAGCACCGCCGCGAGCGGGAATGGGCGGAACGAGACGATTCCGAGCGCCCCGATCTTCATCCCGTCACCGCGCAGCTCATCGATGGTGTCCTTGATCGTGCCGAGCACCGAGCCGAGCGCTACCACGATGGTGTCCGCGTCGTTCGTCCGGTAGGGGCGCACCAGGCCGCCGGAGTTCCGACCGAAGTGCCCGGCAAAGCAGGCCGCCACGTCCGGGATCAGCTCGAGTGCCTGGTCCTGCCTGGTGTGCGCGAGGTAGCGCACTTCGGTGAACGCGTCCGGGCCGACCATGGCGCCGATGGAGACCGGGTTGTCCGGGTCGAGCAGCTGGCGGGGCTCGTACTGCGGCAGGAACCGGTCCACCTGCTCCTGGCTCGGGATCTCCAGGCGCTCGTGCGCGTGCGTGAGCACGAACCCGTCCATGCACACCATGACCGGCAGCGAGACTTCCTCCGCGATCCGGAACGCCTGGATGTGCAGGTCCAGTGCTTCCTGGTTGGTCTCGGCGTAGAGCTGGATCCAGCCGCAGTCGCGCTGCGACATCGCGTCGCTGTGGTCGTTCCAGATGTTGATCGGGGCGCCGATGGCGCGGTTGGCCACCGTCATCACGATCGGCAGCCCGAGGCCGGCGGCGTTGTACAGCGCCTCCGTCATGTAGAGCAGGCCCTGGCTGGCGGTCGCCGTGTAGGCGCGGGCTCCGGTCGCGGACGCGCCGATCGCCACCGACATCGCGGCGAACTCCGACTCCACGTTGACAAATTCGCACGGCGCCAGCTCCCCGGCCTTCACCAGTGCGGCGAGGGCCTCGACGATGTGCGTCTGCGGCGAAATCGGGTACGCGCACACTACCTCGGGCCGGCTCAGCGCCACCGCTGCGGCCACGCCGCGCGACCCCTCGATCTGGCCGATGCGCGCGGTGCCGAACGCCGGCCTGGCGGCGACTGGCCGCGCACCGGCGAGCTGCGCACCGGCGGGCTGCGCACCGGCGGGGCTCGCTGTGCTGCAGTTGGTCGCCGCGCGGCCGAGCTGGGCAGTTGCTGCCGCGTAGGCCGCCCGCGCGGCCGCGACGTTGCCGACACCGATCGGGCCGGGGAACCGGTCGCCGATCGCCGCCGCGACGGACTCGATCGACACTGCCCCGCACAGCGCGGCAAAGCCGCCTAGCAGCGCGGAGTTCGGAACCGGGCGTCCGACGTGCTGCTCAGCGAGTTCGGTCGCGGGCACGGTCAGCACGGCGCCCGGCCGCAGCCGGCTGGTGAAGGCGGAGATGCCGAGGTCGGCTGCCGGACGGGTGGAGTTGATCAAGAGCAGCGCGCTGTCGGTGGCGCCGGCGAACACGTCGACCTGGTGCAGCAGCGTCGGGTCCTGGATGACCAGCACGTCCGGATGCAGCACCGGCTCCCTGACCCGGATCGGCTTGTCATCGATCCGGCAGAACGATAGCACCGGCGCTCCGGTGCGCTCCGAGCCGAAGCTGGGAAACGCCTGCGCGTGCTGGCCCTCGCGGAAGGCGGCCGCCGACAGCAGTTCGGCCGCGGTCACCACACCCTGGCCACCTCGGCCGTGGATCCGGATCTGCAGCATCTAAGCCCCTCCTCGGCTGGGCCAGTCCGGCCGGTCAGCCGCTGGTTGAAGCGTGCCCGACGGGACTGCTGGCCGACCGGAGTCGTGGGCCCCGGGCTGGCGGGACCAATGGCCTCGACCGCCATGCGACAGGGGCGGCGCGTTCTGAGCGTCGCCCCTGTCCTTATCAGCCGGCTGGCGTGTCGAGCTTGGCCGGCCGCTCGGAGCGTCAGGTCGCCTTGACGTGCTGATGCTGCCTGACCGGGATCTTCCGTGCCGTCTTGGCTGCCCCCTCTGGGGTGAGCTTGACGGTGACTTCGAGGATGCCGTGGCCGTAGATGGCCTCGACGTGCTCCTCGTCGGCGCCGGCCGGCAGCGTCAGGCTGCGGCTGAAGGTGCCGTAGCGGAATTCCGAGTGGTGCTTGCTGGCGCTCTCTTCGCGCCGCTCGGCCCTGATCGTCAGAATGCCGTCCGCGACCGTGACCTCCACGTCCTGGTCCGGATCGACACCGGGCAGCTCAGCCCGGATGATGTAGCTGTCGTCACGGACGAAATCCTCCACGCGCATCGGGTGACCGGCGACCGGGCGCAGGATGGTCCACGGCGCCTCGAGCCAGTCGACCACCTCGCCGAGCGCCCGCGCATCCCTGCGAATCAGCGTGCTCATCGTTCACGCCTCCTCTCGCTCCTGCCTAGCAGTGCCGAGTCAACTGCGCCCGGACGCACGCTGACAGGGCCGAAAGTGCCGACGGCGAGGACCTTCGGCCCTAGGCCAACCGGCCCGGGGAGCGATGGTGTCGGTGCTGCGGGAGGGACCTATGGACATGGAGTCGCGGAGCTACTGGCGCCACGGGGGGCCAGCACACCTGCGAGATCTGGATCCACGAGAGGCGGATGGGTCCCTCCCGCCCACCGAAGGACATTGGTCCCGGCACCGCGGCCCGTTCGCCGGTGTCGCCGGCCGGGACTTCGTCGGCACGCTCGTGTCATGACAACGTCGGCACCACCCAGCTACGCGCTCCTGGCGGACGGGAGCACGGTCGCAATCCGCGCCGCCAGCCCCGACGACTGCGCCGACGTCCGCCAGATGCACGAGGACATGTCGCCAGATAACACCTACCTGCGGTTCTTCAGCCTGAGCCCGCTGGCACCCGAGCGAGAGGCCCAGCGGGTGTGCCGCCCAGCCAGCCCTGATCACGCCGCCCTGCTGGCTCATCGGGACGGTCGGCTGGTCGGGGTGGCAAGCTACGAACTGACGCGGCGACCGGGTCTCGCCGAGATCGCGTTCGCGGTGCCCGACGACATGCACGGCCGTGGCGTGGCGACGCTGCTCCTCGAGCACCTGGTCTCGCTGGCCAGGCAGCGCGGCCTGACCGCGTTCTCGGGGGCGACTCTGCCGGAGAACATGCCGATGCAGAAGGTGTTTGCGGACGCCGGGCTGCCGATCGAGCGCCACTTTTCCGACGGC
This sequence comes from Streptosporangiaceae bacterium, assembly GCA_030037785.1. Classification (GTDB taxonomy): domain Bacteria; phylum Actinomycetota; class Actinomycetes; order Streptosporangiales; family Streptosporangiaceae; genus JAJYUU01. The sequence continues at coordinate 10,124 of JASHQA010000136.1, forward strand.
CTGCTCGACGTCACCATTCCGCTGCCCGATCATGACGGTGCCGAGCTTGACCGCTACCTGGACGCGGTCGCAACGCGCGCCAGCAGCGCGGACGTGGCCAGCCTGACGCACGTCCTGCGGCCCGCCTCGGTCGCGGTGATCGGCGCCGGCCGCCGCCGTGGCTCGGTGGGCCGTGAGATCCTGCACAACATCGTCGCTGGCGGCTTTGGCGGACCGATCTACGCGGTCAACAGGTTCGGCCGGTCCATGGAAGGAATGGCGTGCCTGGCGTCGGCCGACGACCTGCCCGCGGGCACGGAGTTGGCGATCATCGCGGTGCCGCCCGATGTGGTGCCCGCCGTGGCCACGCAGTGCGGTCGCAGGGGCGTGCGTGCGCTCGTCGTCATCACCGCCGGACTCGGCGCCGGCGGCGCCGACCTGCTCGCGATCTGCCGCCGCTACGGGATGCGGCTGGTCGGCCCCAACTGCTTTGGGCTGGCGACCAGCACACCGCGGCTCAACGCCACCTTCGCCGTGTCGGTTCCACTCGGTGGTGCAGCCGGCCTGGTGGTGCAGTCCGGTGGCGTGGGCATCGCCCTGCTCGAGCACCTCGGCCGGCTCGGCATCGGGGTGTCGTCGTTTGCGTCGGTCGGCGACAAGTACGACGTGTCCAGCAACGACATGCTCAGCTGGTGGGAGCAAGACCAGCAGACGAAGCTGGCGATCCTCTACGTGGAGTCGTTCGGCAGCCCGCGCGCGTTCGCCCGCACGGCCCGGCGGGTCGGCCGCACCCTGCCGGTGCTGACCGTCGTAGGCGGCCGGTCCGCGGCCGGCCAGCGCGCCGCGGCGTCGCACACGTCGACCGCGGCCACGCCGCTGGTCACCCAGGAGGC
>JASHQA010000137.1 GCA_030037785.1 Streptosporangiaceae bacterium
GCTCGAGCGCCCCGTCCAGTGCGACCCTGGCCAGCCCTTCGCGCCGGTGATTCCTGTCCACGAAGATGCAGGTGAGGCGATAGTCGGGCAAGGATTTCAGGTGCGCTTCGTAGTCCTTCCGGTGATGGATGCCCGGGAGTTCGGCTGGCGGCCCGAACTGACACCAGGCCACAGCGACGTCACCGTCGAACACTACGGCAGCGTGCGCCTTGCCTTCCCGGACTAACCGCTCCTTGCAGGCCCGCCCAGTCTCGGCCTCGCGGCCCGTCTCCGTTCGCGGGTGGAACCAAGTGCACCAGCAACCAGCCCCGAATCCCGCGCCCTTGTGCTTATCGAGAAGCCGAACGTAAGCGTCCCACGTATGGGCATCAAGCGGCTTGATCGTGTACTCGGTCATCGCACCTCACTTCCGGGTCGGCCTCGGGCTCAATGAGGCAGCGTAAAAGCAGTTACGGACGTTGCGCGTCCGGAATACCTCCGCTGCCCGCGGCAGCGACCCGGATTCACGCAGGCTAGCGGCGCGGTGCCGCGGCCGGGGGCCTCGTAGTATCGGGAGCGTGCACGGGAACACGTCGCTTCGGGCATGACTGACCTGCTGCGCAACATCAGGCCGCAACCCGAGCTGGGGCAGAGCTTTCTGATGGACGGGCGCATTCTGGCCCGCGAAGTCGGCTACGCCCAGGTTGGCGCCGAGGATACGGTCCTGGAAATCGGCGCCGGAATCGGCAACCTCACCGAGCACCTGGCGACACGCGCCGGGCAGGTCATTGCGGTGGAATGCGACCAGCAGTTCCGGCCGAGACTAGAAAGCCTTGCCGAGGCTCTCGGAAATATCACGCCACTCTGGGGAGACGCGCTGGACGTCCCGCTCCCGCTGTTCAGCAAGGTTGTCTCGAATCTGCCGTACCGTATCGCCCTGCCTCTTATTCTCCGGCTGCTGGATTACCCGTTCTCCCAGGGCGTGGTCATGCTCCAGGAAAATATGGCCAGGCACATCTGCGCGGGGCCGGGGGACGCGGGCTACGGCAGGATCAGCGTGACGGTCCAGCGCCTGGCACGAACGCAGCTGCTTGACACCGTCCCGCGCTCGGCGTTCGCACCGGCGCCCAGCGTCGACAGCGCCCTGGTGCGGCTATCGCCCGTCGCCAGTCCGTTCGGCGTCGCATCCGCCGAAGCGTTCAAGCGGCTGCTCGACCACGCGTTTCTGCATCGTGAGGACGCGCTGTCAGCTGCGCTGAGGCGGCTGCCCGGTGCGGACGCCGTCGCGGCGCTGCTGCCGCGCCGACTGCGCGGCAAGCTGGTTTGTCAGCTGACACCCGAGGAGCTTGGCGAGGTCAGCAGGTTCCTCGATGCGCACAAGGTCCGGCTGACCGCGGTCAGCGACGCGGCCAAAAGGACCGCCCAGAAACCGCGGCAGCGCTCCGGCAACTGAATCCGAGCGGAGGCGCCAAGCACTCCCCTCCGGTTTCAATCTATAGCCCGCTGGGGGGCTTGCGGCAAGACCCGGCTCGTGCCGCATAATCGCTGGCCGAGGCCCGAACCTGCGGAACTAGGGAGAGGGCGGACGCCGCTGAACCACGCTCAGCAACCGGCGCCCCGCTGCGCGCGATGGCGGCAACCGACCTCAGATCGGAGCTGATGCCGTGAGTCCCCGGAGTACCAGCGCGTTTGACCTTCCCGACCGCCTTATCGCCAAGGCCGACCCGGCGCTGATCGGCGCCGACGAGCAGCGCTTCGCAGCCATCGCGGCGAGCCTCGAGCAGTCGGTCGCCGACCTGTCCAATCGCCTCGATGCCGAGCGCAGGGCCCCCGGCGGCATCGGCCAGGAAGCGATGGACCGGGACCTGGAGATCCACCGACTGACCGCTCGGCTGCGCGCGCTGCGCCGTTTCGGCCTGGACCTGTGCCTCGGGCGCATGGTCGGCGCCGATGCCGCCGCCGAGCCCGGGTACGTCGGCCGGCTTGGCCTCAGGGACAGCGCGGGTCGCCAGCTACTGGTGGACTGGCGTTCCCCCGCGGCTGAGCCGTTTTTCGGCGCGACCCACGCCAACCCGATGGGCCTGGCAAGCCGTCGCAGGTACCGGTGGACCCGCGGCCGGGTCAGCGACTACTGGGACGAGGTCTTCACTCCGGACGGGCTGGAAACCCGCGCCGCGCTCGATGACCAGTCCGCGTTCATCGCCAGCCTCGGGGCCAGTCGGTCGGACCGGATGCGAGACGTGCTCGGCACCATCCAGGCCGACCAGGACGCGATCATCCGTGCGGGGTCCCGCGGCGCTCTCGTGGTCGACGGCGGCCCCGGTACGGGTAAGACGGTCGTCGCTCTGCACCGCACCGCCTACCTCCTCTATTCCGATCCCCGGCTGGGTCACCGCCGCGGCGGCGTGCTGTTCGTCGGTCCGCACCAGCCCTACCTGGCCTACGTCGCCGACGTTCTGCCCAGCCTCGGCGAGGAGGGCGTGCAGATGTGTACGCTGCGGGACCTCGTCGCCGAGGGAGCCACGGCGACCATCGAGGTCGACCCGGCCGCGGCCCGGCTCAAGTCGTCCGCGCAGCTGCTGAGCGCGATCGAGCCGGCCGTCAGGTTCTACGAGCAGCCGCCCGCCGAGGGGATGACGGTCGAGACCCCCTGGTCCGACCTCTGGCTGAGCGCCGAGGACTGGGCCGAAGCGTTTGACGCGCCAGATCCTGGTACTCCGCACAACGAGGCGCGCGATCAGGTTCTCGACGCACTGGTCGCGGTCCTGATGGACAAGCACGAGGGCGACGTGGCGGCTGACCTGTTCCGCAAGTCGCTGCGGCAGAACGCCGAACTGCTCACGGCCCTGAACCGCGCCTGGCCGCTGCTCTGGGCGAGTGACCTAGTCGGGGACCTGTGGTCGGTACCCGCATACCTGCGCTTGTGCGCTCCCTGGCTCAGCCCCGCTGACGTTCAGAGACTGCAGCGCCGCGACGCGGCGGCCTGGACGCTTTCAGACCTGCCGCTGCTGGACGCTGCCCGGCAGCGGCTCGGGGACCCGGACGCGTCACGACGCGAGCGTCGGCGCGCTGCCACCGTCGCCGCCGAACGGGAGCAGATGGCGCGCGTCGTGGACAACCTCATCGAGGCAGCAGACGACGAGTACGGCTTCGGCCTGGTGACGATGCTCCGTGGCGAGGACTTCCGGGACGCCCTGGTCGACCAGACCGCAGTGCCGAGCGCGGACCCAGACCGGCTCGCTGGCCCGTTCGCCCACATCGTCGTCGACGAGGCCCAGGAGCTGACCGACGCCGAGTGGCAGATGCTGCTGCTCCGCTGCCCATCCCGCAGCTTCACGATCGTCGGGGATCGCGCCCAGGCGAGGCACGGCTGCACCGAATCGTGGCAGGAACGGCTGGAACGCGTCGGCTTCGACCGG
>JASHQA010000002.1 GCA_030037785.1 Streptosporangiaceae bacterium
TCGTGCCGGACTTGACCGCGGGCACGTATGCCGCGAGCGGCGCGACAACGGGCGGGAGCGTGAGTCCGAGAGCGGCGAGCCGGTCCGCCGGCGAAGAGCCCTCGGCGCTCATTCCTTGACCCGCTTGAGGTAGGCAACGAGCTGCTCCGGGTTCGGCCCGGGCACGACCGCGACGAGCTCCCAGCCGTCGTCACCCCAGTTGTCCAGGATCTGCTTGGTCGCGTGCACGAGCAAGGGCACCGTTGCGTACTCCCACTTGGCCATAGCCCGAACCTTAGTCCACGGCGCGCCGCCGACGACTAGGCCTCCTGGTCGCCTGCCCCGTCGCCGGCGGCCGGACCGTCGTCAGGCATGCCGCGACTGGTGTGATGCACCGTGCCGAGGTCGCCCTTCTCCTCCGGCGAGAGCTCAGGAATGTCCGGGACGTCGGGGATATTGAGTGCGTCCGCGGCACCGATCGCGGCTGGGCCGTCGGCCGGGTGCTCTATGGCCGGGGCAGCGGCGTCGGCCATCGAGTTCGCGTCCCGCCTGGCCTGCGTCTCCAGCGCCTGCACCTGGTCGTCGCCGTAATCCCGCGGCTCGCTCACCGCGGTGGCGCCGCCAGCGTCCGACGCGGAGCCACCGGAGCCCGGCGTGAACTTGTCGAAGAATCGCAGCAGCTCCACCGGCAGCGGCATCACCAGCGTGCTGTTGCGCTCGGCCGCCACCTCGACCACGGTCTGCAGCAGTCGCAGCTGCAGCGCAGCCGGATCGCGGGCCATCACGTTGGCCGCGGCCGCCAGCCGCTTCGACGCCTGGAACTCACCGTCGGCGGTGATGATCCGCGCGCGCCGCTCCCGCTCCGCCTCGGCTTGCCGGGACATGGATCGCTTCATGCCCTCGGGCAGCGACACGTCCTTGATCTCGACGCTCTCAACCTTGACCCCCCACGGTCCCTCGGTGCCCGCGTCGATGATCGCGCACAGCCGCCGGTTGACCTCGTCCCGCTCCGCGAGCAGTTCGTCCATCTCGGACTGGCCGATGATGGACCGCAGCGACGTCTGGGCGCGCTGCGAGATAGCGTTCTGGTAGTCGTACACGTTGATCGTCGCCTTGATCGGGTCGACGACCTTGAAGTAGACGACCGCGTCCACCCGGACGCTGACGTTGTCGCGGGTGATGCCCTCCTGGGCGGGCACTCCCATCGCGACGATCTGCCTGTTGACCTTGACCAGCTTGTCGCCGATCGGCCTGATCCGTTGGAGTCCAGGCTGGCGGGGCCCCGGCAGCACCTGTCCGAATCGGAAGACGATTCCTTCCTCGTACTGCTGGACGATCTTGAACATCCGGCCGGCGGTGACGATCCCGAGCAGCACGACGATCACCACGATGGCCACGATGGCTGCTTCCATGGCCCGAGCACCTTCTTCCTTGTGCAGGCCCCTTAGCCGACGAGCTCGCAGCCCGCCAGGACCCAGCCTAGTGAGTCGCGACCCGCGCTGACAGCACGCGCGGGGCGGGGTGGTCAATAGCAGACATCCAGCGCGGCGCCACCGGGTGGCGGCCTGCCCGGCCGCCTGCGTCAACCGGTGGCGCTGCCCGGATAATCTCCAATCGTGGCAACCCGCGACACCGACTGGGACGGCGTCCGGCTGCACGTCGTCACCGGGAAGGGCGGTACTGGCAAGACAACCGTGGCCGGCGCCCTCGCGCTCGCCCTGGCCGCTGACGGCAAGAACGTGCTGCTCATGGAAGTGGAGGGGCGGCAGGGCATAGCGCAGCTGTTCGACCGGCCGCCGCTGCCGTATGCCGAGCGGCGGATCGCCGTTGGGCTCGGCACCGAGGCCCACGAGGGCGGCGAGGTGTTCGCGCTGGTGGCCGATCCGGAGTCGGCCCTCATCGAGTACCTGGAGATGTTCTACAACCTGCGGCACGCGGGCACGGCGCTGGCGAAGCTCGGCGTGATGGACTTCGCCACCACGATCGCGCCCGGCCTGCGCGACGTCCTGCTGACCGGCAAGGCTGCCGAAGCTGTCCGGCGCAAGGACGGCAAGGGCGGGCGGGTCTACGACGCCGTCGTGATGGACGCACCGCCCACCGGACGCATCGCCCGGTTCCTCAACGTCTCCTCGGAGGTGTCCGACCTTGCCAGGGTGGGCCCGATCAGGGGCCACTCCGACACGGTGCTGCGCGTGATCCGGTCGCCCGCGACAGTGGTGCACTTTGTCACCGTGCTCGAGGAGATGCCGGTGCAGGAAACCCTGGATGGCATCGCCGAACTCCGCCAGCTCGGTGGCATCAGGCCGGGCGGCGTCATCGTGAACATGACCAGGACCCTGGCGCTGCCACCCGGGCAACTGCAGGCCGCGGCTCACGGCGACCTGGACCAGGCGTTGCTCGCACTCGGTCTGAAGTCGGCCGGGCTCGACGTCAGCGCCGACCTCGCCGCCGCGCTTGCCGCCGAGCTGTGCGACCAGGCCAAGACCGCGCTCGCGCAGAACGTGCAGGCTGATCGTCTGGCCGAGACCGGTCAGCCCTGCTACCACCTGCCGTGGGTGAGCGGCGGCATCGACCTGGCCGGCCTGTACCGGCTCGCCGCAGCACTGCGCACGCAGAAGGCGGCCTGATGACACGCAACCCGCCTCAGCTTGACGTCGACCGGCTCATCGACGATCGCCGCATCCGCATCATCGTCTGCTGCGGCGCGGGCGGCGTGGGCAAGACGACCACCGCGGCCGCCATCGGGCTGCGCGCCGCCGAGCGCGGCAGGCACGTCGTCGTGCTGACCGTCGACCCCGCCCGCAGGCTTGCCCAGTCCATGGGGCTCACCTCACTGGACAACACCCCGAGGCTGGTGCCGGGGCTGCAGACCGGATCGATGACCGCTCATGCAGGGAACGGGGCCGAGTCGGCCGGCAGCCTGCACGCGATGATGCTGGATATGAAGCGGACCTTCGACGAGATCGTCGAGGCCCATGCCGACCCGGACCGGGCAGCCCAGATCCTGGCCAACCCCTTCTATCAGTCGCTGTCGTCCAGCTTCGCCGGCACACAGGAGTACATGGCGATGGAGAAGCTCGGTCAGCTGCGCCGGGCCGACGAGTGGGACCTGATCGTCGTGGATACGCCGCCGAGCCGGTCCGCGCTCGACTTCCTCGACGCCCCGCAGCGGCTGTCCCGGTTCCTTGACGGCCGGCTGCTGCGGCTGCTGACCGCGCCCGCGAAGGTCGGTGGCCGGGCCTACCTGCGGGTGCTGAACGCAGGGTTCGGCGTGGTAACGGGTGTGCTGACCAAGATCCTCGGCACGCAGGTGCTGCGGGACGTGCAGACGTTCGTCACCGCGCTGGACACCATGTTCGGCGGCTTCCGCGAGCGCGCTGAGTACACCTACCAACTGCTGCGCGCCCCCGGCACCGCGTTCCTTGTCGTTGCCGCACCGGAGGACGATGCGCTGCGGGAGGCGTCGTACTTCGTGGAACGCCTCGACACCGAGCGGATGCCGCTTGCCGGGCTCATCCTCAACCGAGTGCAGCGACTGCCAGCCGCGCAGCTATCGGCAGCCCGCAGCCTCGCGGCAGCCGAGGTGCTGCAGCCGACCGAGACGGACGCTGCGGAGGCAGCCACGGCGCGCGGCGGCGGCGAGGACGCGGCGCGCGTGCTGGCGATCGCCGCGCTGCGGCTGCACACGGACCGGATGGAACTCGCCGCGACACAGCGGCGGACGGCCGAGCACTTCATCGCCGCGCACCCACTGGTCCCTGTGGCCGAGGTCCCGGCGCAGCCTGAAGACGTGCATGACCTTGACGGCCTGCGCGTGATCGGGCAGGCGTTTGCGGCAGCGCGGCCTTAACCGCGCCGTCACCCGGAGTCCTGCTGGCGCCGGGGCGTGCCCCGGCCTCGCGGGAGCTAGCTGGCCACGAGCTCGTCCCCGCTGCGCTCGTAGTGGTTGCGCGCGTTCTCCAGCAACTCGCGCCACGAGCTCACGTCCGGTCGCCGGCGCAGGAGCGCGCGGCGCTCCCGCTCGGTCATCCCGCCCCAGACACCGAACTCGATCCGGTTGTCGAGGGCGTCAGCCAGGCACTCGGTCCGTACCTGGCAGCCGCGGCAGATCAGCTTGGCCCGGTTCTGCGCCGCGCCCTGAACGAATAGCTCGTCCGGGTCCGTTCCCTTGCACGCGGCTCGCGCAGTCCAGTCCGTGATCCACATGTGGCCCAGCTCCTCTGATCGTCACGCCCGCAGGGGGTAAATCACGCCCGGGTGGCGTTCAGTTGCGGTCCGGAGCCGACTCGGGGCGTCGTGCTCCGACGAGTGATGGTCGCGGAAGAGTAACTTACGGAAGTCCGCGCGACAGCGCTAGACCCCAGCGGGTCCATTCCTGAATAGCCCGGTTGAGCTATACAGTCACAAGCCACTAGTAGCTACACTTCCGCGACCTGCTCGCCCGACTCCGCGAAGCCGCAAGGGTTCTGCGACGTTGCCCTGTCACTCTCAGTGACATTCGGGCGACTCCGCTAGTTGCTTCCCGAGCGCGATGTGCTGGGTATTGGTTGGTAACTACGAATACAGCGTAGCCTGTTCGGGTGCTGGTCCCTGCTCGCCGCGCCGCCTTCGCGTCCGAAACGGTCGGCCGCATAGTCATCATGGCCGTTGTGGCCGGCTTGCTGCTCGCCGCCGTCACGCTGCCACTGGTCGGCGTCGTCGGCATCGCCGCCAAGGATGCTGCCAACACCTTCGACACCCTGCCGGTCGGGCAGCTAGGCGCCCCGCCGGTCCGGTCGGTGCTCTACGACTCCGAGGGCGACGTCATTACCTACCTGTACCCGTACGACGTCTACCGGGTGCCAGTTACCTATAGCCAGATCGCGCCGGTCATGCGCAGCGCGATCGTGGCAATCGAGGACAGCACCTTCTTTTCGCAGGGCGCACTCGACCCGCGCGGCACCCTGCGGGCGCTGCTGCACAACTCGGGCGGCTCGGGGCTGCAAGGCGCATCGACGCTCGCCCAGCAGTACGTCAAGAACGTCAAGGTGCTGCAGGCGGGCACCAACCAGCGTGCGGTGAACAACGCCGTGTACCCCGATCTCCGCCGGAAGATCCAGGACCTGCGGCTCGCCGCTCACGTCGAGCACGTGCTGACCCAAGATCAGCTGCTGGCCGCGTACCTCAACGTCGCATACTTCGACAACCACGCCTGGGGCGTCCAGGTGGCTTCCCAGGTCTACTTCAGCGAGAACGCCTCACAGCTGACACTGCCGCAGGCCGCGCTCTTGGCCGGCATCGTCCAGTCACCCACCGCGTACGACCCGGTGACGCACCCAGGGGCTGCCACTAACCGGCGCAACACCGTGCTGTACCGGATGTGGCAGCTGCACGACATCTCGAAGGCCGCCTACCAGGCCGCCGTGAAGGCGCCGATCGCGCTGCACCAGTCGTCCGCGCCACTGAACACCGGCTGCACCAGCCCGGAGGCCGCGCAGGAGGCATTCTTCTGCGACTACGTCCAGCACGTGCTCGAACTGGACTACCCCTCGGTGTGGAAGGCCGTCAACGACCAGGGCGGCCTCGCCATCTACACGACCATGGACATGCAAGACCAGCTGGCCGCTGACGACGCCGTCAACGCCGTCGAGCCGCAGAATTCGTCGGCGAATCCAGGCGACAACGCAGACACCGAGGTGCTGCTGCAGCCGGGGACCGGGGCCGTCAGAGCGATCGCGGTGAACCGCACCTACGGCTCCGGTCCCGGCCAGGACAGCATCGACTACGCGGTCAACTCGCAGTACGGCGGCGACCCCTACGGCGTGCAGACCGGGTCCTCATCGAAGATCTTCACTCTGGTCACCGCGCTCGAGCAGGGCTACCCGTTCGGCCACACCATCAGCATCGAGAACCCGGAGACGGTCGGCCCGTTCTACAACTGCCAGGGCGGTATCGTCCCTGCGTTCAAGTTCAATAACGCAGAGGCAGCGTTCAAGGGGTCCGAGACCTACCAGCTCGGCGAGGCCACGGTCGAGTCCGTCAATACCTACTTCGCCAACCTGGAGAAGCAGGTCGGTCTCTGCAACGTGGTCAAGACGGCGGTGACCATGGGCATGACCAGGGCCGACGGGTCCTCACTGCTGCAGCCAGACAAGAGCCTCAACCTCCCGTCGGCTGACAACGTCTCCAGCTTCACCCTCGGCGCAGTCGGCGTGTCGCCGATGGACATGGCGGCCGCCTACGCCACCGTGGCCGCGGGCGGCGTCTACTGCAGCCCGCAGCCGATCGAGAAAATCGAGGTGATCTCGACCGGCAAGAAGTTCCCGGTGCAGTCGGCGGGCTGCCACCAGGCCATACCGGCCGGCGTCGCCGCCGCCGCCAACTACATCCTGCAGCGCGTGCTGGACTCACCGGGCACCGCTGCCGGCCGGGCCACTCCCGGCCACGCGGAGGCGGCGAAGACCGGCACCGCCAATGGCGGCTACTACGCCGCGTTCGCCGGTTGGACCCCCACCCTGACCGGTTACGTGTCGGTGTTCAACCCGACCGATCCGACCGGCAGCGGCGCGATGGTGGGTGAGAATTCTTGTTACGCTTCCGACCCCCTGTACGGGTACGAGAAGGTCTGCCCCGGTCAGATGTACGGTGACAACGCGCCGGGCGCGACCTGGGAAGTGACGTTCCTGCACGCCGACCTCGGCGCGGACGTGCTCTTCCCCAGCCCGCCGGGCTCGTACTTCTCGCTGGGCAGCGGGTTTGGCGCGCCGACGACCAACAGCTGCACGCCGCCCACCACGGGCACCAACAACGGCGCCACCAACAACGGCGCCAACTGCCCGGGAGGCGCTGGCGGCACTGGGGGTACGGGCGGCACCGGTGGCGGGGCTGGCGGCGGGGGCCCGCCGACGTAGCGGGGCAGGTCTGCCGCGTCCTAGCGGACGGCCACCCGGCCGGCTACTGGCCCGCTAGCTGACTGCGCACGACCGCGGCAACCCGGCTGCCGTCCGCACGGCCGGCTACTCGCGGCGTGACGGCCTTCATGACCGGGCCGATTCCTGACGGGCCCGAGGCGCCGGTCTCGGCTATGGCAGCCGCTACCAGGGCGGCGAGTTCCGCGTCGTCGAGCTGGGTCGGCAGGTAACCGGTCAGCACCTCTTCTTCCGCCTCCTCGGCGGCGGCCCGGTCAGCCCGGCCGGCCTCGGCGAAGGCCGTGGCCGCCTCGCGACGGCGCTTGACTTCCCTGGTCAGGATCCTGATGACCTGCTCGTCGGTGAGGTCGTGCGCGGTGGATCCGGAGACTTCCTCGGTGCTGATCGCGGTCAGGGCCATCCGGAGGGCTCGGGTGCGGGTTTGATCCCGGGCTTTCATCGCCGCGGTGAGATCGGCTCTGAGCTGATCTTTGAGTAGTGGCATGGGCCCTATCCTGCCGTGCCGGCTGGGGTCCGGCGGGCTGTGGCGCCGGCGGACGGACGGCGAACCGCCGGCGCCGTGGCACGATAAGTGGATGCGAGCGCGAACCCTCCTCACGGCCGCGGCGGTGGCCGGCGCAGCAGGCATCGGTTACTCGGCAGTCATCGAGCGGAACTGGTTCGCCCTGCGCCAGCATGACGTCCCGGTGCTGCCACCAGGGGTGGCACCGCTGCGCATTCTGCACATCTCGGATACTCACCTCACCCCTGGCCGACACCGGCTGATGTCGTGGCTGCGCACGCTGGACGCGCTCGAGCCTGACCTCGTGGTGAACACGGGCGACTCCATAGCCCACCCGCAGGCGGTCGAGCCGTTCCTGGCAGCACTCGGACCGCTGCTGCACCGGCCAGGCGTCTTCGTCTACGGCTCCAACGACTTGTACTCGCCGAAGCCCAGGAACCCGGCGCGCTACCTGTGGCGCACCAGCGCGGACGAGCACGCCAGGGACGTCGATGACCTGCCCTGGGCGCAACTCGGGGCGGGCATGGAGAGCGCCGGCTGGTTCAACGCCAGCAACCGGCGGGCGCGGCTCAAGGTCGGCGAGCACGACGTTGAGCTCGCGGGCGTTCACGACCCACATATCGCCAGAGATAGGTACGAAAAGGTTGCTGGCGCAACAGACCGGGGCGCCGATCTGCGGCTAGGCGTGCTGCACTCACCCGAGCCCGCGGTGCTGGACCGGTTCGCTGCCGACGGCTTTGACCTGCTGCTTGCCGGGCACACCCACGGCGGCCAGCTCAGGCTGCCAGGCACCGGCGCCCTGGTGACCAACTGCGGGATAGCGAGGGACATGGCCAGTGGCCTGCACCGCTACCCCGGTACGGGCGCGGACAGCGAGCCCTGGTTGCACGTGTCGGCCGGCCTGGGCACCTCGCCGTACGCCCCGGTCCGGTTCTGCTGCCGGCCCGAGGCTTCGCTGCTCACGCTGGTACCACGGATCAGCTAGACTTTTCGGGCGGTCGGCGGGGTGTAGCGCAGCTTGGCAGCGCGCTTCGTTCGGGACGAAGAGGCCGCCGGTTCAAATCCGGCCACCCCGACCCAGGTCACAGGCCACTCTCTCTGCGCCGAGGGTGGCCTTTTCTTACTGTTTTCCTGGCGTACAGCTGCAAAGTACAGCAACAACTAGGTGCCGAGCTGCTTGCCGAGACGCCTGAGTGCCCGGAGAGTTTGGGCGTCCGAGACCTCAAGACCGCGACCAGCGCGCTCTGCCAGCAGCACTTCGGCGCGGCAATGGACGCGCACAACCTGCCGTGAACTGGACTAGCACGGCCAACTGCTCCGGCCGGGGTCGGCTGAGGGCGCATCAGCGCCTCGATCCCGTCCCGTGACGATCAATCCGCCGCCTGACGGCTCGCGGCGGCTGGGGCGTCCTCGATGACCGGAGCCGCCGCGTAGCTCGCTACCGGCGCGCCTGGTTGCCGGGGCCGGGTCCGCAAGGTAACTTGCCAGCAGACACGGAGACAAGGTAACTTGCATGGGTGAGCCGTTCATCGCGGACAGCGCCCGCAGGCACGGGGTCCCGGACGAGGACATCCTGCACGCCTGGCGCAACCCGGTCCGCACCGAGTACGTGGACGAGGGCCTGACGATGCTCGTCGGCCCGGCACGCGACGCCAGCCTGCTCGAGCTAGGCATCGCCGACAGTGAGGACGGCCCGGTGATCGTGCACGCCATGCGCGCCCGCAAGAAGTACCTGCCAGGGGGAGGGAACCGCTGATGCCGCGCACTACCGAGGAGATCTTGAAGCACGCCGACGACCTTGCCAGGCGCTTCGAGGAACACGAGCCCGACCCGGAGCAGATCCGGGACGCCCGGCCGCTCCGCGACATCGCCAGCGCGTTCGAGCGCCGGGCCATCGCCGAGCGGGACCTGACCGCCGCCGTGCACGTCGCACGCGGCGAGGGCCACACGTGGGCCGCGATCGGCGCGATGCTCGGCACGTCCGGCGAGGCCGCCCGCCAGCGATACGGCCCGCACCGGCAAGCGTCCGGTAGCACCATTGCCGAGATTCGCCGTCACTCCGCCAGCGACCGGGAGCGCAAGAGAGCCTGACAGTGACGGACGACTCCGACCAGATAAAGATGCGCCTGAAGGATCTCTATCGCCTGCGTGACCTCATCCGCGAGTACGGCGGCGCTGACGGCAGGCTCCGCATCGACGGCCTGCCCGACTCGGTGCGCACGGAGACGGAGCAACTGCTTGACCGGATCGGCGAAATGGACAGCGCGAATCGAGCGACGCGCCAGAAGCTCCTGCTCGATCTCGCGGCACTGGAGTCCCATCTCGACGGGCTGACTGTGACGCCGCGGAACTCGGCAGAGATCAGCCGACTGCGCCGCGGGATAGCGAGCGAGCGTTCCGTTCTCACAGGACTCCCGCCTGACCCTCAACCGGGCCAAGCTCCCTGATCAGATCCTCGCAAAGACCCGGCCGTACTATCGCGCCATGTCATTCCTCGGCCTCAGCCAGGTGCAGTGGACCGCCCTCGCCGCGATCGCCGGGTTCGCGCTTGCTGCCGCTGCGATCGCCACGATCATCGTCACGGTGTGCATGGCCCGCACCGACCGGACCCGCGACGACGACAAGCGGCACGAGGACCGCGCGCATGACGCGGACCTGCGGCGTCAGGACCGTGAGCGCGAAGACCAGCTCCGCAGCGAGGCGGACAAGACGTGGGAACGCCGGCGCGTTGCTGAGGAGCTTCATGCTCGCCGCAGCGTGGCAGCAGGCTCTCAGCCCGTGCTTGAGCTTCAGGCTCAAGAACTGACCGAGTCGCTGGCCGAACGGAAGCGCGAAGCTGACGAGCGCCACCGCGCACAGGCCGCCCAGGTGTTCATCTCCGTCACAACTTTCCCGGACAACGCCACCGGTGCAGCCCTCATAGAGGCCATGCAGTAGCAAGGCAGTCGTGCGTGTCGTGCAGGGAAGGCGTACACCACCGGCCCCGGGGAAACCGCAACTCAGCGTCGGCTGCTCACTGCCCGAGCGTTAACGAGGTCGCTGGGCCAACTCAGGCAAAGGAGAGAGCCGATCAGCCAAGTCCGGTCCAACGCCGCCGCATTGCCGACGGCCGGGTACTTCTCGTCTCTGCGCTGCTAGCTGGACCGCCTGTCCGCGAGACAATCCGTTGTGCAAGTGCCAGGTTGTACAGCAAGGAAGTACAGCAACGATGGCGCACACCGGCAGACCAGGACGCACGTCAGCGGACGTACTATCAGCGGCTCGCCCGGTCCTGCCTATGCCTGCCCGTAGTTCGGGACGAAGAGGCCGCCGGTTCAAATCCGGCCACCCCGACCACGGCACAGGCCCGTTTCTCGTCATGAGGAGCGGCACACCATCTTGCACCAGCCACGACGCCGCAGTGTGCCGCATGATCCTCGGCGGGAACCGCCGGATGGCCGCCAAGGCGACAGCCGGGCACCAGACCGGTCGCGGAAGTGCCCGTCGGTTACCGGGCCGCCCTCGG